>NZ_JAVRBY020000061.1:0-40562 GCF_034531035.1 Nostoc sp. DedQUE02 | reverse complement strand
GTTGATTGGCTTTTTTGTCAATACCTTAGTCATGCGTACCGACTTATCAGGCAATCCCACCTTTAGGCAGTTGTTGACTCGTGTTCGAGAAGTCGCTTTCGGAGCATACACTCATCAAGATTTGCCTTTTGAAATGTTGGTAGAAGCATTGCAGCCAGAACGCGACCTCAGCCATACACCACTGTTCCAGGTAATGTTTGTACTTCAGAACACGCCCATGTCTGGAGTAGAGCTTTCTGGCTTAACTATCAGTTCATTGAGTGCCCAAAGCACAACTACCAAGTTTGATTTAACTTTAGCAATGCAGAACACTCCTAGTGGACTAATGGGCGTGTGGGAATATAACACTGATTTATTTGATACCAACACAATTGAGCGGATGAGTGGGCATTTTGTGACCTTGCTGGAAGGTATTGTTACTAACCCAGAGGAGCAGATTTCCCAATTGCCAATGCTTACAGAAGTTGAACAGCATCAGTTATTAGTAGAGTGGAACCAGACAGCAGTAGAGTATCCACTAAATAAATGTGTCCATCAGTTGTTTGAAGAGCAGGTAGAGCGTACTCCGGATGCAGTAGCAGTGGCGTTTGAAAATGAACAACTGACTTACCAGCAGTTGAATTGCCGTGCTAACCAGTTGGCTCATTACTTACAGTCTTTAGGCGTAAAACCAGATGTGCTAGTGGGGATTTGCGTTGAGCGTTCATTAGAAATGGTCGTAGGACTGTTAGGTATTCTCAAAGCAGGTGGTGCTTATGTACCACTCGATCCAAACTATCCTCAAGAACGCTTGAGCTTTATGCTGGAAGATGCTCAAGTTCCAGTGCTGCTGACACAACAGCAACTGCTGGAAAAGTTGCCTCAGCATCAAGCACAGGTTGTATGTTTAGATACTAACTGGCAAGTTATTTCTCAGTTAAGTCAGGATAATGCGTTAGCGCAGCTTACCGTAGGTATCACCGAAGGTGGGCGGAACGCCATCGCCACTGTGCAAGATAGTAACTTGGCTTATGTGATTTATACCTCTGGTTCTACCGGAAAGCCTAAAGGAGTGATGGTTTCTCACCGCAACCTTTGCAACCATATGTTCTGGATGCAAGCAACATTCCCCCTGACTCAAGCAGACAAAGTGCTACAGAAAACTCCCTTTAGCTTTGATGCCTCAGTTTGGGAATTCTACGCTCCTTTGTTAGTAGGCGGACAGTTGCTATTAGCTCAACCAGGAGGTCATGCTGACACTGCTTACCTCAAGGAGTTAATTGCCGAACAGCAGGTAACTACTGTTCAATTTGTACCATCATTGTTACAAATACTGTTAGAACAAAGCGGACTGGAAACTTGTGACTCCCTGAAACACATCTTCTGCGGTGGTGAGACTTTACCATTGGCTTTGCAACAGAAAGTCTTAAGTAATCTCAAAGTTAACTTGCACAATCTCTATGGGCCGACGGAAGCTTGTATTGATGCAACTTTCTGGACTTGCAAGCCGGATATTCATCTCTCGGTTGTTCCTATCGGTCGCGCGATCGCTAACACGCAGGTTTATATTTTAGATGAATATCTGCAACCAGTTCCGATTAGTGTACCAGGAGAACTGCACATTGGCGGTGCTGGATTAGCAAGAGGCTACCTCAACCGTCCTGAGTTGACAAAAGAAAAATTCATCCCTAACCCTTTTAGCGATGAACCACATTCCCGCCTTTATAAAACTAGTGATTTAGCACGTTATTTACCAGATGGGACAATTGAATACCTTGGTCGCATCGATAACCAAGTGAAGATTCGCGGCTTCCGCATTGAGTTGGGAGAAATTGAGACAGTCCTCAACACGCACCCACAAATACAACAAGCTGTAGTCATTGCTAGAGAAGATATTCCAGGTGATAAACGTTTAGTAGCATATTTAGCTGCTACTGATAAGTCACTGACAACCCATCAACTACGTGAATTTCTCAAGCACCAGCTACCAGAATACATGGTTCCTAGTGCGATCGCCATTTTGGAGTCCTTACCTCTAGCTCCTAGTGGCAAAGTAGACCGCCGCGCCTTACCAAAACCAGATTTAGACGGTACACTTTTAGAAAAGTATGTCGCCCCACGGACACCTACAGAAGAACTGTTGACACAAATTTGGGCGCAAGTGCTGAAAGTAGAGCTTGTAGGCGTTCATGATAACTTCTTTGAACTTGGCGGACACTCGCTACTCGCAACTCAACTAGTTTCGCGTATCCGCAACATTTTCAAAATAGAACTACCATTGCGTGAGTTATTTACTGCTGCCACAGTAGCCGAATTGGCCCGAGTAATTGGTCAGTTACAGCAAGAAAACCTAGAAGTATTTGCACCACCGATATTAAAAAGAGCAGAAAATGCAGACTTACCACTGTCTTATGCACAACAGCGTTTATGGTTCTTAGACCAATTAGAGCCAAACAGTTCCTTTTACAACGTACCTATCGGGTTGCGTTTGTCAGGGACTGTGCAAGTTGCCGCCTTAGAACAAAGCTTAAGTGAAATTATTCATCGCCACGAAGCTTTACGCACTAATTTCACTACAGTTGATGGAAGACCAACTCAAGTCATTCAAACACAAACAAATTGGACATTATCAGTTGTTGACTTAAAGCATTTATCAACTAGCGAACAAGAAATAGCTACACAGCGATTAGCACAGCAACAAGCAATTCAACCGTTTGACTTGGCAAAGGGAGCATTAGTCAGAGCCACATTAGTAGTCTTGTCCCAGACAGAAAACATCTTATTAGTGTGTATGCACCACATTGTCTCTGATGGCTGGTCAGCAGGTGTGTTTGTTTATGAATTGGTAACACTTTACAATGCTTATTCAATAGGTCAGCCGTCACATTTAACACCATTGCCAATTCAGTACGCAGATTTCGCTTTATGGCAGAGACAGTGGTTGCAAGGAGATGTACTACAAAGCCAACTCTCTTACTGGCAACAACAACTTCAAGATGCACCAGCCTTATTATCACTACCCACAGACCGACCCAGACCAGCCCAGCAAACTTACAATGGGACACATCAAGAGTTTGTACTTTCTGGTGAACTAACTAGTAAGCTGGCAAAACTTAGCCAAGAGCAAGGTTGTACTCTGTTTATGACGTTGTTGGCGGCATTTGATACCCTACTTTCCCGCTACACGGGTACAGAAGACATATTGGTAGGGACTCCAATTGCTAACCGCGATCGCTCCGAGATAGAAGGATTAATTGGCTTTTTTGTCAATACCCTAGTCATGCGGGCTGACTTAGCAGGCAATCCCACCTTTAACGAATTGCTGAGTCGCGTTCGTGACATGACAATGCAGGCATACTCTCATCAGCATTTACCTTTTGAAATGCTGGTAGAAGCATTGCAGCCAGAACGGGATCTGAGTTATTCACCACTGTTTCAAGTCATGTTCGTCCTCCAGAATGCCCCCACATCTGGATTAGAACTGAGTGGGCTAAGTGTCAGTCCATTCTCAATGAAAGGTAAAACCTCCAGGTTTGATTTAACCTTGATTGTGCAGAATACTGACACTGGGTTAGTAGGGTTGTGGGAGTACAATACAGACTTGTTTGATGTCTCTACCATAGAGCGAATGACAAGTCACTTTGTCATCTTGTTAGAAGGTATTATTGCTAACCCAGAACAACGAATTTCTCAACTGCCCCTGCTAACAGAAGTTGAACAACAGCAGTTATTAGTGGAGTGGAACGATACTTTTGTAGATTATCCCCTACATAAATCCATCCATCAGTTATTTGAGGAGCAAGTGGAACTGACACCCGATGCGGTAGCCGTGGAGTTTCAAAATCAACAACTCACTTACTCCCAATTAAACTGTCGTGCTAACTCTTTAGCACATTACTTGCAGTCAGTCGGTGTAAAACCAGATACCTTAGTTGGGTTGTGTGTCGAGCGTTCTTTAGAGATGATCGTCGGAGTGTTGGGAATTCTCAAAGCAGGTGCAGCTTATGTTCCACTTGATAGTGAGTATCCGAGCGATCGCTTGAGTTTTATTTTAGAAGATACTCAAGTTAAAGTTTTACTGACTCAACAGCGACTGATTGACAGGCTGCCCCTAAATCAAGCAAAACTTCACTTCGGCTGCGCTCAGTACAAGGTTTGCTTAGATACTGACGCTGAAGCAATTTCTCAGTACAGCCAGGACAACGTAATTTCTGGCGTACAACCCAATAACTTAGTTTATATAATTTACACTTCTGGTTCCACAGGCAAACCAAAGGGTATAGCTATGAGTCAGCTTGCTCTTTGCAATCATATTTTGTGGCATCGGGACAATCTCAAAATTTCTCGTGACGCAAAAACTCTACAATTTGCTTCGATTAGCTTTGATGTTTCATTCCAGGAAATCTTCACTACCTGGTGTTCTGGCGGTACATTGTTCTTAATCACAGAGGAGTTACGTCGTGATGCTTTAGCATTGTTAGGTTTTCTGCAAGAGAAACAAATTCAGAGAATGTTTCTCCCTGTTGTCGGCTTACAGCAACTTGCGGAATTCGCTATTAGTAATGAATTAGTCAATACTCATTTGCGAGAAATTATTACTTCTGGGGATCAGTTGCGAATTACCCCAGCGATTTATGATTGGTTGGGTAAACTAACTGATTGTACATTGCACAATCAGTATGGGCCATCCGAAAGCCATTTAGCTACCAATTTTACTTTGCCTGATTCAGTCCAAACTTGGCCGCTACTGCCTCCCATTGGACGACCGATTTCTAACACGCAAATTTACGTCCTAGATAAATATTTACAGCCTGTACCGATTGGTGTCACAGGAGAAGTGTACATTGCAGGTGTGCTTTTAGCCCAAGGTTACTTGAACCGTCCTGAATTAACACAAGAGAAATTCATCTCTAACCCCTTTAGCAGTGACCCTAATTCTCGCCTCTATAAAACTGGGGACTTAGCACGTTATTTAGCTGACGGTAAGCTTGAATCTTTAGGACGTATTGACAATCAAGTTAAAATTCGGGGTTTCCGCATTGAGTTGGGCGAAATTGAAGCTGTACTAGGTCAATATGACGATATCAAATCATGTTGTGTCATTGTGCGTGAAGATACTCCTGGTAATAAACGCTTAGTTGCCTATGTACTTCCGCATCAGCATTGCAAACCTAAAATCTATGAATTACGCAACTTCTTAAAAGTAAAGCTACCTGATTACATGGTGCCAAATGCTTTTGTGATATTGGAGGAAATGCCACTTACTCCTAACGGCAAAGTAGACCGCCGCGCATTAAAAGCACCTTCTAATATCAATAACTTAGACACATTTGTTCAACCCCGAAATACCATAGAACTACAACTGACCCATATTTGGTCAAAAATCCTCAAGCTTGAGAATGTGGGAGTAAAAGATAACTTTTTTGACTTGGGTGGTCATTCCCTTTTAGTTCCCTACTTAATAGCTCAGATTAAGCAGCAGTTTAGTAAAGATATCCCCTTAGTCACGGTATACCAACATCCAACGATTGAAGAGTTGGCAGAGGTGTTGCAAAAAGATGCTGGTGTCTTTAGCTGGTCTCCTCTGGTAGAACTTCAGCCAAAAGGTTCAAACCCACTTTTGTTTTGTCTACCGGGTTCTGGGAGTCATGCTTTTTACTTGTATAACTTATCCCGTTGTCTCGGTTGTGACCAACCATTTTATAGTTTCCAAGCAAATCATTTAGGTAGAGAAATAGCACCTGTTGAGGACATGGCTAGTGAATATATTCAAGCATTACAGGCTGTGCAGCCACAAGGGCCATATTTTTTGGCAGGACATTCTTCTGGCGGTAGAGTTGCGTATGAAATGGCACAGCAATTGCTGCGTCAGGGTCAGGCGATCGCTTTAGTTGCTATTCTTGATACCACAGCGCCGGATCCTCAGGAACCGCAGATGGAATGGGATGATGCTACATGGCTGATTAAGATTGCTGACACCATGAAAACTATGTATGCAAAAGACATGGATATGGATACTGATGCATTTCCACTATCAGACCTAGATGAGCAACTTAAATATGTTTTAGAATACTTGAAAATGCTTGAAATTTTGCCTCTTGATGCAGATACCACATCTTTGAAGCAGTTAATGCACGCTTTCAAAGTTGATGTCAAAGCCTTCTTTGAGTATGTACCACAACAAGTACATCCGGTTCCACTGGCTCTGTTACGAGCCAGCGAGTCTAATATAAAAGAGCCTGTCAATGAATCTGAGCCAGGGATTTTCCATGATGTCGCTTGGGGATGGAACACCTTGTCTAGCGAACCAGTGAATGTTCAGTTTGTCCCTGGCAACCATATTACGATGATGATTCCACCTCACGTTCAAGTTTTAGCCGATCGCTTGAGAGATTGCATCGAACAAGCGAAGAAAAATATTTAAGTGCTGACAGTTGACAGTTGACTGTTAACTGTTAGCTGTCAACAAATATTGGGTAGAAACCCCGTCCTTTTAGGACGGCAATGCGCGTACCGTTAACCGTTAACCGTCAACAATCATCAAGATGCGAGTCCCAAAAATAATTCTACGCTAAACTCATTCTCAAAGATTTTCAGTTTATTTCTAAAATATGGTAACGCAAGTTGTTCAAGCTCAGCCTTCAAGAAATGCTTTTTCAGATTTTACTCAATTCTGGGAAGATATAAAAGCGGTTACTGGTCCTTACTGGTATCCAACAAAGCCAGGAGAAAGAGCATTTTCAGACGTAATTCGTGCGTGGGGAATGCTTATTCTCCTAATATTACTAATAATCACGCTTGTTGGTATAACTGCTTTTAACACTTTTATTTATCGTTATTTGGTCGATTTCATTATACAAGAAAAAGATTATTCTAAATTTATTCAGACTATATCCATTTATGCTGCTGGACTTGTTTTAATAACCTTTACTTTAGGATTTTCTAGATTTGTTAGAAAGCAAATTGCTCTTGATTGGTATCAATGGCTTAATAATCATATTGTAGATAAATATTTTAACAATCGTGCTTATTACAAAATTAATTTTAAAGCTGATATTGATAACCCAGATCAACGTTTATCCCAAGAAATTGAACCAATTGCCAGTAATTTCCTGAGCTTTTCAGCTACTTTGCTAGAAAAAGTACTGGAAATGACAACTTTTTTAATAGTTGTCTGGTCAATTTCACAACAGATAGCTGTTGCCCTCTTTGTGTATACAATTATAGCTAACTTAATTGCTGTTTACTTAAATCAAGGATTGATTAAAATTAATCAAAAAGAACTCGAATCTAAAGCCGATTATAATTACGCTCTAACTCATGTTCGCAATCATGCTGAGTCGATAGCTTTTTTTAGGGGAGAAAAACAGGAACTAAATATAATTCAACGTAGATTTAGTAATTTTATAAAAAATACTAAACACAAGATTAATTGGGAGAGAACTCAAGAGATTTATAACAGAGGTTATCGGTCTGCTATCGAACTTTTCGTGCTCTTGGTACTTGCACCTTTATATATCAAGAGCGAAATTGATTTTGGACAACTTGCACAAGCTATTACAGCTAGCTATCAGTTTGCTCTTGCTCTGGAAACATTAATCAGTGAATTTGGTACTTCTGGGCGATTTTCTAGTTACATTAAGCGTTTATCTGAGTTTTCAGATGCGTTAGAAGCAGTGATTGAAGAACCACAGAATGTGAGTACTATTAAAACAATAGAAGAAAATCATTTCGCTTTTGAGAATGTCACCTTACAAACACCTAACTATGAGGAGGTAATCGTCGAAGACTTGTCATTGTCTGTTCAACCGGGAGAAGGTTTATTAATTGTCGGGCCGAGTGGTCGAGGTAAAAGTTCTATGTTGAGAGCGATCGCTGGTTTGTGGAATGCGGGAACTGGTCGTTTGGTGCGACCTTCCCTAGAAGAAGTTTTATTTTTACCTCAACGTCCTTACATCATCTTAGGAACTCTGCGCGAACAGTTACTATATCCTAAAACTAATCGTCAGATGACTGATAGAGAACTGAGAGAAGTTTTGCAACAAGTCAATCTACAAAACTTATTAAGTCGAATTGATGGCTTTGATACAGAAGTTCCTTGGGAGAATATATTGTCATTGGGAGAACAACAACGCCTTGCATTCGCACGCCTATTAGTGACTCATCCTCGATTCACAATATTAGATGAAGCAACAAGTGCTTTAGATTTCAAAAATGAATCAAGTTTATATCAACAATTACAAGTAATGAAAACAACATTTATCAGTGTAGGACACCGGGAAAGCCTATTTGATTATCATCAATGGGTTTTGGAACTTACATCTGATTCTAGTTGGCAACTTTTGAGCGTGCAGGATTATCGCAATCAGAAAATAACTAATCAAAATTTTCATAAAGATACACTAACAACATCTAATAATAAATTACAAAAACAATCTGACACTTTATCACAAAAAACTATAAATGAAGGACTTTCTCATAAAGAAATGAGTGAATTAACTTTTTATGCTATTAAGACTATTAGGAGTAAAGCAAGCAAAGGAGAGACTATTGCAGCTAGAGATGGCTTTACTTACCGCTATAACAAAGACCCCCATGTACTGAAATGGATCGTAATTTAAAGGTTAATCGGATTCTATAAGATTGATTTTTATTTAGATATAAAAGTGTGATAAAAAAATAATAAAAATCCAAATAGTATTAATGGTTTTGAAGTACAATTAAAAAGGTCGTAATTGCAATTTATTTAAACGAAAGGAACTGTATTATGACTACTGTATCTAATCAAATTCAATCAACTCTGTGGGAAGAAAAACAAGAGTATTCCTTAAATACAGAATCTTTAAAAAAGCTGATTGAACACCGCATTCCGCTGATTCGGATTAAAGACTTTGCTACTGTTGAAGAGTGTGAGATGTTATATTCTCAATCTCAATTGCTTAACTTTAACACTTATGAAGATGTTACTCCTAAAATTGAAAAAGTTGGCATCACAGTGTTTGAATACAACAGCATTAGTAAAGCAAATTATTTTCAAGAAGTAGAAAGAGCATCTAAATTAAGAGATTCAATTTTTGCAGCTTCTTTCAATCCATTGGAACGCATCATGGAGAAATTTCGTGAGTGTGGTGCAAAAGTGCGAATAGCTTCTGAAGCAGACTACGGAAGCTATTATGCAGGGTTGATCAGAAAAATTGAGAATGGTACGCAAATACATATTGATTTTGCCCCATTGGAGCAATCTGGATGGGAAGTTTGCACAATTACCACTCAACTTTCTTGGACTTTATACTTGAAATTGTCTGACAAAAATCATGGTCAAACCTGCATTTACGATCGCCGTTGGGTACCAGAAGATGAGCAATATAAACTCGATTCCTACGGATATAGCGATACAGTCATTGCCAATGTAGACACGGTTGCTTTCCAACCTTATGTGGGTGATGTCTTGCTTTTCAATACCAGCAACTTTCACTATGTTGAGCCAATGCAAGGACAACGTGTAGGTTTCACTTCCATGATTGGCTTACTTCCTAACGGTGAAATTATTTTCTGGTCTTAAAACAGTAATCAGTTAACAGTTAACAGTAATCAGTAAATAGTAAATAGTTATCAAGCCCTATGGTAGTGAACTCTAACTTAAGGAGTAATACATCACTGTTTATTAATTACTACTTACTAATAACTATAAAATACAGTGAGGTAATGATTCATGCCCCTAGCAGCTGTGATGAATGCACCATTACAACCAGTTACAGTGCAAAACTTACGGAAAGTCTAATTAGTCGTTCATACACACTACAAGAAATTAATCAAGCTCTAGCAGATGTAGAAAAAGGCTCTGTATTAAAGGCTGTGATTGTTCCCAATCTATCTTGATAACAATAATAGATTGATTTGTGTAATAGGGAGAAGATATGCTTGGAGATTTAGAAATTGCCTTTATCGGTGGTGGGACGATGGGCGAAATGATAATAACTAGATTATTATCGACGAAAATTGTTCCAAAACTCGATCTAATTATTGTCAGCGATCCACTTGATGCGCGATGCCTGCATTTGGAACAGGAATATGGAATCCGTACCACAACCAGCAATATAGAAGCGGTAAAAGGTGCATCGATTGTGATATTGGCAGTGAAGC
Organism: Nostoc sp. DedQUE02; assembly: GCF_034531035.1. Classification (NCBI taxonomy): domain Bacteria; kingdom Bacillati; phylum Cyanobacteriota; class Cyanophyceae; order Nostocales; family Nostocaceae; genus Nostoc; species Nostoc sp. DedQUE02. The sequence goes on along the minus strand of NZ_JAVRBY020000061.1, from coordinate 30,440 downwards.
CGCAGGTTTTAGGATCTGTTATGGCTATGCTGAAGGATAAAATTTCACCTGAAGCTTTAGTAATTAGTATTGTGGGTGGAGTAAGTATTGCATCTCTGTGCCAAGGGTTAAATCATGCTGCTGTTGTCCGTACAATGCCGAATATTGCAGTACAAGTAGGTCATGGAACTACAGTATGGAGCGCATCATCAAGTGTGACAGAGATACAGCGATCGCAGACACAAGTAATTTTACAAGCTTTAGGTAAGGAGCTTGCTACTCAAAATGAACATTACCTTGATATGGCAACGGCGTTGAGTAGCGCTGGGACTGGATTTATATTTTTGTACATCGAAGCGATGATTGATGCTGGAGTCTAGATGGGTTTAACTCGCACACAAGCTCAAGAATTAACATTACATACAATTGCTGGCAGTGTAGAACTAATGTTTCAGACTAATGAACATCCAGCCATCTTACGCAACAAGGTAACGAGTCCTGGGGGAGTAACTGCTGCTGGCCTTTACGAGTTAGAAAAAGGTGGGTTGCGAACTGTAATTTCTAATGCAGTATTTACTGCTTTGAGCCGCACTCAACAACTAGGCAATATGTTTTAAAAAGCAATAAAGTTTATATCAACAGTTACAAGTTACGCAAACAACATTTAGATTTCAAAATATTGAATTAGGTAAGCCCACATGTTTTAAACCTAAATCACATTTTATTAAACAATTAAATAGTTAGTTTCTTTCAAAAGATGAATATATGCAGTTAAATATTTCACGATACTTTATTATTTTTGACTGTAATTAACACACAGTTTTTAAAAATTTAAATCAAACATTGTTTGCCAAAACCACTTTTTAATAAAGCTTTTTTATTAAGAAATTTTATTGTTTATTATCTTCATAGAACTTAATCACAAGAGATAAAGGAGAAACTTTCATGTTAAAGACAACTCAATGGCAAACCTTAAATGACTGCGAAATGAACCCTGAAAATTTTCAGGCATTACTAAGAAATGAAATTCCATCAATTCGGATTTCTCAATTTGCTTCAATTGAAGAATGCCAGAAATTAGCATTAGGAATTGAAAAAGTTGGATTTGATTTTTATAAAAATGTAGAACCACCTATTGGCAGAATTGGCATTACTCAATTTGAATATATAAATAGGGATAAATCAGGATATTTTGATGCAGTTAGAAAAGCTACTGAAAATTATAATAACGTAACTTACTTATCTTTCGATCCGCTAAAACGGTTAGCAACAATTTTGCGCCAGAATGTATCAAGTCAAGTACAAATTGCATATGAAAATGAAGTGTGTGGACATTATTTTGCGGGGTTGATACGTCAGATCAATATTGCCTTGTTACACTTAGACTTTGCACGGTTAGATGCTCCAAATTGGACAATAGGAAATATTACTTCTCAACTAGTGTGGAATGTATATATTAAAGCTCCTAGCCAAGGTGGTATCTGCAAAGTCTACAACCGCCAGTGGCAGCCTGAAGATGAAAAATATAAAATTCCTGGTTCCTATGGCTACGATTATTCGTTAGTAGCTAACTCAGAAGTAAAGCATAATATTCCACTCACAGGAGATTTAGTTATCTTCAACAGCCGTAATTTTCATGAAGTCTTACCAGGCATTGGAGAGCGTATAACAATTAGCTCTTTTATTGGAAAAATGCCGGGAGGTGATTTAGTTTTTTGGTCGTAAAGGCAATTTATAAACCTGTAAAAGTGTGTAATACGAAGTTGCCAAAGATAGTATTGTTACTTTTCGTTATATGGAACATAACCAGGAAAATCCGACTTCTCCTTTAACGATGGTTGGATTGTTCATCAACCACTGACATCGTTGAATCAAGATGGTCTCTAAAGAATCAAGGGTATCAAACACTTTATTGGCTAATCGTTCTCTAAGTAATGGCCAAATACACTCAGTGGGGTTAAGTTGAGGAGTATATGGGGGAAGAGAGTACATGATGAGTGCATCGCTTGGCGGTAATCGAGCGAAGTCGAGATTCAACTACCGCGCAGTCGTTGTGTCCCTTGTCCCCAGTCCCTTGTTATATAAAATGATGTTTGAAAATAGAAAAAATTAAAAACCGTCCCTAACTGGAAAGAACGGTTTAAAGATTTTATTGATAAATTGATTAAAGAAGTGGGCAAAGAGTAAGTTTAGTTTAGATATGGGTAGGAATTAGCGAGCAGTTTCTTACTCTTACCAATCGCTTGCTTTAGTATCATCCCAGACTTCCAATTCCAAGTTGCGAAGATAGGTTAATCCGCTTTGAATTTGTGCATCTGTTCCTTGTAGTTCAAGGTCAAACCAACCATCACCGACAGCATTGGCTCCCAAAATCGCTGCTGTGATATTTACAGTCAGTCCATAGTCAGACACCAGGCGAGAAATGACAGGTTCCTGGTGATAATCTTTGGGAATTCTGAGTCGAATCCGTTTATTGGTAAGTGTATTGTCAGTAGCCATATCTGAATTATTTCAATCCCCAATCGAGATTGGTACAGAACTACCCTTTACCCTAATGGTAATTTCCTGATAGGTACTAAGTAGATCGTACCATATCCCATGATTTGCTTGTATCCTATTCAAAGGATAACTATAATCTCTTGATTTTTCTATTCAACATCTTTAATCAACATCTTTAATACGGGTTTTCCGTTCCAGAATTTCCTTCAGCACCAAGGTTACTACTGCTAACAACGCTAACAATACAGCCGCAGAGAAAGCCGCTTCGGTTTCGTATTGTTTGTAAGCATCTTCTACAAATAGTGGTAGGCTCTGGGTTTGGTCAGCAATGTTGCCAGATACGACTGAAACCGCTCCGAATTCACCCATTGCTCTAGCATTGGTCAAAATTAAACCGTAGAGTAAGCCCCAACGGATACTAGGTAGAGTGACGCGCAAAAATATCTGCCAATCTTTTGCTCCTAAAGTTCTAGCAGCTTCTTCTTGATCCTTACCAAACTCTTCTAAAACAGGAATTACTTCCCGCGCTACAAAGGGCATACTTACGAAGGCTGTAGCCAGTACCATACCTGGAAAGGCAAAGATAATCTTGATATCATGGGCTTGGAGCCAAGGGCCAAACCACCCATTGCGTCCGTAAAGTAACACAATCATTAATCCTGCAACTACGGGCGAAATCGAAAAGGGCAGGTCAATAATGCTCAAAACTACGGCGCGTCCAGGAAATTTATGACGAGCGATCGCCCAAGCTGCACATAGCCCAAACACTGTATTTAAAGGTAGAGAAATCACAGCTAATAACAGTGTTAACCAAGCTGCATGGAGAAAAGCTGGTCGCGTCAGGTTGGATAGAAACGGCCCAGTTCCTTTGCTGAAGGCTTGGACAAAAACGTTAATTGCCGGGATGTATTGAACTAAGGCTAAATAGGCGATCGCTATCCCAATTAAAACTATTGGCACCCAACTATTCTGCTCTTTCGGCTTGGCGGTATGTGTTTCAGATGCAGATGAGTGAAAACTTGGCTTATCTACTGTCATATCGCCTTGCCCATCCTTGTAAGAAATTAATTGCCAATAACAGTACCAGCGAAATTGATAGTAAAACTATGCCAATAACTGTTGCACCAGAATAGTCATACTGCTCTAACCGTTGGAAAATCAGCACAGGTGCGATTAAATCTTGGAAGGGCGTATTAGAAGAGATAATTACAGTCGAACCATACTCTCCAACTGCACGGGAGAAACCCAAGGCAACACCAGTTAAAATCGTGGGAAATAAAGGTGGCAAAATCACTTTCCAGAAGGTCTGCCATTGAGAAGCACCCAGACACCAGGCAGCTTCTTCAATTTCATGTTCCATTTCTTGAAGTACGGGTTGCACAGTTCTCACAATAAAAGGTAGTGAGATAAATATCATTGCTACCGCTACTCCCGTGCGGGTAAAAGACACCTTAATTCCCAGTGGTGCTAGTAGCGAACCGAGCCAGCCATTATTGCTGTAAACTGTTGCCAGAGTTAGCCCTGCTACAGAAGTTGGTAGTGCAAAGGGTAAATCTACTGTGGCATCAATCAAGCGCTTTAAAGGAAAGTCGTAACGAACCAAAACCCAAGCAATCAAAGTTCCAAATACGCCATTGAGTAAGGCTGCAAATATAGCTGTAAAAAAAGTTACGTTGTATGTTGCTAATGCGATATCACTGGTTGCGATCGCCCAAAACCTAGATGGAGGTTCTGTACCCGCTTTCAGGAACATGGCAACTATGGGGATAAACAACATCACTGTCAGGTATCCTATGGTGATTCGCCAAGTCCAAGGAACCCGCCCCAATTTCTTCCAGAACGGTGTTTTGCGTTCAACTTCCACAGACGGAGATACAGTCGTCACGTTGCTTCGCTCCGAATTCAAAATTCAAAACTTGTACTGAGCTTGTCGAAGTATTCAAAATTCAAAAAAAGTTTTTTGTCAGTTTTCGTAATTCGTAATTATTACTCCACAACAGTTCGCGCAGAGTGCCGTAAGCAAATTAAGCTGTACCACATTTGAATTGCATAACTATGGCGGGCTTTTCAGCCCACCCCACAAGAGTTTTATTTAATCTGATTATGCAATTTAGGTGTTTTTCAGCTTAGTTAATCTCTCCTTCAATTACGAATTACAAATTATGTTGATTAATTACTTTTTCTTGGCTTGAATTTGGTCAAAAATAGCTCCATCTGCGAAGAACTTTTTATTGATTCCATCCCAACCACCGAAGTCTGCAACTGTACCTAAAGTTTTCACCTTGGGAAATTTGTCTGCAACTTCTTTACTTAAGGTCAAAGTATCATCCACTGGTCGGAATCCTAGTTTTGCAAACTCCTGTTGAGCCTCTGGAGTATATAGATATTTGACAAAACCTTCGGCAACTTCACGCGTACCGTGCTTATCAACATTTTTATCTACCACTGCGATGGGATTATCGATGGAGATATTGACATCAGGGATAATCGCAGTCAACTTTTCACCCTTTTGTTCTGCCAAGATGATCTCATTTTCATAGTTAATCAAGGCATCACCTTGACCTTGTTTGAAAAATGCATCAGTAGCTTCACGGGCATCTTTTGTCAACAAAGGTACGTTTTTGTAGACTTTAGTCACAAATTCAGTCGCTTTGGTATCATCTCCACCAGTTTTAATCACTGAATTCCAAAGAGCTAAGAAATTCCAACGAGCAACTCCTGATGTTTTAGGATCGGCAGTGATTAGTTTGATCCCGTCTTTAGATAAATCTTGCCAAGTATTGATACCTTTAGGATTTCCTGGACGGGTGACTAATGCTGCAACTGATTTGGAGACAATACCATTGTTAGGAACTTCTTTCTCCCATCCTGGCTGAATCAATCCAGCTTTTTCAATTTTTGAAGTGTCTCCAGCTAGCGCCAAGTGAACAACATCTGCTTCCAAACCATCAATAACGGCGCGAGTTTGGGAACCAGAACCGCCATAGCTTTGCTTGAAGACGACAGTTTGATTATGATCTTTCTTCCACTGTTCTACAAACTTAGGAATAATTGCTTCGTGAGCGGCTTTGGTGACAGCAAAGGAAACTAGAGTTAATTCAACATTATCTTTGCTTGCAGCTACAGGAGTAGCACTAGCATTAGGGGTTTCAGAGGAAGAAGTATTCCCAGTTCCTCCACCGGAGCAGGCGGCAAGCGCCACACTCAATACAGTCCCTACCAAAAAGAGTGATACAAAGCCTTTGAGCGAATTTAGTCTGAACCGATAGGTTCTATGTTCAGCAATCGCTTGTAATCTTTTCAGTGGGCGTTGCCACAAACTCATTCTATTTTCTCCACTAAATCTACAGATAACTGATGGGAATACAGTTATATTCTATTTATAATACCGGATGATTCCCTGAATCTAGTTACAAACACCAAAAAACTCCACATTTTTTACAAAGAATATGGAGATTTTATCAGTTTTGTGAACAATTAAAAATGGTTTCAATTTCAAGTATTATTTGCGTAGGCGCAGCCCACCGTAGGCATCGCAATCAGTAGTTTTGGCAATCAAGCAACTTGCTATGGAATTAGCATAAAAACTTTCAGAGGCAGAGGCTTACAGCAAGAACCACTAAAGCAGGATGGCCAATAGCAGTTGTCTCTATGAACAGCTTGTTAAGTATTTAGATTTTTGGTGAATATGCAACAAAATCAAATAATGTCTTGAATGCAAGAGCAATTACTGTACTGAGAAATATACGCCGTAACCAGAGGTTGCTGAGTCTGAGGGCAACCCGCGATCCAACAATTCCACCAATGAACATAGTAATACTCAGAATAATACCTAGTTTGTAATCAACTATTCCCTGTGTAAAGAAAATAATGGTGGCAATCAGCGAAGAAAAAATGTTGATAAATTTTGTGTTTGCGATCGCCTGAACAAATGTCATCCGAAATAGGCTGACATAAGCTGCTGTGAGCATAGTGACATAGCCACCACTAAAGAAACCACCATAAACACCAAGCACAAAAGTTGCCACATATCCACCAATTTCTTCTATTGGTGATGGTTTCCCTATTCTTGAAACGATTCCAGCATTCCGATTAGTGATTGAAAACACGACAACCACAATCATCAAAATCGAGATAATTAGAGGCATCGATTTTGAAGGTACAACTAAAACAAGTAATGCACCGATAATTGAGCCTAAAAGTGTTAGGGCAATCATGATTGGCAAGCGACTGCGGTCAATTGCTTTTTTACCAATAAAAGGTAATGTGCCACCAACACTCATAAAGGTTAATGCCAACATATTAGTGGCAAGAGCAATACGCGGTTCAATACTCAATTGCAACATTACAGGAACGGTAATTAAAGAAGTACTTCCTGTGATGACACTTATGATACTTGTTAGAAAAAAAATTGCAATCAGGAAGAGCAATTGACTAGAAGTCATGAAATATTTTATTTTTTTATGTTGTTAAGAGTACATTTTTTCTAAGGCTATGGCAGCGACTAGAAGACATCTCAAGTTTTTGTTTTAAAAGAACCACAGCCTTTTGTTAGCTATATTAATATAGACACAAGTAAGTGTAAAGTTATTATTTTTATACCAACAAAAATGGTTTTTTTATATAAATTAGTAACAACTAAGTTGGGAAAAAGTTGTATAAATTGGTAAATTACAACAGTGAACCACATCTGTTGTTATAAATATTTATTATGGGTTTTACCTTCAGTTGAAACCCTTCTTTCTGATGTCCAATACAACTCTTGGAGAGGCTGTGCCAACGGCAACTCTTGGAGACGCACTCGCGTTTGCTCAATACAAGTTCCCAATGCCCAATCATCACCGATATATTATTTTTTACAAACCTTATGGCGTTCTCAGCCAGTTTACAAAAGACGCCCCCACACATAGCACCCTAAAAGATTATATTGATGTGCCTGATGTGTATCCTGTGGGACGCTTAGACTGGGATAGTGAAGGATTGCTGCTGTTAACGAACGATGGACAATTGCAACATCGCCTCGCTCATCCGCGTTTTGGTCATAAACGTACTTACTGGGTACAGGTAGAGCGAATTCCAGATGCTGATGCAATCAAAAGGTTGCAAACAGGTGTAGAAATTCAAGATTACCGCACTCAACCAGCAGAAGTTAGGCTCTTACTAGAAGAACCACAGTTACCTGAACGCATCCCGCCGATTCGATTTCGCAAAAATGTACCGACAGCTTGGCTGGAAATGACTTTGACTGAGGGAAAAAACCGCCAAGTACGGCGCATGACTGCGGCTGTAGGGTTTCCGACTTTGCGATTGGTCAGGGTCAGCATAGCTCACTTACAATTAGATAACCTACAATTGGGTCAATGGCGCGACCTCACCGCATCTGAACTTCAATTTCTGCATCATTTCAGTAAATCGAAAAGTTTTCCCCCAAAAGCCAAAACGTCATAACAGGAATTTGACTTTCTATATTGACTATCATTCTGCGCTAATTGCTAATTGCTAATTGGTATTAGACAGGCTTGAGTATTGAGCCAAGATTGCGATCGCGTTGATTATACAGCAAATTTCAAGGAAAGTAAGGTACACAAGCTCGCGTCTGTTACCTAGATATAAAGCGTGTTTTACTGCTGAATTCTGCTGTATGAATCTGCGGGTTATCAACCGATAGCAGCCTATGGGCGCTATGTGGGAAATCCAGTTAGTGTTTGTTTTGAGAAACGGATTTTTGAGTCTTAATGTTTAATTCCTTTAAACCGTTCTTGTGCGGCTTGAAATGCTTCTTGCATCACCAACTGAATTTTCTGGGGATCGGGTTTTTTACCTCCCATTAAATCACCAAAGTAAACGCAGGCTGCTTCCCCTAGTGCCCAGGTATAAGCAGCTGCCCAAGAGGCAGCGATCGCACTCCCAAAACCTGGTATAAATTTAATTAGTTCTCGTGCAATAGCTTGTGCTAAAAAACCACCTGCGATCGCACTCACAACACCTCCCGCCTGAGATGGTGTAACTGTCTGCCCATATAATTTACCCAACAGACCCACCATTGAGACTTGCAAGGCAGTGAGTACGGGCATTGTCGCAAATGGCAAAGGCACAGCAGCAAGGGTGGCAGACATAATCGCAAATGGCAAAATATAACGGCGGGCAGCATCTCGGTAAAGGTTGCCTATTTGCTTGCCAACTTCTTCTCGATCTAAAAGCTGATAAATCGCCTGGGCTTCTGCTTGTGGGAGTAGTTCTGCTAAGGAATCTCGCAGTGCTTCTAAGCCGTAAAATACTGGAGTGTAGCCATCTTCTTCTAAGGTAAAGTCAATGAGTACAGAGCGATCGCTTATTCCTGCGAAGGCTTGTTGCATTGCGGCAAATGCGCGGTTGACTTCTTGATAATCTGGCGGATAAGCGGGATGATCGACGGTATCGGCAGGATAAACTTCGTGCAAGCAGGTAACTACCAGCAGACAGGGAATGTCTGGATACTTCTGGCGCAACTGTTGAGCAATTTGTCGTAGCGTATCAGTTGCAAAGTCATTGATTTTAACCGTCAAAAGCAGGATTCTGGCGGAACGAGTTTCCTGTTGTAAATCGCCAACTAACTCCTGAATAATTGTTTGAGTATCTTGTTTAACATCACCCAGCCCGACTGTATCAGTAAAAATCAGTAACGGCAGGTCATTAGAAGGATAGGCATAGCGCTCGGTGTGTTGGGTGTGTGGGCGAAATCCCTGACCGACAATTTCGGCAGAAACTCCCGTCAATCCCCGCACAACTGAACTTTTTCCGGCTTGAGGTTTACCAATTAAAAGGGCTTCTGTAGTTGGCAGTTCGGCTCGGATTTTCTCTAAAATCTCTGCAACTTGAGTTTCACTCACATTAAACCATTCCACAACCGTCTGTGCCACTTGTTCTACGGGTAGGATTTGCGTTAAATGTGTTGTTGCTTTGTTCCAGACACCAGCGATGCGGTTTGTCCAGGAATTATCGACCGACTTGGTAGTTGCTTTATCGGTCGGTTCACTCAATTGCTGAGAATCAATTGGCGGTGAGTCAGCATCACGTTGCTCAGTCATTTCTATCCAAACGTAGAAGACCCTTTTACTAATCTTATAGCGATTCTCAAAGGGATAACTAGTACCGTTAGTAGTGTTCCTGGCCGATCGCGTTTTTTGATTACCTTACTAAAATAAAGGTGAGAAAAAACACTGACTTTTCACCATATCTCCATGTTTGAAATCACACAGAGACTTCGAAGTATTTGTTATGACAGATCATCAATTATGAGTGAGATGTCATCCTATGTTCGGCTTGCTTTGCCTAATTAACATCACTTCGCTTATTGCCTTTGGAGTTGGGTTGATTAGCCCAAAACTGGTACTTCCTAGAGGAAAATGCACTCGGCGTAAAAGCTCTGAAGTTTATCTTTCTGCATTTGTGCTTTCCTTTGTTGGAATGATCGTCTTTGCTCCAAAGTCAGAGCCAGCAGTGGTAATCGCACCAGCGACAAAACTGAAAACTGAAGTAAAACTAGCGCCTGCTCAAGAAGTAAAATTACCAGCCGCAGATGTAGCAAAACAGGAGTTAAAGCCATCACCAATTTCTACGCTAAAACAAGAGGTAACACCAACTCCAACACCCACAGAAACACCTACATTCGTCGCTTTTGACCCTAGCGTGTGTAACACAGATGCTTATCTTCCAATTAACGGAGCCAGTATCGCACTGTACACGACCTGTCAGTACATCAAAACCGATTTAATCAAACCTGAATCGGTTTCCGTTGTCACTGGCGCAAACGGTGACAGCGACCCATTAGTACAAGAGTTGCAAGCTGAATCAGGGTTTGAAAAAGTCATGTGGAGAGATTACACTATTGCACCGGAATCAGGAAAAGATGTGTGTGTTGAGTATAAAGATGAATCCGTGTCTTGCCTGACGTTTTCCAATGCTGATGAGACGGCTGAGGTGCAAGATCAGCCACAAGTTACCACAAACATTCCAACAGGTAGCAAGTGCGACAGCTTTGCCACTCAAGAGGAGGCGCAAAAAGCCCTGCCATCTAATCCACAACTGGATAAAGATGGTAATGGGACAGCCTGCGACTCACTCGTTTCTGGAGGTGGGGGTAGCTCACACTCCTATACAGTCCGTCGCCGTAGAAAAAAGTAGTACCAGCAAATTATTGTTTTGACTGACAATGCCATTACATCGGCTAACAATGCCATTGCATCGGCTAACAATGCCATTGCATCGACTGACAATGCGATTACATCGACTGACAATGCGATTGCATCGACTGACAATGCCATTGCATCGACTGACAATGCGATTGCATCGACTGACAATGCCATTGCATCGACTGACAATGCGATTGTTTTAATTTGCAAAGGGAAATTTGCGCGTTAGACATCGACGAATGTCTTCGTCAATAACAGGCCAGCGAGTCGGTGACTGGATAATTCGGAAAATTGCATCCTCAACCGCATTAATAAATGCTTGTGCTAATTCAATCCGGCGCTCTGCGTAAAACTTGACTGCTTCACCGTATTCACTCAACGCTGCTGGATGAAAGAAGTATTTCATTACTCCAAAAGTTGTCTTACTCTAGCTAACGCTTCCTCTCCAGGAATGGGTGAAACTGCACCGCTACGAACTTCATCTCTACGCTTCTTGGCTTCATCTGTCCACAGTGTTTGGAGTGTTTCGTCTACATCAAATTCAAGACTTTCAACCAGCTTTTCTGCCAACAATGCTCTCGCTGCACTGGGCAAAGTTAAGGCTTCTTTCATGATCTGCTCAACAGATGCCATAATTTCTGAGTTTAGCAGGAAAGCAGGAGACTTCGCACAACACTAAAGTGATGGATAGCCGACGGACGCTTATCTAGGATCAACTTTGCTCAATCAAATCAGCGATCGCTTTTACCAATACATCTGGATCTACTGGTTTGGAGATATGCATTTGAAATCCTGCTGCTAGTGCTTGCTGCTGATTCATTTCTCCAGCATAAGCTGTCAGTGCGATCGCGGGTACGCTTCCTCCTTGTTGGGGCGATCGCGATCGCACTTCACGCATCAGCATATAACCGTCTGTCTTTGGCATTCCAATGTCGCTAATTAAAACATCTGGTATTGACTCAGACAGTGCCTGTAATGCTTCCTGTGCTGATGATACGGCGGTTACTTGTACGCCGTAGTCTTGTAAAATAAAGGTAACTAAATCACGGATATCTGGTTCATCGTCTACCACCAAAACTTGAGTGTCCGAAAGAAGCGAGGATTCAGGATCGCAAGGCGAAGACTCATTTTGTTGATGGTAAACATCTTCATTTTTAACCAAAAGCGGTAGTTCAACGATGAAAGTGGCCCCCGCTTTTTCTCCAGGACTTTCGGCTTGAACTTTTCCTCCATGCATTTCTACAATTCTACGCACAATCGCTAATCCTAAACCTAGTCCGCCAAATGTGCGTGTAGTTGTACTATCAGCTTGGCGAAAGTAATCGAACACATAAGGCAAAAAGTCTGGGATAATTCCTTTACCTGTATCGCTGACCTGAATTTGAACCTGATTAGCAGCTTCCATGAGTCGAATTTCTACCCGTCCTCCAGTTGGTGTAAATTTTACTGCATTGGAGAGCAAGTTCCACATAACTTGTTGAAGCCGATTTCGGTCGCCCATAACTTGTCCCAAACTGGGATCAAATATGGTTTGAATTTCAATTGACTTGGCTTGTGCTGCTAGTCGTACCGTTTCTAGTGCTGCTTCAACTACCATTACCAAGCTGACTGGACAGATATCTAAGTTTAATTTTCCTTGGAGGATGCGAGACACATCCAACAAATCTTCAATTAGCTGGGTTTGTAACTTGGCGTTGCGTTCAATGGTTTCCAAGGCGTGGTTAGTAGTTTTTTCATCAAACTTGCGAGTCCGCAGCATTTTCGACCATCCCAGGACGGGGTTGAGTGGGGTTCGCAGTTCATGGGAGAGAACCGCTAAAAATTCATCTTTAATTTTGTTGGCAATTTCTGCTTGTTTACGTGCTGTTCTTTCGCGGGAGAGTAGGCGATCGCATTCTTTTTCTGCCAATTTGCGATTGGTAATATCCAGTACAAAAGCAACGCCATGTTCTTGAGAATCATTTAGCAAAGCTTTCCCCAAAACAATTGGTACTCGCTTCCCGTTGCGGTGGATGTACTCTTTCTCATAAATTTGGGAAACTCCAGTGGTTTGCACCTCCAAAAGGGCGCGATCGTCTAAATCTTTATATTCAACAGGAGTCAGTTCTTGCCAATTAATTTTACCTAAAGTGGCATCATTACGAGTGTGGCCAGCTAGTTCAAGAAAGGCATCATTGGCATCAATAATCAAACCATCTACAGTCCAAAAAGCGACCCCAATCAAGTTAGATTCAAACAAACGCCGAAATCGTGCTTCACTTTCACGTAATGATTTTTCTGCTCGTTTGTGTTCGGTAATATCACGAGAAACAGCGATTACACCTTCAATAGTTTGGTTAACATCGCGTAATGCTGTGAGGATATATTCATAATAATGCACTCCATTAGCAGTAACATATTTACACTCATCCTTAATTGGTTGCCCGGTTTTCATCACAGCTTGTCGTTGATTATCTACTTGCGTTATTAGGTCTGCGGGTAAATCAAGTTCTGGCAAGGTTTTTCCGACAATTTCTTGGGGCTTTAAACCTAATATTGTTGCTCCATCACGACTAACATACTGATAGCGACCTTGGCGATTAAAGATGTAAATATGATCGACGGAGGCGGTAAGGATGGCATTTAAAATATTTGCTTGTTCTTGGACTTGGGTTGTTAGTTCGCGAGTGCTTTCTTCTGCCTGCTTACACACAGTAGTTTCCATACAAACGCCGATCATTCGCACTGCTTGCCCTTGTTGATCGTAGATAAATTTTCCCTTGGCAGAAATCCAATGGATACTTTGGTCTGAGCGAACTATACGAAATTCATCATTGTAGTTAGTTTTATGTGCCAAAGCGTAGGCGATCGCTTGCGTTACAGATTGCCTGTCTTCTGGATAAACACACTTTTCAAATGTCTCATAAGGCCCATCAAAACTACTTGGAAGTAAACCAAAAAGTACTTCATAATTTTCCGACCAAATAACTTGATTGGTAACAATATTCCAATCCCACAAACCCATTTGGGAAACATCTAGAGCTAGTCTCAGCCGTTCTTCACTATCTCTGAGGACTACTTCTACTTGCTCTCGCTTTGCAATTTCTTGTTGAAGTTGCTGTAAAATGACTCCCACATCTTTTGGTATATTGATAGCTGTGGATGTATCCTTTTCAATATGCAACTCAACAACTGGAATATGAGGATTTTCTACTTCTACTGGCAGCTTGCTTTTGAGTTCTATTAATTCTTCTTCAAGCGCTGCTTGCCTTTGCTGATAAGATATCTCTGATTGCTCTAATTCAGCAACACGCTGACGCAAAACTGCTAATTCATCAGCGAGTTGAAAGTTAATTTTATCAACATTTGGCATCTTGTACACCGCTTATACTTAATAACACCGACTTGCATAGTCGGTATGCTCTAGTTTAATCTATGAATTTTTCAAGTAAGGAATGCAATCTATCAAAAGGTGTATAAACACTTTCAAATTAAAAATTTGACCACAGCAATCATTTTGTCTATTAACTATATGCATTATTAAGCAAAAATATCTTCGTAATTTCAGCCAAAAGGCATATATGAGTTTCAATAAATGTCGGGTAAGCACTGCCACAAATATAAAAATTGAGGTTTTCGGTATAGCACAAGCCTTGGTGGTTAGGACATCATCTGTTGATGAAACTTAGACACAAAAAGACTTGTCACTCAGCCCCCAGCGATGCACTGAGTTTCGACACTTCGACTACGCTCAGTGCACCGCTACGCGGTAATCGAGCGACTTGCACTGAGCGGCGTCGAAGTGAGTCGAGATTCAACTACCGCGCAGTCGTTGTGTCCCTCGTCCCTTGCTATATCAGTCAATAGTGCTTATCCTAAAAAAATATCTAAATACTTAAATAAAGTTTATCTTTTTAATTGCATGAAAGCTGCACCAATTAATAATGCCACTACCTGCCCCCAAAAAACAACACCCGATTGATTTACGCCAACAGGAGGAATATTTAAGCTACCTATACCATAAAATAACTGTTGTAAAAACCACCAAAATATATAGAAAAAAGCTGGTATTTCGATAGGAATATACAATATTATTAACGGCAAAATGGTGTCAATTTTAGCTTTAGGAAACTTCATAATGTATGCTCCTAATATAGCTGCGATCGCACCATTTGCCCCAATCAATGGAACTGGCAAACTCGGTTCAAGCAGAATTTGTATTACACCTGTCGCTATCCCAGTAGCTAGATAAAATCTTAGATAGCGTCTGTGTCCTAGAAGATTTTCTACAGTTTTCCCAAAAACCCACAAAAATAGTAAATTTCCTAATATTTGACTAAAACTGCCGTGCAGAAATATTCCAAACAATAGGGTAAATAGCCGCCAAATAACAACTATCCAAGCAGCAGAGTTGAAAAAGAGAGCATTGGTAATTGCTCCACTAATCTGTGCTGGAATCATACCCCAAGTATTGACAAAATAGCCTAATTGACCGCTAAACTCTAGTTGAAGTTCCCATAAAAATACAGCCAGGTTAATAGCAATCAACCAGTAATTAATAATTGGTTTGTTTCGACAACGAATGTTATCACTAATAGGAATCATATATATTTGTCATTGGTCATTGGTCATTAGTCATTAGTCATTTGTCATTTGTTATTCTCCCCCGCTCCCTGGTCACTGAGCGTAGTCGAAGTGCTGCTCCCCTGCCTCCCCTGCCTCACTTCCCCTTAACGTGTGGCAAGATTGAAATCAGATCGCATCGCACTTATACTAGGCAAACGAGATGCTAGGAAACACACTTGTAGGAAGATACCAAATTATTAGTAACTTGGGAGGTGGGGGTTTTGGTGAAACTTTTGTGGCAAGTGATACTCAATTACCCGGTTCACCTCTATGTGTCGTTAAGAAACTTAAGCTCCAAGCAACCGATCCGGTAACTTTGGAGACAGCTAGGCGTTTATTTGACACGGAAGCACAAGTTCTGTATAAATTAGGAACTTACGATCGCATTCCCCAACTTTTAGCTTACTTTGAGGAGAATACCGAATTTTATCTCGTACAGGAATTGATCGAAGGGCATGACTTGAGTCAAGAATTAATACCAGGCAAAACCCTAAGTCAAGAGCAAGTAATTTCACTTTTACAAGAACTTTTGACAATCTTAGAATTTGTCCATCAACAGAATGTAATTCACCGCGATGTCAATCCGCGAAATATTCTTAGACGCCAACCAGATGGCAAATTAATTTTAATTGATTTTGGTGCAGTTAAACAAATTGCTACTCAAGTTATTACTCCTCAAGGTCAAACTATAGCTACTGTTGCTATAGGTACGCCTGGTTATATTCCTGGTGAACAAGCTCATGGTACGCCAAAATTAAGTAGTGATATCTATGCTGCGGGAATAATTGCTATTCAAGCTCTGACTGGATTATCAGCTGAAGAAATAGTCAAAGATGCTGATACTAATGAAATTATCTGGCATAATCAAGCCACGGTAACGCCAGAAT
Source organism: Nostoc sp. DedQUE02 (assembly GCF_034531035.1). NCBI lineage: Bacteria > Bacillati > Cyanobacteriota > Cyanophyceae > Nostocales > Nostocaceae > Nostoc > Nostoc sp. DedQUE02. The sequence goes on along the minus strand of NZ_JAVRBY020000061.1, from coordinate 14,299 downwards.
TTGCTCAATTTTTAGATAAAATGGTGTGCTACGACTTTCGGCAACGCTATCCTTCGGCAACGGTGGCATTACAAGCGCTGAAAGAGTTAACACAACCACCCACCCAAACAATAGCTTTAACTCCGATTTCTCCACCCCAAAATATCAACAAACCGCAACCAAAAAAAGGCAGATTTGGTAAAATTTTACTATCAATATTTTTACTTGGTATTGGCGGAGTAGCATCAATATTTATTTGGAATAATATTAATTCAAATAATGCCATAGAATTATCGAAACAAGGAAATACACTTTTTGATTTGCAACGTTATCAAGACGCGCTAGAAGTCTATGAAAAAGCCGTTAATATTAAACCAGATTATGCTCAAGCCTGGAATGGCCAAGGCAAAACGCTGGATAAATTAAAAAAATACAAAGAAGCATTAGCAGCCTATGATAAAGCAATTCAAATTAAACCAGATTATTTAGATGCTTGGGTTGGACGAGGTTTTGTCTTGGGAAATTTACAGCGATATCAAGAAGCGATCGCATCTTTTGACAAAGCTTTACAATTAAATAACAACAACTCAGAAGTCTGGAATGCTAGGGGTGAAGCTTTCAGCAATTTAAACCAATATGATCAAGCAATAAAATCTTATGAAAAGGCGATTGAACTCAAACCAGATAATTACGAAGCTTGGTACAAAAAAGGATTAGCGTTGCAGAATTCTCAGCGATATGAAGAAGCGATCGCAGCCTTGGAAAAAGTCGTTGAACTCAAACCAGACTATGAGCAAGCTTGGTATAACTTAGGGAATAATCGAGTTAAGCTCCAACGATATCGAGATGCATTTACAGCTTATGATAAAGCTGTACAATACCAGCCAAATTATTATCAAGCTTGGCTTTCTAGAGGTAATGTCCTGCTAAATTTACAACGCTATCCAGAAGCGATTGAATCTTTTAATCAAGTAATTAAATTAAATCCGAGAAATTATCAAGCATGGTATAATTTGGGCTGGTCACTGCATCAAACCCAACGCTATGAAGAAGCAATAAAATCTTACAATAAGGCAGCAACAATTAAGCAAAATGACTATCAACTCTGGTATAATTTAGGAAATTCACAATACATTTTACAGAAATACGAAGATGCGATCGCGTCTTATAATAAAGCAGTTCGTTATAAACCAGACCATTATGAAAGCTGGTACAGTAGAGGCAATGCCCTATTAAAATTGAAACGGTTTAAAGATGCGATCGCCTCTTACGATCAAGCAATAAAATACAAGCCTAATTACCAACAAGCAATAGACGGCCGCAGTCAAGCCCAAATTCAACTGCAAGGCGAAATATCAAAGCCTAAACCTGTAATTGTGCCAATTCTTCCATTTCCAAATTCCACCAATCCACCGCAAGGGAATTAAAAATTAAAAATTGAAAATTGAAAATGAATACAGCGTGAGTGTTTTATTCATTTTTAATGGGTGGTTTATTTACGTTGTGCTGTACTAGTACGTTAACAATCCGTAATTAGAACCAAGAATTAGAATTTTAGTTAATTTGCAAGAATGGTTTGAGATAAAAACTTATAATCGTGGCATTACTATAAATTTATTGTCTATTTTACCAAAAGCTGTGAGCATCGGTAATTTCTGGGGAAATCTAAAGATAACCTAGAATTTTTTCTTACCGAACTATGTGATTAAGGAGCTAACCCTTGATACGAGCAAACTCCAGCTTATCAGCATCTAATAAAGAAAATCATCCCTCAGAAAATTTACTAATTCGATTTATTCTTGGCGGCACTACCCTTGTAGTCAGTATTTCTGCCTATTTTAGCTATCAAGCTGCTAGAAATCTGATGCTCAAAGATTTGAGACAGAGCGCTTTTTTAGAGGTACAGAGAGGGGGTGCTGAAATTGAGGAGTGGTTACACGTTCGCCAAGTAGAGGTAGAAACCCTGGCGAATACTTCAACTGTACGTTCCTTAAACTGGTCTGTGGCAGAACCCTATTTAAAAGCAGAAGTTAAGCGGATAAATGAATTTTTCTTTTTCCAAATAGCTACCCCAGATGGCTCATATTCTAATACAAAAGTTGGTCACTCAAATAAAAATATTCAAGATCGAGACTACTTTCAAAAAGCAATTGCGGGAAAGAGCAACATTTCCGATCCCTTTATTAGCCGTTCTACAGGAATTCCTTTAATTGCGATCTCCACCCCGATTCGGTCAAATGCTAGCAGTACACCGATAGGGGCCTTCCAAGGCAATGTGAGAGTCGATCGCATTGCAGAGGTTGTTAACTCCCTGCATTACGGCACAAACAGCTATGCTTTTGCTCTCAATTCCCAAGGACAAGCGATCGTCCATCCAAACTCGGCGTTAATGTCAACCGTCGAAAAACCTGCACCCAGCCTGCTGAAAATAAGCGATCGCAATTTAAATGCGATCGCCCAGAGGATGGTAAGCAAACAACACAAAATTGAGTTGATGGAAATTGACGGCACTAAAAAGTATGTAGCTTATCTGCCGTTGAAAGCTACTAATTGGTCTGTGGCTTTGGTGATTCCCCAGCAAAATATCGAATCTCGATTGGAATTCCTCGATTTAATTGCCTTAATTGTGGGTGGACTTACTGTCACTATGATTACCGTCTTGTGGCAGGTGCAAGCATTTGAACAAAGTGAACTGAAAAAATCTAAAGCTGCGGCTGATACAGCCAACCATGCTAAAAGTGAATTTTTAGCAAACATGAGTCATGAACTGCGAACGCCCTTGAATGGCATTCTCGGTTGTGCCCAAATTTTACTGCGTTCTCCAGCTTTACCTAAGCAAGAGCAATATCACGTCAATATTATTGAACAATGCGGCTCTCATCTCCTGACTTTAATTAATGACATTTTGGATCTTTCCAAAATTGAAGCAAAAAAGTTAGAACTGCATCTAGATGATGTGCATTTCCCCTCCTTTCTTCAAGGAATTGTCGAAATCTGCCACATTCGGGCAAAACAAAAGGGCATTTCCTTTGTCTATAAACCCGCGCTCAACTTACCTACAGGGGTTCATGTTGATGTCAAAAGATTACGTCAAGTGCTATTGAATCTGTTGGGAAATGCCATCAAATTTACAGATAAAGGTCAGGTTACTTTTAATATTGAAATGATCGATCAACCTCCCAGTGATGGGCAAACAGTGAAACATCGCCTTCGCTGTACTGTAGAAGACACAGGAATTGGCATAACTCCCGCAGAATTGAGCAAAATTTTTCTGCCCTTTGAACAAGTAGGTGAGAAAAAGCGGCAAGCTGAAGGCACTGGGCTAGGTTTAGCTATTACTCGGCAGTTAGTACAGATGATGGGTAGCGATATCCATGTTCAGAGTCAGATCGGCCAGGGGAGTAGATTCTGGTTTGAGTTGGAAATTCCCGAAGCGACTGACTATTTTCAATCTGCGATGACTGCATCAAAAAAACAAATCATTGGCTTTGAGGGTAGCCCCTACACCATCCTGATGGTTGACGATCGCTGGGAGAATCGGACAGTGATCGCAAACTTACTGCAACCACTGGGTTTTAATGTAGTTGAAGCCAGCAATGGTAAAGAAGGTTTAGAAATAGCGATCGCTCTCAAACCAGACTTAATCATTACAGATTTGTTGATGCCAGAAATGGATGGGTTTGAATTAATTAAATACCTGCGTCACACTCCAGAAATTCAGAATGTCAAGATTATCGTCTCTTCTGCTAGTGTCTTTGAAACAGACAAACATCGCAGTCTGCAAGCTGGAGGTAACGCCTTCTTAACCAAACCTATACAGGTAGATGAATTATTGGAGCAACTAGAACAATATTTAAATTTAGTATGGATTTACAAGCAATCTGAGACTGACAAAGAAAAAGCTCAAGAAGCAATAACAGCCGATAGCCAATCTGCTCAATTAACTTATCCTTCCCCACAAATATTGCAGGAACTAGTTACCTTAGCTAGTAAAGGTAACTTTAATGCCATTCTCAAGTGGGCCGATCAACTTGATGAAACAGACACAACCTTCGCACCATTTGCTAACGAACTACGGCAACTAGCAAGGCAATTTGATGAAGATTTAATTCTAAGTTTCTTGACTAAAAATACCGTTGAAACAGTATGAAAACTATTATTGAAGACCAAAAGAATTCTATCAATTACGCTCCTTCCAGGGGAATTATCTTAGTTGTTGACGATAACCCTGCCAATTTACAAGTTTTATCCAGCTTTCTGGATCAGTCTAGCTTTGAAGTTTGGGCAGCACGTAGCGGTGAGAAAGCCCTTCAGCGATTAGAAAATGATGATTTACCTGATTTAATCTTGCTGGATGTGATGATGCCAGGTATAGATGGTTTTGAAACCTGTAAACAGCTAAAAAACAATCCTCGTGTCCAAGATATTCCGGTCATTTTTATGACAGCACTTTCAGAAACTGCTGATAAAGTCAAAGGTTTGCAATTGGGAGCTGTAGACTACATTACCAAACCTTTTCAGCATGAAGAAGTCTTAGTACGAATCGAAAATCACCTGAAGCTGAGAAATTTGACGAAAACCTTAATCGCTAAAAACGCCGAATTGCAACAAACTCAAACTCAACTGATTCAAGCAGAAAAAGTAGCAGCTTTAGGGCAACTGACAGCAGGAATTGCTCATGAAGTTAATAATCCCATCAATTTTATCGCTGGCAACTTAAATTTTGTTGAACAGTATGTACAAGAGGTAGTAAATTTACTATATCTCTATCAAAAATATCTGCCAGAACCACCAGATGAAATTCAAGCCGCAATTAATAAAAATGATATTAACTTTTTGTTAGATGATTTATCTAAAATTATTCAATCCATGCAAGTTGGTACAAATCGCGTTACAGAAATTGTGTCATATCTGAACAACTTCTCGCGCCACAGAGAAGCTGGTAAGAAACTAGTTAACTTGCATGAAGGCTTAGAAAGTACATTACTCATTCTCACACATCGCTTTAAACGAAATGCTCAACTCCCAGCCATCCAATTAGTTAAAGAATATGGGGATTTGCCACTTATTGAGTGTTTTCCTGGCGAAATAAATCAGGTTTTTATGAATTTAATTTGTAATGCGATCGATGCGATTGAAGAAAAAAATAAAAATATTGATACAAATTATCAAAATCCTGGAGTAATTAAAATTAAAACTGAGTTAGTTGGAGAGCAAGTTATTTTAAGAGTTGCCGACAATGGTTTAGGTATAAACAAAGCAGATGGCACAAAAATATTTGATGCTTTTTATACAACAAAACCCGTTGGCAAAGGAACCGGGCTTGGTCTATCTATTGCTTACCAAATTGTGGTTAATAATCATCACGGCAAGCTCACATACGATTCTAAACCAGGTGAAGGCATAGAGTTTATCATTGAACTACCCATCCGATAAATTAATGTTTTTTAGCTTATCATATCATGTCCGCCTAATTAGTTATAATTCCCGTATCTGTGCAAAAAGCGCAAAAGCCCCTTTTCTCCTGCTCCCTGCGGTCTAAATGAAATGATAAGTCTTTAACCGGACACGATATCAGTGGAGGATTCATATAAATAAACCACACGCATAAGGGCACAAGATATTGCACCCTTATACCAATTTAATGTGAAGTTGCAGATATCTCGATCCCCCTAAATCCCCCGATAAATTGGGGGACTTTGATAGACGTTTTTCCGGTTCCCCCCTTTTTAAGGGGAGCCAGCGCGGTCTTGGGGTCTCCCCAAGTGGAGCGACTGGCGTGGACTAGGGGGGATCGAATTCTATGCAGCTTCATAAAGAATTGGTATTACAATGACTGTATTCTAAGCATCTGAGAATTGCTGTATGTCACAAATCCATTTATCCAGAAATTGCTGTAACTACCGAATATTCACTTCTTGCAGGTAATTTACTCCCTGAAGATATTCAATTCTAGTAGCTGACTTTTTCGGGAGAAATGAATTTGCTTTTTTTGCAAAAGCTACCTTTTGATTATCAGCTATTATGCGTTGTTTTTGAGTATACTCATTCAATTTGACTTGAGCTTGAGCAAAAACTAAAGTATCTTGAGGAATATTTTTGAGAAATTTTACAGCCCGATCGAAATCACCAATAGATGCTTTTTTATAGGCTTTCTGTAAAAAGTAAGCTGCTCTGATCTGCCGCTTTCGATCATACTCAGCCAACTTTTCTTGAACTAAAGCACCTGCATGGCTTTCTTGAGGAATTTGACGCAGATATTGTAATGCAGCAGAAAAATCTTTGTTCTCGGCTCTTTCGTAAGCTTTTGCTAATAAATCTTGTGTCTGCGCTTCAATATTTACAGATGCTTTCTGAACTAGTTTATCTGTTTTAGATTGCCAATATAAAATATTTGGAACTTTAGCAGCAGCATGAAGAACATCTGACCATCTGCTCTCATGAAAAGCTATTTGTGCTATTTCGTATTGCTGTGCAGCTACTTGCCATTGTTCTTGCCATTCTTCAATTGTAGCTTGCGCTTCTGGGTAAACATTGCTGTGGGAGGGAATTGATTTAGCTAGTGCGATCGCTTCTTCCAAATCCCCTGCTTGATATTCTTTTTTTGCTTTATATAAAGTATCTGTTTCTGAGTATGCGGGTGCAGTATTAACTAAAGAATATACACCAAATCCCATTAATAAAGAATTAGCTGCCAGTCCTACTTTCATTCCTGTGAATAACACTGATGATTTTCCAGGCGCAGGATTTTTCGCTACTTCTAGGGAAAATTGAGAATCTGCTTCTAATATTTTTGATAGCTGAGTTTCCCATACCATCTGCTTAAGTACCCGCAGTACTTCACTCGCAGACTGAAAGCGGTCTTGATAATTGTAGCGGATCATTTGGCTGAGAACAGCAGCTAGATAATCGTTAACTGGCGTGTTTTGAGAACGCCAAAAAATTTCATTAGTATAAGGATCAACTTTTAATTGTAGTGGTTCTAGCCCTGTTAAAGCCTGAATGGCAATCATACCCAAAGCGTAAATATCACTATTGGGTTGTGTTTGACCAATAAATTGTTCTGGGGGTATGTATCCCAATGAAGTGACGGGAATTCGATAAATGGGCAATTCCGCACCTATGCCAAAATCGATAGACTGGATTGAGCCAAAGTCAATCATAACTAACTTGCGTAGGGCTTTGCCCTTGCCGGAGGCATCGCTAGTACGTCTGATCAAGTTTTCCGGTTTGATATCGCAATGGATCACACCTTGAGAGTGAACAAATTCTAGAATACTTAAGACATCTATCAAAAATTCTACAACTTCGCTTTCACTCCACAGACAGCCCCATTGTTGACCGATGGGCAATTCCGCAGTTAGCGCATGTCCTTCAATACACTCTTGCACTATATAAAATCGCTCGTTTTCTTCAAAGCAGGCGATAAATTCAGGAATTTGGTCATGGCTTCCTAGAAGCTTGAGGGTTTCGGTTTCAGTCAGAAACAGTAACCTCAGCATCTCCAAGTAGTCGGATTCGGAACTGCTAACTTTGATCTGTTTAATAACGCATTTGGGATTGTCTGGATAATCTACGTCTATAGCAATGTATGTTTGTCCAAAAACCCCTGCACCCAGGCTTTGGACAATTTGGTAACGCCCTTGTAGTAATTTACCGATTATGTGGTGGGTCATGACCTGGTTACTCAGTAAGTCCTTTTATCTAGTTTTTCTGACATTCCCTCTTGTTTCCGGAATGCTTGAAGAATATATTTACTGAACTTAACTATTTCGATGTCAACTTGATTTATTCCAGTAGTTTTACTTAAAAAATAGTATTTTTATTTATTAAGACTTATTAAGTTTATTAGCTTTTTATAATTCTATATATTTTTAGATAACTAATAAAAAATTTCAACCTTCAAAGCTATTTATCATTCATCTCTTTGTAAGAAATTAGATGCAATTTGAAAGTAAAAAATGAAAAACTTATAAAGTTTATATAAGCTTTATATAAAGTTTATATAAAGCTTATATATTTTTGCTGGAGATAATGTTTTTTATTCTATTATCCTAACAACAGCATTGTTTTATTTAATACATAATTTACAATGCCACAAAACCCTAGTGCAATACTGAATTTTTCACTACGTTTAGTTACTTTAATTGTCGAGCATCTGCGTTTTTTGAAAAGCAATGATTGCATAGGGGAAATTTTTTTGAATTTCAGCTAAACAGGTTCAAATTTAGAGGGATATATGCTCAAAAACTGTTACAAACTGGCAATTACGGCTGCCATTGTTGGATTTGGATTAGGTACGCTGAACATAGCCCAAGCAGCAACTGTTAGTTTGAGTAGTTCAAATCAAGGTTGGTGGAGTAAGGACATAACTAACAGTAACGAGAACGGCAACTATATAACTGGAAACACTGCTAACGGTTATCATAGCTTTTTTACATTCGATCTTAGTTCATTAGTTGGAGTCTCTTCAGCAACTTTGCAAGTTCAACGATTTAAAGGTTCAGGAGATCCAATAAAGACTTTAGGTTTTTTTGATGTTTCAACACCTGCTGATGTACTTAGTCAAAAAGTTAATAATCCCGACATCAATATTTATAACGATTTGGGAAGTGGTAAAAATTACGGTAATTTTAATGTTACCGCCTCTGGCGATCAAAACGAAATTCTAAGTTTTGTTCTCAACTCAGACGCTATTGCAGATATTAACAAAAGAAGTGGAGAGTTTTTCTCAATTGGAGGTGCGCTTCTGGGGGATCTTGGAATTGGAGATCAGTATCTGTTTGGATTTAGTGATTCGTCTGCTAAACTTGTGCTTGATACCGATCTAGCTACTGTTCCAGAACCTGGCACTCTTAGCGGGGCAGTGCTTGTTGGCATTACGGGTTTGTGGTTAAAGCTTCAAAGAAAAGCATTCCAAAATCTATAGGCTAATTTAATTTACGTTGAATCAAAAATGTTTGTAGTAAGGACTTTATTCCTGCTTTTGAAGATTGAAGTCCCTATTACAAACTTTTTATTCTCTGCTTTCTTCTTCCTCGATCGCCTCAGATTTTTCTTGTAACGGCTTGACTACCCGCGCGATCGCTTCCTGAATAAAAGCTTTAATAAATTCATCTCTGCGATTAATTTGAAACTGTTTCTGCACAACTTCCGTCATTCCCCCATCACCCCAATCTTGGTCATGACGAAAATATTCAATAAAACTTTTACCAGCAATTCGCGTTAAATAAGCTGCCGTCACGCCTTGAATTGCCCTACCAACCAGAAAGGTAGCAACATTGAGTTGCAACGCTGTAGATAATAATTGAATTGCTCCTTTGACAATCCCCAAACTAGCGATAGTTTTCGCTAAAGAAAGAGCTAATTCTCGTCCGCGTTCCATATTCAATTCACAGCCATAAACTCTGCCAATTTCTACAACCATTTGAGCGTTGACAGCTGCTGTCGCTAATAAATCTACAACTGGTATCGGCGTGACTGATACTACACCAGCACCAATCCATTGAAACCGTTCCACGATTTTGTCAGCTTGACGGCGACGCTGGCCATCGATGAGTTTTCGCGCTTCGTCTCCCAATCGCAGAGATTGTAAAAGAATATTATCTGCTACCAAATCTTCACCTTCGGCACGTAAAACAGCAGCCGTGCGTCGCAGCAAGGGAACAATATCCGGTTCCGGTTGAAAGGTTTCGCCAGTTTCGAGTTGTGCAGGTTGAGGATTAGCAGCGATCGCTACCACATCATTAGTAGCAATAAATCCCCGTACCCGTTGACGCAATCTCGCGAGGATAGATTCTTTATCTTCATCTGTATATAAATCAGTTTTGTTGAGAACAAGGAGCGATCGCTTCCCAATTTCTGCCAACCCCCGCAACGGCTCATATTCTGAGCGTCGTAAATCATTATCTACCACAAACAACAGTAAATCTGCTTCTGTTGCCAATTCTCGCGCCATTTGTTCCCGTTCCGTTCCCGCTACCCCGGCTTCTAAAATCCCTGGCGTATCTGTAATTAAAATCTTGCGTTCTAATCCCTTTAAACGCAAACAATAGGTTTCCCCAACCTGAGTTGTACCCATTGGTGCATCTACCTGACCGACCATGCGCCCCATAATTGCATTAACTAGAGAAGTTTTGCCAGCACTCCCCGTACCAAATACCACTACTTGAAGTTCACCCCGTGCTAGGTTGGCTTCAATCTCTCGCGATCGACTTAATAAAGCTTGGCGGGTGACTTCATCTTGAATTTGCGCTACTTGTTGCCGCACAGCCTGGAGAGTTGTAGAAGCAGCGTCAGATTTAGCAGCCGGAATTTGGGCCGCAGTCACTCGCTTCGGGTTGCGACGCGATCGCTTTTCCCCAGATTGAATTACCAATACATAATAGACAAAAGCCGCAACCAAGGCTCCAATGAGGACAATCAGCAGCAACAACAGCAAATTGCCTAGCAACGGCGAATAGGACAATTGCCAGTAGAGGCGTGATAGCGAATCAATTAGCCATAGAGCTAGCCCCAAAATGACGATCAGACCGACAATCAGCGTTACTATGCGTGACAGAGGCATGGCTAGGAAAGATTAGTGAGTATTCAGTAGGCAGATGCTTCTAATCTTAATAGTTTCGGTATTTTTTACCAGAGTGGTAAGAAGCAGCTTTTGCTCGACGAGGTGAAATTTGAGATTCTGAGGTATAGCAATTAAAAAATTGCAACAATGTAATTGTCTACATTAATATTTTCATAAATTTTAATATGCATACTATTACTAAAAAGTCAATCGATAAATCTTGGGCGAGTGCGATCGCAGAACCAGCAAAAGAATTTCCTCTTACTCAACTGTCAATTATTTCTGGCAAAATTCCAGATGGCTTGCGTGGCACACTTTACCGCAATGGCCCCGCACGGCTAGAACGCGGTGGCACTCGCGTGGGACACTGGTTTGATGGAGATGGGGCAATTCTTGGCGTTCATTTCACGGATGCAGGAGCCACCGGAGTCTATCGCTATGTGCAAACCGCAGAATATCAAGCTGAAACTCAAGCGGATAGGTTTCTTTATGGTGTCTATGGGATGCATCCGCCAGGCCCCATCTGGAAGCGTTGGGGTCAACAAATTAAGAATGCAGCAAATACCTCAGTGTTGGCTTTACCTGATAAATTGTTGGCTTTATGGGAAGTAACCAATCCATATAGCCTTGATTTGCAAACTTTAGAAACCAAGGGATTGGATGATTTAGGTGCTTTGGATAACGGATTACCTTATTCTGCTCATTACAAGCGCGATTCCCAAACAGGTGAGATTTTTAACTTTGGCATCAGCATCGGCAGTTCTGTACAACTGAATCTCTACAAAAGCGATGCGACTGGCAAAATTATCCAAAAAACTGCTTTTAAGCTAGATCGCTGCTCGATAATGCATGATTTTGTTTTAACTCAAAAGTATCTAGTGTTTTTTATGCCACCGATGCGGATGAAAACACTGTCAGTTCTGCTAGGTTTGACTACCTTTAGTGAATCTCTGGTGTGGGAACCTCAATTAGGAACCCAGGTGTTAATCTTTGACCGGGAAAACTTATCTTTAGTTAGTCGTGGCGAAACCGATCCTTGGTTTAATTGGCATTTTGGCAATGGCTATGAAGATGAAGACGGTTCCGTGATTCTAGACATGGTGCGATATGCAGATTTTCAACAAACTAATGAGTATCTTAGAGAATTTGCAACTGGTGAGACACACACAGTTTCTAAAGGAACATTGTGGCAAGTACGCCTCAATCCCCAAACGGCTAAAGTAACGGCAATACAGGAAGTTGTCAATCGCAAGTGTGAATTTCCTGTAGTGCAGCACTCGCAAGTTGGGCAACCTTGGCGCTATACTTACATATCATTAATGCCTCAAAGAGGGGATATAGACAAAGAATCGTTTGGTGCGATCGCCCGCTTCGACTACAAAACCGAAACCCTCACCGAAGCAGACTTAGGAGAAAACCGCTATCCTTCAGAACCCATCTACGCCCAAGATGCCCAAAACCCTGAGCAAGGCTGGGTGTTAACCGTTGTATACGATGGTAATTCTCATAGTAGTGAAGTTTGGGTATTTGATAGCGATCGCCTGGATGCAGAACCCGTTTGCAAACTAGGATTACCTAGCGTTATTCCCTACAGTTTCCACGGCACTTGGAATCCAGCATAACAATTCAACTGGGGATTGGGGAATGGCTAAGAAGCAAGCAAGACTTGGGGATAAGCAGACAATAAAAAAGCGTTTTCCCAATGCCCAATACAACTCTTAGAGAGGCTGCACTTCTCTACGAGACGCTCCGCGAACGACTACGCTCTGTTACCACGCCAACGGCTACGCGGTAGTTGAATCTCGACTTCGCTCGATTACCGCGTAGTCGAAAATCAGTACAAGTGCCCCATACCCAATTCAGGGTAACTGAAATTTTTGTGGGGATTTACAAAAGTTGGGGGGATGAGTATCCCTACTCATCCCCCTCGGTTTTAAATGCTGATTCACTGATAACATCAGGTTAGGGTAATTATTTTACACAATTCTTGGAACAGTAGGTTAACTACTTTGCTCATCAGCTTTCCCTGGATGTGTTTACCACCTAGCAATTTTTCACCTTGCTCAGTGACATTAGCTTTAAGTGAGTCACGGTAGTCGATCAACTCCTTAGTTAGGTCATTGCTTGGTAGCCTGCCGGTTTCAACCCCGGTTAAGACGTACTGCCACAGGCTAATTCGACATAGTGACGAGCCGCTAGCTTTCTCTACTAGACCATCCCCCGACTGCTCCAGCACAGTACCCATACCCAAACGCATTTTGAAAGTGTCGCGGCTGCGGTTGCGTTTAATGCGTTTGGTATCACCGGCTAAACGTCTGACGGTGGTTTCTCCGTTTTTGCGATCGCGTTCCGTTTTCTTCACCTCCCGCACTTCGTATTCAATGACTGGCCTGCCATTGACACCCAGGAACGACTCAAAGGGATAAATCCTGGTAAGCAGTCGCGATCGCACTCTCAGGCCAAAACCGAATTTGTCAAACACGCTCATGTAAGGCTGAAATTCATCTTCAGAGAGCATTTGAGTGATTCTTGCCTCTAAGTGCTGCTCAAAAAGGGCAATATCGCACATCCAACCAGCATGGAGTTCTAGGATTGGGTCAAACTCAATTTCATAGTCTTGGGCGATGGAAATTTTATAACGATTTTCAATTCGGGTTTTGGCGGCGGGCGAAATTTCCAGCCTTTTAGCTAACCATCCCCAAAGTGGTGGCAGTAATCCTGGTTTACTAGATGCGCTCTTGGTGTGCGCCATTTCTGGAAACTGCCAAGCCAGAAGCTGACGGGCATAATTCACAATTGGCGATTGCACCCGGTTGAGATGTTCTAGCTGTTGGCACACGTCGCGGAGTTCATCTATGGGTTCAGGGCGGTGCATGAGGAAATATCTCATGTTTAATTCGCCAGTTTCCAGTCGGTGATCTGGATCGTGACCGTAAGCAGCCATTGCTAAAGCATCAGCTGGATCGCTTTTATTCGGGAGGTTTTTACCTCCGCGATAACGTCTGAGTTCGACGTGACCAACCCAAAGAATTTTGATTTCTAGCTTTTTAAGGATGGATGCCCACAGTCTTGAATAGTGGTTTCCGGTTGGTTCTAAAACGGCATAATCTGGCTTGATTTCTGCTAAATAATCTGCAAATTCAAAAGCTGATTTTTGCTTCTTCTTAGCATCAGGATTGGAGTAAAAAGCCGGATATAAACTTGATGCTTTATTTCTGGTTTTATTCCAATATGTTTGTAATCCGCCCTTGGGATATTGTGTTCAAATATGGCAAGTTACGCTTGATTTACTAACATCAATTCCCAGAATTGTTAATTCTATTGTCATGGTTCTGCGAGATATGAGTGATGGTTTTAGAGACTGGCATCTCTTGAATTACCCGAACTTAATAGCGCACGAATCACCCTAACGCCCCACATATAAGGGGCGCGATTCAGGAGTAAACGCATTCGGGGAGTTAACTAGAGTTGTGTCGCGCATGAATTGGGGAACGCCTCACGAAAAGGGGCGCATTTCACTCTGAACGCTGCACAATACTAATTAACTTGCGGATGCTTTGGACACAATCCGCGACGGTGGCATTCTGTGCCACCGTTTCGGCTAGTGTGTCAGCTAGCCTCATCGGGCGGGGTAATGTTGGTGAAATTGGTAATGGAGCCGTGGAGTTCTGTTAAGAAAGAAAGCAATCCATCGCGTGTAAAATTCGTGAGTTGTAGGTTGAAATCAAAAGTTTCACTATTGTCGAAATCATT
>NZ_JAVRBY020000060.1:0-40836 GCF_034531035.1 Nostoc sp. DedQUE02 | reverse complement strand
CCTATGGGTCAGCCACTTTATATAGTACATAAATACTATAAAATAGCGATCACGCTGTGCCAGTTGCGTAAGTCCTGCAAAAGCCAAATTTCCGAAGATTTAACAACGTGTGCGGCTTTCTCTTAAACCTAAACTGTTCCTTACCAGAGAAGAAAAGCAAGAATGAAAGCCTCTCTCCCACATAGGGAGAGTTTGGCACAGAAAGTCAATCACACTCTATTTTCCCAAATAAGCTTCTAGAACTTTGGGATTAGTTTGAATTTCTGCTGGCGTACCGTCAGCTAAATTTTGCCCTTCAGCAAGTACCCAAACACGATCGCACAAAGACATAACCACATCCATATTGTGTTCGATAATCAAAAAGGTCATTCCGTCTTGACGGTTCCAAGTGATAATGCGATCGCAAATATCATCAATCAGTTTCGGATTCACCCCAGCCGCCGGTTCATCCAACAAAATCAACTTGGGATTAGTCATCAACGCCCGCCCCATTTCCAGCAGCTTGCGTTGTCCACCAGACAAGCCACCAGCATAATCGTGTGCTTTTTTGGCCAAGCCTACAGATTCTAATAAAAACATTGCCCGCTCTTGCAGCTGCTTTTCTTCCTTCGCGACAACGTGCGGTTGCAACTGCACCTGCCAAAAATTTTCGCCCGTTTGTTTTTGCGCCGCCAGCAGCATATTTTCTAACACCGATAACCGCGAGAGAGTTCGTGCAACCTGAAAAGTGCGGATTACCCCCTGCTGGGCGATTTGATATGGTTGCAAATTGTGAATCGGTTCGCCGTCAAAAATCACTCGTCCCTTATCTGGGCGGATGAAGTTTGAGAGTAAATTAAATAAAGTAGTTTTACCAGCACCATTGGGGCCAATCAAGCCCGTAATGCTGCCTTTAGCAACTTCGATTCTGGCCTCATTAACTGCTTTGACACCACCAAAGCTTTTAGAAAGTCCAGTGGCTGCCAAAAGGGGAAGTGGGGATGAATAATTATTTACCAAGGGTGAGTTCCTCTTTTTTCCCTAAGATACCTTGAGGACGCCAAATCATCAGTACCATCAAAATTAATCCGATTACCATGATCCGAAATGCGCCCAAACGTGCTTCATCAAGGGAAACGATTCTGGGTAAGACTTCTCGCGTTAACGCATCGTAAGCAAAGAAAATTACTGCACCTAAGATTGTGCCAACATTATTCCCAGAACCGCCTAAAATCACCATAATCCAAGTGTCAAAGGTGATCTGCGGTTGAAAATTATCAGGGTAAATGGCTCCCAGTTGCCAAGCGAAGAAAGCACCAGCGATACCCGCGATCGCACCCCCTAACATCAGAGATTGTAATTTATACCAAAAAACATTTTTTCCCAGCGCTTTGGGAATTTCTTCATCTTCGCGGATGGCTTTGAGAATTCTACCCCAAGGCGATCGCACCAAAATTTCTAAGCGCCAGTATACAAATGCTAAAACCAGCAGCAACACCAGCATTAAACCCGCTTTTGGGTTGTAGTTATACAGTCCGATTACCCCAGAAATATAAATCGCTGTCGCCAAAATTGCTAACACAATTCCCACACCCAAACGCGATGCGAATTCTTGCTTGCTAGTCATTCTTTTTCCCAAATCAGTAGTCCGAGATATTTGGGTGGTGCGAATCCATCGCCATAAGGTAAAAAAAGTTACAGCAGCAAGTAGCGTTAACAACCCAATCATCACAAATTTGACAAACAAATTCGGCTCTGTGGATAGGGGTATGGGATAACTTTGGACACCAAACGCCCCAGAAATCCAGGTGTCACCCACAGGTAATTCCTGGTTATTCACCACCAAACGAATTAATTCCCCTGTACCAATAGTGACAATTGACAGATAATCTTCCCGCAAGCGTAGAGTTGCAAAACCAATTACCAAACCTAACAAGGTGGCGACAATTGCCCCGGCTAGTGCTGATATCAGTAGGGGTACGCCCTTTACGCTTAACAATACGGTTGTATATGCCCCCAGAGTCATGAAAGCAATATGACCAAAGTTAATTAGCCCAGTAAAGCCCCACTGCAAATTGAGTCCTAGTGCGAAGAGAGCGAAAAGTGCTGTAGAAATTGCTAAGAAAATGAGATAGTCAACCATATTAAATTTATTTGGGAATTGGGCACTTGTACTGAGCGTAGTCGAAGTATTGGGAATTGGGCACTTGTACTGAGTTTCGACTACGCGGTAATCGAGCGACTTGCACTGAGCGGCGTCGTTGGCGCAGCCTCTCCGACAGGAGAAGTGAGTCGAGATTCAACTACCGCGTAGTCGTTGGCGCAGCCTCTCGTAGAGAAGTATTGGGCATTGGGCATTGGGCATTGGCATAGTTATTCTCCTTGTCTCCCCTGCCCCTCTGCCCCTCGCGGCGGGCGAATAAATTTTAGCGTAGCTTGAGCGTAGCTAATTTTATGGGAATACTATTTATTGTTGGTGTTTGGTGGTAGGGAATAATTAACGTATGAATTTGTTGCGACTTAGAATGCATCATTTAATCGAGCAGTTAGCCGATGACGATTTGCAAGGCATTTGGAACGTTCTCGAAGCTTTACATTGTGACTTTTATATGCTTAAAGCGATACAACAAGTTAAGCGATCGCAGCAACCGTGGGATATCTTAACCCATGAGGAAGCGGTAAGACTGTTGATGTTTTTTTAATTCAGCAGCGCTTTCTTTTCTAGTGCCAGTGACCCCGAAAGTTTTGGTTAAGGTAACGCCTAGTGAGTCTGGAAATGCGCTATGCCAGGTCTTTTTTACTAGACCTGAAGAATTTAGAGCCTGCCGCCTACGAGCGGGTGCATGATTTTGTTTTTATTGAGTTAGCCCAAAAGTGGCAACTGACTGATTTAAAAGAACTGCGACAGCTTGATAGTGAAGGCATTTTTCACCGTTTTACCCTTGATAATTATCTGATTGGTATAGAAATTCGGGGTGAAATTGTGAAATTTCTGCGTGTCATTCCTATGCCAGATGTTTAAAGTCAAGAGTCAAGGGAACACTGAAAACTGTAAACTGTATAAGGCTAGGCAGGGATCGCTATAACCTTCCATTAAACTGGTTTTTGAAAAACACTTTATTTGAGATTTCCCTATGGATGCTAGGGCACTTTGGCAACGATACCAAAACTGGTTATATTTCCACGAGGGATTAGGACTGTACTTAGATATAAGTCGAATTCGGTTCGATGATGCCTTTGTGGAATCGTTGCAGCCGAAGTTTGACAAGGCGTTTGCGGATATGGCTCAACTAGAGAAGGGTGCGATCGCAAATCCTGACGAGAACCGTATGGTTGGACATTACTGGCTGCGAAATCCTGATTTAGCGCCAGCTCCAGAACTTACACAAGAAATTGTCCAAACCCTAGAACAAATCGAAGCCTTTGCCGAAAAAGTCCAAACAGGTGCTATTCATCCTCCCAGAGCAAACCGCTTCACGGATATTATCTCCATTGGCATTGGTGGTTCCGCCCTCGGCCCCCAATTCGTCGCAGAAGCTCTCGCTCCTGATTTCCCGCCCCTGAAAATTCACTTTATCGATAACAACGATCCGGCAGGTATTGATCGCGTTCTCAATCATCTACGAAATAGCCTCGCCAGCACTTTGGTATTGGTGATCTCCAAATCTGGAGGAACACCGGAACCTCGTAACGGCATGATTGAAGTTAAAAAAGCCTACGCTGGAAATAATTTGGAGTTTGCTCAGTATGCAGTAGCTATTACCAGCGTTGATAGCAACCTCGATAAACTAGCCAAAGACGAAGGTTGGCTGGCCAGATTTCCCATGTATGACTGGGTAGGAGGACGCACCTCAGAAATGTCTGCTGTAGGGCTAGTACCCGCCGCATTGCAAGGCATTGATGTTCGCGCCATGCTAGATGGTGCAAAAGAGATGGATGACGCTACCCGCGTCCCAGATGTGAAAAACAACCCAGCAGCCTTACTCGCTTTATCTTGGTACTTTGCTGGTAACGGAAAAGGCGAAAAAGATATGGTTGTCCTACCTTACAAGGACAGCTTATTTTTATTCAGTCGCTATTTGCAACAGCTGGTGATGGAATCCTTGGGCAAGGAAAAAGACTTAGACGGCAACGTTGTCCATCAAGGCATCGCCGTTTATGGCAACAAAGGCTCAACAGATCAACACGCTTACGTCCAGCAGTTACGCGAGGGTGTAGCGAATTTCTTTGCTACCTTCATCGAAGTGTTGGAAGATCGTCAAGGCCCATCCACTGAAATAGATCCAGGAGTTACATCAGGCGATTATCTTTCCGGTTTTCTTCAAGGAACCCGACAAGCGCTTTATGAAAATCACCGCGATTCGATTACAGTCACCATTCCCCAAGTTAACCCCCGAACTGTAGGGGCATTAATTGCTTTGTATGAGCGTGCTGTTGGTTTATATGCTAGTTTGGTCAACATCAACGCCTACCATCAACCAGGTGTAGAAGCTGGCAAAAAAGCTGCTGCCTCCATTCTCGATTTGCAAACACGAGTCGTAGCAGTGCTACAAAAAGAAAAAACTCCCCTTTCTCTTGACGAACTTGCCGAAAAGGCAGGCGCATCAGAGCAAGTTGAGGCAATTTACAAGATTTTGCGTCATATCCATGCCAATCAGCGAGGTATCGTTTTGCAAGGTGATCTTCACAAACCCGGTAGTTTAAAGATTTCTGCTAGCTGATAGCTCTAGTTTAAGTATCACATTTTGGACAAAATTGTTGTATCAGCAACAATTTTTCGTGAAGCATCCTAGATAGAAGATATATCTTCCGTCTAGGATGCTTCACTGTATAATTCGTGATTTAGAGTATATCCTCATTTAAATTGCAGCATTTTCATGGTACTAAAAGCTGCAAACCCTCCCCCTTGTTCCCTGCGATCTCAATGTGCTTTCTTATATGCTTAACAGCTTATGCACCCTGTAGCTTTTTAATGTCAGCAACTCTGGTTGCTTCTGGCGTGGATTTACAAGGATATTTAAAAATCCTCTTAATTAAGAATTAAGAATTACTACTTACCAAGAGGCGTTGATTAAAATAGCTCTTGGGTAGGAAACAGCGATCAAGTAAAAAAGGATTGTTGGTATCTCCAGATAATAAATTACCCGGCTTCTCTATATGACAGAATGGTGGCACAATTCCCCAGTCTTCCGCCAGCCAAATCCAGTATCCGATTTCAATTCTGCCGTAGTTTGAACCTGTGAGAATCTCTCCAACACTATTGTTAATGGATACTAATTCTGACGATGATTTGATTTCGATTAACAACCAAGCTAACTCTTCTATAGAAAAGTAATAGCCATTCTCGGCAGCTACGTTGACGAATTGCTGCGGATCTTTAGCAATGAGCAATTCTTCTTTGAGTGATGGTGTTTTTTGGGCAAAATCAAAAAGATCCCAAATTTGTCTCCTTGTAATTAGAAACCAGGCAAGTTCTTCGGCAGTCAAATTGTACCCATTTTCTATTGCCAACTTTAGAAACGGCTCAAGGCTAGCAGTTTCTGCTAATTGACTTTTCAATTGGAAAGTTTGCTCTACTAACGATAAAAAATCAACAATCTTTTGCCATGTAACTGTGTCAAACCCTCTATTGATTTTTATTTTTTCTTTCCAATAAATGTATTTATCTTCTTTAAGAAAGAAATTCCAAATTTGATAATACATGGGTCATCTTGCCTAAGTTTTAAACTTGATAGAGGTTTGTAATTAATTAACTCCAGTGTAGTAAGTATAATGTGTTTCTTCGACAGTACTAAATCACTTATCTAATGTAAATGAAGTTACACAGTAGATAAGTATAAGAGTTTTGTAAGGTTTATCACAAAGAATAATCTATACTGAGAGAAAAAACGAAAGATTGCGATGCCTACGCTCGTTATTTATTCTCATAAAATAAAATTAAGTCAATAGATAGTATTAATTATTCATGAATTAACTACACAGAATTGCACTTCTGTTATTTTTAAACGAACCATAGAGGCGGAGAGAACGCAGAGGTAAGAAAAGAGATATATTTTGCTATCTTTAGTTAATAAGTAAATCGCCAAGAAAGTAAAAGCGATCGCTTTTATCTTCTTGTAAAATAAAGTTAAGGCAGCATTCATAAATGGGTTAATTATTATGACTGAATCAACGGCAAAAGAACCCGCACGTCGAGGCAGAATTTTTCCAGAACGTACTTTATCACCAGAAGAACTTGCTAGACGCAAAGCTGAAGATGAGGTATTTTATCAGCGCTGTCGGAACATTTTTGACCGTGTACGCCCCGATTTTATTCAAGAACACTATGGCTGGTATATTGCTGTGGAGCCAAATAGTGGTGATTATTTGATTGATGCAGATAAAATGCAAGCTCACAAAAAAGCCCTTGAAAAATACCCAAATACTGACCACTGTGTTTTTTGTCTGAATGAAACAGGAACCACTGGTAGAATATGATTCAGGGTAATTTTGGAGAAAAGGGGCAACTATTTTTTGAAGTTGAGTTAATAACTTATGATGAATTAAATTTGCCTGTATATGCTATGTTAGATTCTGGTTTTACAGGCTTTCTGGCTATTAACAAACAAGATTTAGAGAGTCTGAACTGGGCTTATATTGGTAAGGAAACTTTGCGAACTGCACAAGGTGAAACCTTGTTTGAAATATACTTAGGAAAGTTGATATTAAACCAACAAGAGTATAAAACTCCTGTTTATGCAGGAGATGAAATTATAGAAGTTTTATTAGGTTCAGAGTGGCTAAAAATTCTGCCGTTGATAGTTAATTATCAGGCTGATATATTAACTTTTGGTTAACTGTGATGCCTACGGATGTCTACGCCTATACATTTCACCTACTTTCAAACGAACCGCATTCGCGCAGCGTCTTGTTAGAGAAGAGCGCAAAGAGCGCGAAGGTAAGAAAAGAGATATATTTTACTATCTTTAGTTAAGAGGTAAGTTGCGGAGAAAGTAAAAGCGATCGCTATTCCAATCGCTACCTTTTATTCTTCCTAAATAGCCTGTTAAGGGTGAAGAAAGTTCTATCAGAATTTCGTGCATTTCTGCTGTTTCTATTGGCTGTGGCGGATGTGAGCCGAAATACGCACCATGTAAAGCTTCAACACCAGCAGATTTTATCCCTGAGTTTTCTAAATAGTTTTTGACAAGCTGGATAACGTGCGATCGCAATTTAATCTCTTTCTCAGCTTTATCAATATATTCATCAATTTTATAGTCAATTTGCCCAGGTTCTAGATATTGCTGTAATTCGACTAAATTAATAGCACCTGGATATTTTGCTTTGAATTCAACTAGCTTTTGTAGAGTCATTACATTTATAATACTGATTTTTGATATTTCAGCAGATTTTTTTAAATTTTTAGTCGGTTTACCTGGGCCAATAATTAACCTTACAGCTTGGAGATAATTTTCTTTTAGATGCCTTCTACCAATCCTATCTAATTCTTCTACTGCACGATCGGGAATGCTTTTACCTGCTTTACATTCACAAACAAGAGGATAAGGCTGTGAGCAATATAAGTCTAAGCCACCTGCACCGCCTTTGTAGTTCTCTTCAACTTTGAATCCTAAAAAATCAAGGCTACGGCGTGCGATGATTTCAAAGTCTGTACCAGCTTCATGGTTAGTTTTTTTATCCTCTAGCTCAATGCTGCGATCGCCCAATGCTGCAATATCATTTATCCAAGCTAAATTTGGATCGGGTTGCTTAATTAGCTTGTCACTACTCCAACCTAAAAATACTTTGATATCGTCGTCTAATTGTTTAGCTGCTGGTTGGCTAATGGTTAAGGATGCGATCGCACTCTGCAATTCTTCCAATTCAGGATGTAGTGGGGGTTCTAGCTTTTCTAACTGGTGTTTGCGTTGGGCGAAGGTGTGATCGTTTAATACTGGTAAATCAACAGATACCTTCAAAGGATCAGGTAAACCTATAAACTGGCTTTGTGGATTCACAGGTATTTTAATTGGCTGAGATAACAAATAGACACGCAAATAAGCAAGAAAGATATGCTTCCTTTGCAGCAGAATTTCTTGTAATCCTTTTGTTGTCCAAATATTTAATTGTGACAAAGCTTTTAACGATTCTGAATTATTTAAGATTTGGCACAGTTCACACTTACCCCAAGATTGAATCCAGACTGTTTCAGAACTTATTTGAGTAATAGCTTTCTGTGTAACCGTCAAGAAATTTGATTTGTAGTATTGTTCATTAGGTAACACATTGGTTGAGCTTTCAGACGCACAGAGAGCAAAGGAACGCCCCGGATGAATAAATGTCCGGGGTAGAGCTATGATTATTCGACCCTGTAGCAAACCTTCAACATCGGGAGAAGGTAGACATAAGGCAGTATTGAGCAAAATTAGATTACTCATAAACCAAGTTTAACAATTAAATTATCAAGCATAGCGTCTAGCTCTTTCGTTACATTTGGATTTTGTATAGGCTGAGTTTCAACAACACATTCTTCATTTATTAAGCCACTGGGAATTTGACCAGATGGATAACTTAAAATTTCACGTATCAAGTAGTTATCAACTGCAATTTTGTGTTTAACTATAAACTGAGAAATTTCCTCTTCACTAATTTCATAATCTTTGCAAGCTTGCTGAACAAATAAAATTGCTAAAAGAGGCTTAATATCCTCAATACTAAGCTTTACAAATTCTCCTCCTAGATTTTTAGACAGTAGTTCATCTAAATGTTCTTTTCCTTTAGTATTAGGTTTCACTTCTTTGGCACGAATTAAGCAGCCACGAGTCATATCAAATGTTTTATAATCTATTAATCTTCTCAATGCAGCACTTACAAATCTATTGCTAGATTCTTGTACAACTGCTACGACTATTTTGACAACTCTTCCATCTTCCTTACCAATAATTCTAAAGTTAAGGTAGCCTTTATCTACATTTTTGACTATAACTTCTTCAACGTCATCAATTTTTACTCTCTCTACAGTTTCGCCTTTCAGAGTTGATAAACAAAAACTTATAGATTTAGCTATGGTACTACTGTCTTCAAAGTAATTGTCTATTGTATTATCAAGTGCTGTAAGTTCTTTATTAAAAGCTTTTTCAATTTTATGTAGTGGATCTACTTGCACCAGTGGTACACCCGGCAAATTCCAATTATTTGTACACCACTGTAAAACCTTTCTAACTATTGGTTTTTCTTTACCAAGCTCTCGTAAATTATTCTCATCAAAAGGATAGACAGGATGAGGTGGAGTTAAGTTATTCGTATCATAAAAATCTTTCAGCCAGTGCGAAACAAGAGTTACTACATCATCACTATTAAGATGCCTTAAATCAAATTTCTTTTCACCAATTCTATCAATAACTGAATCTGCTTGTGGTACAACTTTAACTTGTTGCGTCCAAGTTTCATCGAACATAGCTAGAATTAAGACTCCACGTTTAATTTTGCTATATATATCTTTTGCAAACAGAGCAATAACCTGTGCCCTCGTAAAACCTTGCTCATTACAATTGACGCTTTCTAACTCATCAAAGCAGATGACTATTGTCCTGTAATCACCAATTAAGTCTAGAATTTGACATACTGTTTGGAATGCTTCAGCTTCTTTATCGTCTTGACTAGTATTTGGTAATCCCATAGAGTCAGCTTGTGACTGTGCTAAGTCTCTGCCAGCAAGCCAATTAATTGCAAATGAAACTTTATCTAAAGAAAGTGTCCATAGGATAGCCTGAATCAAATAAGGATTTTCAATATTTGACTTAAGTTTCAGTACTTTAGCAGTCAAAGCATCAACGATTTTGGGATGTTGAGCTAAAACCCCAGGAAATCGCTTCATTAACTCTTGAGGAGTGTAGCTTGACTTATATACCTCATTGACTAAAGTAGTTGCGATCTCTTGCCATTGCATCACATTTTGATTACAAGTCTGTTTTAGACTAGATGCCAATGTGTTTAAAAATTTAGAATGTATTTTGTTTGAGTCACCATAATCAACTTCGCTCATATAGACAAAAAAACTATCACCTTCATCCTGAATATGGTGGCGAATCCGACTCATTAAGTGACTTTTACCTAATCCTTTTTCAGCTTTAATAGTTATACCAATAACTGAACGTTTTCCTGTGCTAATTTGCTCTATTGCCTGATAAACAGCATCTGATGCATGAGCATTTATGGAAGGAACATCAGGAAAAGTTTTGTTCCAGATATCATAATTTCTGACTACTAATGATCTATCAAATGGGTTATGGCTTGTAATAGCTTTGTTGATGTCTGAGTATGAAGAGAAAGAATTAATCATGATTGTGCATCTTCTGAAAATAATTACTGAGAAATAAAAGGGGAAAAAATCGAGAAACTTAGTTTAAAAATTGAGGCGTTTAGCATAACAGCGTAATCCACTGACTTTAGTAGTAATGGAATCTTCAATCTTGTCGGGGGCGCTATCTTCTATGCTTCCACCCTGAAGTTGCAAAATGTCCTTCTCCTGAATTTCTAGCAGCCATGTGTTGAAATCTTCACGACTAACTCGATCGCCTATTTCTCTCCTGATACGATAAATTGGGACAAGATCATCCAGGTTGTAGTTTTGGTTAAGCTTGTCGTATACTTCCAACGCCACAGATTTAAACTCGTCGTAAGATGCGATTCCTTCAGAAAGCTTCACTAACCCACCTTTAACCCCATTAACTGGTACATCTGCACTAACTACCGCAACATCAATCTGACTAATCCACTTCACCAATGCATTCGCCACCCAAGTGCTAACAGTTGTCCCTTCAAACTTAAACTCGCCACTTCTCAAACCCTCACCCAATACCTCTAAACCCTTGGGAGATGTCAGAGAATATCCTTTTTTGGAGATTGCGATCGCACCCTGATTCTGCAATTCTTCAAATAAACCCTGATAATCTGCCGCCTTCTGGCTTTTGGATACAATTCGCTTAGTGAGTTGACCCTTCTTAACTTCCTGCTGCGTTCCTCCCAAATCCCACAAAGCCAAAAGGACACGAGTGCTAGTTTGGGCAGTATTTTTTGATGTCATATTTAATCTATTTTTTGGCAAAGATCATCATAGTAGCTGTATCTTTTTAATTTATTTATCCAGAAAAAATAACCGAGAAATTGCTGAATATTTGGGCGTTTCAGCTAAATTGATTAATCAAAAATGAATAATATATTTCTTTGGGATGAATGCAGTTTCTCTCAAAGGCAGGATGGAAGACTTGAAAAAACCGCTCATCATAAAAGTGAAATGCTGTAGCTGGTGCAGTTACAAATTAAGTGAAATATGTTTTTTCAATCCCAGGTGAAATAACAGGATTTCCAACTTGGTTTTTGCAACAGCGAGGCTTTTAGCAAATACAGGTGATGAAGAAATCCAATGAACACAATATATAAAGAACGTAAAATAGTTTCGCGTCTATTTGCAGTGCTACTTTCGGCATTGCTAATGGTACCCTTGCTAAGTAGCTGCGGAGGCGGTTCCCAAAAAGCCTCAGCACCACCACCTGTTGATGATACCGTTGGTAGAACAGTCAGCGATCGCCAAACCGAAGCTAAAAAGGGCTTATCTACAGGACAAAAAGTTGCGATTTTGGCAGGTGCTGCGGGACTTTATTACCTCTACAACCAACACAAGAATGCTCCCCAAGAAGGAGCGCAAGGTAAATACTATCTCTCTAAGAACGGGCGTGTATACTACCGCGATGCTGAACATCGCGCTCATTGGGTAACTCCACCAGCAGAAGGAATTCGAGTACCAGAATCTGAAGCACAACAATATCGCCAATTCCAAGGTTATAACAGGAGTTCTACAGGTCGCGATCTAAGTGGCATAACTTCATCCGCAGCACCAGCACTCTAGATAGCAAAGCGTGTGTAAATCTAAGCGGGTTTCCCCGAAGGATAACGCCTCGCGCACGTCGGAAACACGAACTTAAATCAGGAGACAGATCATGGTAGATGACTTTTTGCGAAAGGCGAAGGATCTTTTCTTTGGAGGAAACAGCGATCAAGCTGAAGATGCTGAATTCCGCGACCGCAATGTCCGCCCAGCCAGCGAAGATCCATACGGCGATCCCGCAGACCCAGCATCTTACGGTAACGTTATTCCAGCCAGTCAAGACCCCTACGGCGATCCTGGAGATGTCTCGTCTTACGGCAACGTTATTCCAGCCAGTCAAGACCCCTACGGCGATCCTGGAGATATCTCGTCTTACGGCAACGTTCGCCCAGCTAGTGAAGACCCTTACGGCGACCCCGCAGACCAAGGGGAGTTTGGTAACGTCCGTCCAGCCAGCGAAGATCCCTACGGCGACCCCGCAGACGAGGATTACCGCCGTTAACCCCAAACCTAACCTCTGAGTAAGCTTTCCTAGTAGGGAACGAATGGCAGAAATTCAAAGCCTCTCGCCTAAAAGAGGAAAAGCTTGAAATTGAGGTTGTCTAGACTCGGTGAAAAATAATAAATTTTGGAATAACTAACAAAAAAGGCATTAGGATTTGAACCTAGTGCCTTTTGTTTTTGCAATCACCGCAAAGTTGCGAAAAAGTCAAACAATCTCGCATTCAAATACTGAATTAACCTGAGTTCCACGAATCTCTCCCTACCTTAAACTTTTCCCTTCTCCGACTCGGAGAGGGACGGTTTTACGTAGTAAAACCAGGGAGAGGTTTCTTGATTACGAATTACCAATTCCACAATTTCTGTTTTCTCAACAAGAATCCAGAGTCAGAATAAATGCTCAATTTTGAATTCTGACTCCTGAATTCTTCTTTATTATTTAAACTCTTCCAGTTGATCTACACGTAACCAAATATTTGGTGTCGGCACTTTCCCAAACTTAATCAGGGCGTAATCACCTTTGATATCGACAATTTCGCCCTTGCTGTCAAACAAATAAGGAGGAAAGCGAGTATCACTGGCTTTTGCTTCTAGACTGTTTTCCAGTTTCTCGCGGATAGCGCGAACCATATCTCCCTTTTTAACTGCCATGAATTCCTCTCTCAAATTTCTAGATTGTTTTATCTGCATTTTAGGAGAATTCCGAATTAGAAGTAAAAATTCCTAACTCATAACTCCTAACTCCTAACTCCCGATAGCGTTTGACACTCAGAGCAAAAATGACTAGATCGCCCAGCTAGCCTAATCCGTTGAATTGGCATACCACAAACTCGACAGGGTTCTCCAGCGCGATTATAAACCCAGGCAACACCACCATAATTGCCGTTGACACCCTGAACACTTAAGAAATTACTAAAAGTTGTACCGCCAGCCTGAATGCTGGTTTCTAAAACTTGAATTATGGCTGTTCGCAAACGCTCAATTTGCTTTAGCTGCAAATCTATACACAAAGTTTCAGGTAAAATTCCACTCTTAAACAATGCCTCATCAGCATAAATATTACCTAATCCCGCCACCACCGACTGATCCAGTAGCGCAGTCTTAATCGGACGGCGGCGATTTTTGAGTTTGCTTGCTAGATATTCAACAGTGAATTCAGGCGAAAATGGATCTGCTGCCAGTTTTGCTAAACCAGTGATAATACTTTCTACAGCAACACCAGGCGGAACCCACCAAATTTTACCGAAGGTACGCTGATCGACAAAACGCAATTCCTGTTGATCCCCAAAGAATAATCTAACCCGCGTGTGCTTATGTAATGGTTCATCTCGATGCAGCCATAGTAGTTGACCGGTCATTCGCAGATGAACCCCTAGCCAACTTGTGGAAGAGGGGGAGGAGAGTTCGGCAAGCAGATATTTACCGCGACGATGCCAAGTAGCGATGGCTGCGCCAACCCCTCCGGGGTACGCATTTTTTTTAATTCCATCAACAAACTCACCAACAGAAAACGGGTAGGCGATGGTGCGATCGAGCAACACATCTCCACCCGTGATTTCTTGGCTGAGGGTCAATTGATTTAGACCCCTTCGGACTGTTTCAACTTCAGGCAGTTCAGGCATTCAAGCTGAGTTAAGCAAGCAATTGTGATGTATTTGAGGGATTAAGGAAGAAGAGATAGGGTAGTAACTTACATACCCGTAAGTGGGTTGTATTAGTACCCAAAAGAAACCGTAAATACCCGCAGGGCGGCTTCTTGTAGATTAGGGTAGGCTAGTACGAAGAATGAATGAACTGAAATTTTCAGACTTCATAACTTCAGACTTAAGACTACCCTTCATCATCGCATCAAACAACCCCCTTGTAGCTTTGCTGCTATTTTTTAGGTGCTTTAGCCTTTGGTGCTTCAACCTCGACTAATTCATCCTGGGCAAAGTTGTTGGTATTGATACCAGAGTAATTGACCTTTTCAAAGCGGACAATTACAGGGTATTTGATGCCGCTTTGGTCAATGGAAGCCACAGTTCCTAGATCCTGAAACCAGTAGGATTCAGGGCGGAGAATACGTACTTTAGAACCACGTTGAACCATGATTATTTTCCCTTTTAGTTATCAATCGCCAATCTAGAGGGCTAATTGATTTCACTCTACAACCTCAAGGTTGCAGTTAGAGTCTTTGTTAAGTTATTTGTCTGAATTGGCGACTGGGGACACTTCGACAAGCTCAGTGCATCGTTGGGGACTAGGGACTAGGGAAATGGGGTGAGTATTGAATACTAGTTATTCTTTGTTCCTTATCTCCCTAACCCAAATTTAAAAATGTATTAGATACTACTTGACAAGGCACACGTTATGGCGTACCTTCGTTCGCAAACAGTTATTTTGTAAAAGCTTATGTTTTAGTTAACACAAATACACTTCCCTCATTACCTCTGCCGATCCGCAGGTCGTTATCTATATAAGTGATATCTAACCAGCCTTGCTGTTTGTCACTATTTATGGCAACATCAATTCCGGGAAATTTTTTACCTGCTTCAATTTGTTGGATAAAAGTTACCGGAGAATTGTATTCTATTAAACGTTGTAAGCCGATAATAGAACGCTCAAATTTAACTTGGACACGCCGACCTGAAACTGGCTCAAATTTAGCAGCAACGCTGACTAATCCTTCCAAATAAGGTAAGCCATAAATCTCAGCTATGTTGTAAACACTGGTAGTCTCTACCCGGATACACTGATAGATTTGACCCAGTTTGCACAAAGGTAGACGATCTAAATTTAAAAGAGCATTGCTAGTGGTGTATAGTAATCGCCAATTGCCATCTAGTAAATTACTAGCTTCCACCGGACGGGGTGTAGGATTAAAGTCTTCTAAATTGGCGATCGCTGCTAAGATAACCTGTTTCTGTGCTTGCGTCGCCAGTAGACCGCGATTTGTACCAGCGATCGCATCCATAAGAGCCGCTTTTCCCATCATCGCCTGTCACCTCAAAAATCACTCACTTTCCATCAGCATAAACAAGATATTCATGACATATATGGAGAGCCATAAAAATTACTAAGAATCGCTTGACTTGAGCGATATGCCTATTAAATAAAAAATTTCTATCTGAATGCGGATTTATCAACTAAAGGGTTGAAAAGATAACTAAATTAATCCGTGTCAAGTGATAGACTCTAAATGTCAACTTACGTAAACCTTTTCTTGTCCTCATTCGATTATGTTGAACTCTCCATTACGTGAAGAACCTCGTAACCAACGAGCCGATGTCATCCCCTTAAAGCCAGAGTCCTCTATGTTGGACTGGTTACAAAATAAAGGTCGGATCATAGCGCGTGATGTTCACGAACCGGATTTTCAAGATGACGAAGAAGGGATAGACTCCCTAATGGGTGTAGAAGATGGGATTGGCTATGACCTCGATGATGACGATGATGATATAGGAATCGCTGAGGATTAGCCTTTTCAGGTTGGGGACTTGGTAGTATCCCTAGTTCCTGGTATTCAGTTTTATTAAGTGTGGAGTGAAGGGAAACTTCTGTGGACGCTAAATTATCTCCTGAGCAAGGATTAAATATTTCTGGAATCGCTCTCGCCTCTTTATTAGCCATCGGGCTAGGTACAACAGCATTTTTCTTGGATTCGATGGCCAACAGGCTACCGTGGCAAAGTATGTCGTTAACCCTGCCACTATTATTGTGTGCTGTGGGTTCAGGTGTGGTGGGCTATTGGGTAATCCCTTTACTTCAAGCACTCAAAACTGGACAAATAATTCGTGAAGATGGGCCCCAGGCTCATCTGAAAAAGGCAGGCACTCCCACAATGGGCGGTATATTTTTTATACCTGTAGGTGTGATAATTGCTTGCATCTTGTCTGGCTTTTCTAAAGAGGTGCTTGCAGTTTCGGCATTGACAATCAGCTACGGATTGATTGGTTGGCTCGACGATTGGCAAATTCTGCGCCGTAAATCAAATAAAGGTATATCTCCCGGCACAAAACTAGCTTTGCAGGTGAGTTTTGCGGCTGTGTTTTGTTTATGGCTGATGTTTAATCAACCTTCTAATATTACAAATATTGCTTTACCTTGGGTGAGCTTCACACTACCCTTAGGATTCCTATTTTGGCCTTTAGCAGGTTTTGTACTAGTTGCAGAAAGTAACGCGACTAATTTAACAGATGGTATTGATGGCTTGGCAGCAGGAACAGTAGCGATCGCACTTTTGGCATTAGGTGCTTTAGTCGCACCGACAGCACCAGGATTGATGGTTTTCTGTGCTGCTTTAAGTGGTGGATGCTTAGGTTTCTTAGCCCATAACCGTAATCCAGCCCGTGTTTTCATGGGAGATACTGGTTCTTTAGCGCTAGGAGGAGCTTTGGCTGCTGTAGCTTTATTGACAAACACTTTAGTAGCTCTGTTTATTCTCAGTGGGATCTTTTTTGTAGAAACCCTTTCGGTGATGGCACAAGTAAGTTATTACAAAGCTACAAAGGGCCCTGATGGTAAAGGCAAGCGGCTCTTAAAAATGGCACCATTACACCATCATTTGGAACTTACTGGCTGGTCAGAATTACAAGTGGTTGGAGTGTTTTATATAATCGCTGCTATATTAGCTACTATTTGTTTAGCGTAGGTGCAGCCCGCACTTCTCTACGAGACGCTCCGCAACGGCTGCGCGGAAATCGAGCGACTTGCACTGAGTTTCGACACTTCGACTACGCTCAGTGCATCGCTACGCGTAAATCGAGCGACTTGCACTGAGTTTCGACACTTCGACTACGCTCAGTGCATCGCTACGCGGTAATCGAGCGAAGTCGAGATTCAACTACCGCGCAGTCGTTGTGAGTCGAGATTCAGTGACCGCCGCAGGCATCGCTCCATTCTGAATGTTTTAAACAACTAACTGTTTGAATACGAAAAAACAACTCCCACATCTTTAGGGAGTTGTTTTTTTATGAGGGAAATTATCAAAACAGAAGTCAGGAGTCAGGAGTCAGAATTCAGTAGGAATTAGAGTTCGGCTATAGGAATCCGGTTTGATTACTGAAATCACTTGGCTTAGTAGGCAAAAGGCAATAGGATTTCAGAAGATTAAGGTATACCGATTTTTTTTTCACGCAATCAAATATGAGTCCTATATAACACCAATTCATTAATCGAAATCATGGCGGTCTCCAATAGACCTCTTGCAAAAATATATTTTTCCACTCTTAGGGTAAAGGGTAAAGGTTAAAGGGGAAGGATTTTGAGTTTCTTTACCCTTTTCTCCTTCACCTTTACCCCGACTTTTGCCAAGAAATCTAATTAGTGGCAGATATAAATTCCACGCTTTCTTGTTCTGACTCCTAAATTCTTCTTCAATTAATTACAACTATTTACATACTCCCGAACCTGATTCTTCCCTGTTCGCTTTGCCTCAAGCATCGCTTGATTTGCCCGATTCAGCAAATCCTTAACTGTAATCCCTGGTTCTGATACAGCTATTCCAAAAGAAGCGGTGATGTTTTCGAGGATGCGATCGCCGTCCTTCAATTGCATTTTTTCAACATCTACCCTTAGTTGTTCTACTCGCTTCCTGAGGTTTTCCAATGTCATATTAGGCATCAAAATCACAAATTCTTCACCACCCCATCTGCAAGGAATGTCAAAAGAGCGAATAGATTTTAATAGCAGCTTTGCTAATCCTTGAATAACAATGTTTGCAGTTACATGCCCATAGCGCGAGTTATAAGATTTGAAGTTATCGATATCAAGAAAAATAATACTAAGAGGTTGTCCCGATCGTTCAGCTTCCGCTAGCCTTTGTTCCGTTATGGTTTCCATATAGCTTTGATTGAATAGTTGGGTCATCCCATCCCGCAAGCTATCATAGGTTAGACGTTGTTTTATCGATAAATTATTCAGTGCAAAGCCTAAAGTTCTAGCAATAATCTCAGCAATTTGTTGATCTTCTGGACTGATTTCTTTAAGGGCATAAATATATAAAATCCCAACAACTTCGCCTTTTCCAAACAATGGAAGGCACAAATGTGCGCCGCTAACAGGGCGTATTAAGTGGTTGCACATCATTCCTAAGTTGGCAGACGATAAAAGGTTAACTTTTCCTCTCCGCAATGCCCAACAATCAGATTGTGAAAATATTTCTTTATTGGTTCTTCTATCTCCCCAAAAACTACTCATCTGAACATAATTCTTGGAATTAGCAGTTATACAAATACAACCACTCATATTAGGAAAGAGCTTGGAACAGGTTAAAGTAACTACTTGATATACCTCATCTTCAGACTCGCAAGAATAAAGCATATCCGCCATATCTGAAAGATATATAAGTTCCTGTTTTTTTGCCTCTAATTCCAGTGTTTTTTCTTCTAGCTGCCGATTTAGGTCAGTGAGCGATCGCTGTGCTTCTATAGATTCTGTAATATCAATACTGATCCCACCAATACGGTTAGCACCCGTTGCATAATCGCTAAACGGAAACTTAAAAGATAACCAGTAGCATGGCTGATCGTTCCCAGGTATCTTTACCTCTTCAATTAGCTTCAAAGGGCGTAGAGTTTTCAAAACAACTCGATCGTTTTCCATCACCTGCCGCCCCTCTTCTGGATCTGGCAAGAATTCACTATCTGTTTTCCCCAACCATTCTTGTGAATCTACTGAAAATCTAGACTGTAGCTCCTGGTTGTAGTAGAGTATTCTAGATTGCTCATCTTTGATATAGGCTACAAACGGGCCCTGATCTAGAAATAGCTGTTGCATCTGCTGGCTGCGTTGAAGTTCGCGACTATTTTCTTGAGATTTAGCGATCGCTTCTAAAATTTGATAGGCAGTTGGCATTAAGCAGATTAATGCAGATAACGAAATAAACGCCGTTAAGTCGAGTACAGCTAAGTGCAACAGCGACATTGCCGAATGAGGCTCAAAGACGGCTAAAAGATGATGAAATCCGCAAAATAGCACGAATCCACCTGATAAGAAAAAGGCTAGCCTAAACTTAGAAGGGATAGTCGCCCTAGTTTTGGCAAAGAAAACTCCTATTATTGTAGGAATGCCAAAGTATGAAAATGCAGTGATGCCGTGAGCTATTATGCAATTCCAGTAAACAGGCTGCATTGCTGATGTAACATTAAGATTTTATTGGTTTCACTATAATTCTGGGTAGCCTCAAAATGTAAGTAGAGAAAGGATGATTTCAGTGCCTCATACCTTGGTTTTACAAAATTTATTATGGTAACTCTCTGAAAGACTGCTCATTTTATCCCCTTACAAACCTGACTTACCAAGTGAGTGAGTTCTGGCAAAATCAATTTTTCCATTGCCAGCCGCACAGCATTACTGGAACCAGGAAGTGAGAAGATTAATTTATCTTGATAAACACCGGCAACAGCGCGAGAAGCGATCGCCCGTGAACCAATTTCTTGATAACTTAAAAAACGAAATAACTCACCAAATCCCGGTAAGGTTTTCTCTAGTAACTTTTCAATAGCATCATAAGTGGTATCTCTTGGTGCAATGCCTGTACCACCACTGAAAATTACAGCATCCAAATTTGATTTTTTACCCAGATTTTCTATTTGCCCTTGAATTTGTGTCGGTTCATCTTTGATAATCGTGTAGCCTCCCACAGCATGATT
Organism: Nostoc sp. DedQUE02; assembly: GCF_034531035.1. NCBI lineage: Bacteria > Bacillati > Cyanobacteriota > Cyanophyceae > Nostocales > Nostocaceae > Nostoc > Nostoc sp. DedQUE02. The sequence continues at coordinate 20,856 of NZ_JAVRBY020000060.1, read as the reverse complement.
AGCATCAAGGAGTAACTGCTGAATTAGCTGTCCACTTTTGTCTGTTTCAAAAGTGCGTGTATCGCTGACAGTAACCACAGCACAATTTACTGTAATTCTAGGCGTATCTGGGTGGGGTTGTGATGTCATAGGTCAGTGATAAATTTTTGATCGTAGACAACGGGGAATGGCGCATTGGGCATAACAATAATTACCTATGCCCCATACGCGATGCGCGATTCCCTATAACGCCAGTTGCTTCAACGGAGGGAACCTCCGCAACGCACTGGCTCCCCTATGCCTGATTTTTGCTCAGTCCTAGATCGTTTTCTTCAGCATACCGTTCCATGAAGCGCATAAAGCGATCCCATTCTTGGGCAGATTTCATCACGTAAAATGCTTCTAATTCTTCCGGTTTCCCGTTGATAAATTTAGCCTTAACTTCACGAGTAATTATCTCGCCTTCTTCGTCAATCAAGTACATCCCAGTAATATCTTCGGTAGTACCTTGATCTAAAATCTTCGGATTTGTAAAAATGAACGTCGCTGTACCACTGTCGCCAGTGCGCGATCGCGTCAAACGCACATCTGGAGTTACCTCTTCGTCAAGACCTCTAGAAAACTGGATTTTCGCCATGATGAGTGAATTTAAACTTTTGTGATGGTTAATTTAATATTGTCTCATCAATTAGAACACCACGGTCTAGAGGCTACTGTTATTCATTTTTTTAGTGTATATACTTAAATTGCTTCTTTCTCAAGTAACAAAGTTACAGGCCCATCGTTTTCAATTGTAACTTGCATCATTGCACCAAATTGACCTGTTTCTACTTGCAACCCGCTAGCTCTTAATTTGGTAACAAAAATATTATACAAATCTGCTGCTGATTGAGGAGCGGCTGAACGGTCAAAAGAAGGACGGCGACCTTTGCGACAGTCACCGTAAAGCGTGAACTGACTGACTACTAACAAATCGCCGCCAATTTCTTGTACAGATTTTTGCCCGCGATCGTCTCCTCCTTCGTCAGGAAACAGCCGCAAATCTAAGCACTTACGCACCATCCAGTCAATTTCAGCATCAGTATCATTATTAGCAATACCGACGAGCAAATTTAGCCCCCGCCCAATTTTGCCGACAATTTCACCATTAACCGTAACTTGAGATGATTTGACTCGCTGGATGACAACGCGCATTTTAATCAGAACATCTATCAACGTTTTGATTTTAGAGCAATATATAAAAACTAAAAACAACGAGTGTCTACCATCTGATAAAATTTCTTAATGTTCGATAACGTTTGTAAGTTTCTTGCTGAAACTTTCTCTAGTGACGAGGAAGCGATGTCTACGATGGTCACTGAATCTCGACTCACTTCGACTACGCGGTAGTTGAATCTCGACTTCGCTCGATTACCGCGTAGTCGAAACTCAGTGCAAGTCGCTCGATTTCCGCCAAGCGATGCACTGAGCTTGTCGTTGTGTCAAAACTCAGTGCAAGTCGCTCGATTTCCGCGCAGCCCTACCCCTCCGGGGAAGCAAGCTACGCGGAGCGTCTTGTAGAGAAGTGCGGGCTACGCCTAGCTATTCTCTCATTTTCATTGCTCAAAATAGATGACGCAAAGCCATTGGGAATTCATTCCCAGGTGGAACCTGGGAATGAGTACGAATATTAAACTCCTAACTTTTATACAGACGCGATTAATAGCGTTTCTAACTCCTAACTTTTATTTGCCAAACCCTTTACCGCGAGAGGTTGAAGGTAGACAAATGCATTTTTCGAGTTGACTAATTAAAGCCTCACGATCCAAATTTTGACCAATCAGTACTAGTTGGTTTTTCAATTGACCTTTCCATTCATCATCATCCAAGGTGAAGCGTTTACCGCAAAGGTGGAAAATATGACGCTTAGGACTTTCATCAAACCACATAATACCCTTGGCTCGAAAGATATTTGAGGGTAGCTGGTTATCTAAGAAATACTGAAACTTCCTAATAGAAAAAGGCTTGTCACTTTGGAAAGAGATGGAAGTAAAACCATCATTTTCTAAATGGTCAGAATGATGGTGATGATCGTGGTGATCGTGGTCATGGTCATGATGATCGTGACCACATGTTGAGTGGTCGTGATCGTGATGATGGTCATGATCGTGATGGTCGTGTTCATCCACCACTGTGTCAAAATATTTATCCGACTCAAACAGACCAACACTGAGAATTAACGGGAGTGGCACTTGCGATCGCGTCGCGCGGATAATTCTTGCTCCTTCCTTCACCTCGTTAATTTTTCCTTCTAACTCGTTCAAAGTGGCTTCATCAACCAAATCTGCTTTGTTCAGCACAATTACATCGCCATAAGCAATTTGGCTGTATGCTGCCTCTGAGTTAAATAAATCTAGGCTGTAATTCGCCGCGTCTACCACGGTAATAATCGAATCCAAGCGGGTTAAATCCCGCAATTCTGTGCCCAGAAATGTTAAAGCTACTGGTAGCGGATCTGCTAATCCAGTTGTTTCTACTACTAGATAATCTAGATTTTCTTGGCGTTCTAAAACTTTGTAAACTGCATCTACTAAATCATTATTAATAGTGCAGCAAATACAACCATTATTTAGTTCCACCATGTTCTCACCAGTGGAAACAATTAGCTCATTGTCGATGCCAATTTCGCCAAATTCATTCACGAGAACGGCGGTTTTTAAACCCTGTTGGTTGTTGAGGATATGATTGAGTAAAGTCGTCTTGCCACTACCGAGGAAACCCGTAATAATTGTTACTGGCATTCCTTGTTTGGGCGTATCCATTGCCGAAGATTCGGGTGTAACTGCTGATTGCATAGCGCTGTTATCAAATAATCAAAAAATAGTAATGTAGCGCAGAGAGTCCATAAAACACTAGCGCCGCTACGCGGAATTCAAAATTCAAAATTCAAAATTCAAAAACTCTTGATTTATGAGCTTTCGAGATTTTGTCCAATAGTATGTTGATTTCCGCCATGACGTACTAGCATAGGGATGCTGGACTGCCATCCCAGCTGCTTTACCCTATTATTACGTATCTCTCTATTCAGGGTTACATCTGTTAAGCTGTTTCACCTTTGACTTTCACACAGTCAGCAGCCAGAATGCCCGCCAATACGTGGTTTTCCATTTTGAATTTTGAATTTTGAATTTTGAATTGATATATGACCCTAACACTTTACAATACCCTCACCCGTCGTCAAGAACCGTTTGAAACAGTCGAGCCAGGCAAGGTTAAGATGTATTACTGCGGCGTGACGGTATACGACTACTGCCATTTGGGTCATGCTAGAGCTTGCATCGTTTGGGACGTAGTACGCCGATATCTCCAGTTTATCGGTTATGAAGTGCGATATATCCAAAATTTTACCGATATTGATGACAAGATTCTCAATCGAGCCTGTGTTGAACATTCCTCAATGGAAGCTGTAGCCGATCGCTTTATCAAAGCATATTTTGAGGATATGGCGCGGTTGGGAATCAAAGAAGCTGATGAATATCCCCGCGCTACCCACACGATGAATGGTATTCAGCGATTAATTCATGAGTTGGAAAATAAAGGTTTTGCCTACCCTGCTGACGGCGATGTATATTATGCAGTGCGGCAGTTTGCTGAGTATGGCAAGCTATCGGGACGCAAGTTAGAAGATATGCAAGCGGGGAAAAGCGATCGCGTCAACGTAGATGATCCAGAATATCAAAGAAAGAAAGATCCCTTTGATTTTGCTTTATGGAAGGCAGCAAGACCAGGAGAGCCAGCTTGGGAGTCACCTTGGGGTGCAGGTCGTCCAGGGTGGCATATAGAATGCTCGGCAATGGTGCGCGATCGCCTGGGTGATACCATAGATATTCATGCTGGTGGTGCTGACTTAATTTTTCCCCACCACGAAAACGAAATTGCCCAATCTGAGGCTGTAACCGGAAAACCCTTAGCGCGTTACTGGTTGCATAACGGCATGGTGAAGGTAGATGGTGAAAAAATGTCCAAATCTTTGGGTAATTTTACCACTATTCGAGATTTACTGGATCGAGGAGTTGACCCGATGGCAGTGCGGTTGTTCGTGTTGACCGCTCAATATCGCACACCAATAGATTTTACCGACGAAGCGATCGCCGCAGCAACCAACGGCTGGCACACCATTAAAGAAGGGTTACTCTTCGGTTATCAGTACGGTAAACAACTAGACTGGGGAGTAGAAACTGCCTTACTACTTCCTGAAACTGTTGAACGCTTTCAAGAAACTGTGAATAACGACTTTAATTTTCCTGGTGGATTAACAGTGCTGTTTGAATTAGCCAAAGAACTGCGCCGTGAGGGAAATATTATTGTGCATGAAGGGAAAACTGAAACATTACCAGAGGAGTTAAAGCGACAATGGCAAACACTCGTCACATTAGCTGGAGTCTTGGGTTTAGAAGCCGAGATAGAAGCCGAAACTGACACGAGTAATGGTTTAAGCGATGCGGAAATTGAGGCGAAAATTCAGCAAAGGCAAGAAGCACGTAAAGGCAAGAATTTTGCTGAAAGCGATCGCATTCGTGACGAACTTCAAGCACAAGGTATTACGCTAATTGATAGCCGTGATGGCACACGCTGGCATCGGAATAATTAAATTCAAAATGATGAACAACCACAAACAAATCACAGATAGAACATTTGAATTTTCTGTTCGCATAATTAACCTTTGTAAGGTACTCAATGAAAGTTCTGGAGTGGGGCGAACACTCTCACAACAGTTACTTAAGTCTGGTACATCGATTGGAGCAAACGTTGAAGAATCGCAATCGGCACAGAGTACAGCCGATTTCATTCACAAGCTAGAAATTGCTCTCAAAGAAGGTAGGGAAACCAAATATTGGCTAAGACTTCTAATTGCAACTGAGTTGATCCCCGAAGACCGTCTACTGCCAATTTTGGGTGAAATTAACGAGCTAATTAAAATAATTGCCGCAATAGTCGTCAAAACCAAACAAAATCGTCAACAATAACTTCTTGAATTTTGAATTTTGAATTTTGAATTTTGAATTTTGAATTGAATTATGTGGTCTGAACTTAAAAAAGCGATCGCTAGTTTCGATATTCCTGCTGATTGGATTGGTATTAGAGCCGTAAAGGAGACTTCTACTACCCGTTTTGTCCGTGACGCTTTACCCCAACTAAACGGCAAATCCTTCACTGTTGGAGCTATGCTGGAAGTTTTGGTTAATGGCTGTCTGGGTTATGCAGCTACTAACTCTCTAGAACCGTCTTCCCTGCAAACTGCTGCTCAAACAGCCTATAAACAGGCACTAGCAGCCAGTGAATGGTGGATACATCCCTTCCGTGAAAGTGAGCGTCCTAAAGTCGTTGGTGAATACAAATCTCCATTTCTTGAGCCATTGGATGCTCTGAGTCCAGGAGAAATCAACGATTTACTGATTCGTATTTGCCAAACGCTCAAAGTTGACGACAAAATTGTGCAAACCATAGCCAGTGCCAGCACCATTGAGAGAGAGTCTTGGTTTGTCAGCAGCAACGGCTCAGAAGTTTATCAAAAAATCCTATCTATAGGCACTAATTACGGAGCCACTGCCCAAGATGGAGCAATTATACAGCAGCGCAGCTACAACGGCTCCCAAGCAAACTGTTACCAAGGCGGACTCGAACTATTAAAACAAGAAAACTTATGGCATCGGGTGCGGCAAATTGGCGAACAAGCAGTAGAACTGTTGACAGCAGAAGAATGCCCAACTACCCGCACCAATTTAGTTTTAGCCCCAGATCAAATGATGCTGCAAATCCATGAAAGTGTCGGGCATCCCCTAGAAATTGACCGAATTTTGGGAGATGAGCGTAACTATGCTGGGGGCAGTTTTGTTAATAAAAGCGATTTTGGCAACCTCGTATATGGTTCGCCATTGATGAATATTACCTTTGATCCCACCGTGCCTGGTGAATTTGCCAGCTATGGCTTTGATGATACGGGTGCTGTCGCAACAAAGGAATACTTGGTTAAAGAAGGAGTACTTCAACGGGGTTTAGGCAGTCTGGAAAGTCAAGCCAGAGCAGGTGTAGCAGGAGTTGCCTGTGCCCGTGCTTCCTCATGGAATCGACCAGCGATTGATCGTATGGGTAACTTGAATTTAGAGCCTTTAAATGGCACTTTTGAAGATATTATTGGCGGGATAGAACATGGCGTTTACATGGAATCTAACCGTTCTTGGTCAATCGACGATCGCCGCTACAAATTCCAATTTGGTTGTGAGTACGCTAAATTAATTGAAAACGGTAAACTTACCAAAACCCTTCGTAATCCTAACTATCGCGCCACAACACCAGAGTTTTGGCATAGTTTAATTAAAGTCGGAGATGCTACAAACTGGCAAATGTATGGTACTCCTTATTGTGGCAAAGGAGAACCAAATCAGGCCATTTGGGTAGGACACGGTTCACCTGTCTGTGTATTTGCTAATGTCGAAGTTTTTGGTGGAGGAACTTAAATAATTCGTAATTCGTAATTGAGTTTTGCATAGGGATTTAGACCCTAAACAAAATGTCTCTACTCATAGTGGGGGATTTTAACCCATCGAATAATTATGAATTAGTAATTACTAACTAATTTCTTCAACTCCTAATTCATAACTTTCTCTCCCTCACCTTATTCCCTATTAATATTTAATATCTATGAAAATTGAGGAATTATCTGCATTAGAAATCAGCTTTAATCGACTGATTGAAAATCTGCTGGTCAAAAAATTAGAAAATGAACAATTCACTGTGAGACTCAGCAGTGAAATAAGTCAATTTACTCGTTTTAATCATGCCAAAGTACGACAAACTGGTTGTGTTGCTGATGGGTGGATAGAACTGACTTTGATGAAAGATCAGCGTAACAGTGTTCGGCAGTTTCCCTTTACTGGAAATTGGCAGGTAGATTGGCAATTAGCATATACTGCTTTGCAAGAGCTACGTGACGAACTTATTCTACTACCCATCGATCCATATCTAGTTTTGCCATCAGGAAATAATACCAGTCGAGAAATACATTCTGGGAATTTATTGGCGGCTGAAGCTGTAGTACCAACTGTTCTAGAACTAGTTGCTGAATTGGATTTTACCGGGATATATGCAGGGGGAATGGTAATTAAAGCTTATGGTGATTCTAGCGGTCAAAAACACTGGTTTGCTACTGATTCTTTTACCTTAGATTATTCTCTATTCTCCATATCTGAACAAGCAGTTAAAGGTACATTTGCTGGGAGTAATTGGGATATATCTGCATATATAGCTAAAATTAACGAAGCTAAAAAACAACTAGAATTGCTTGCTCGTCCAGTTAAAGAATTATCACGGGGACAGTACAGAACTTATTTTGCACCTGCTGCTGTTGCAGATTTATTATTGATGCTTTCTTGGGGATCTGTTAGCGAAGCTGATATTCAACAAGGAAACAGTTCCTTGGCTGCTCTATGGCGTAAAGAAAAACAACTTTCTACTGCATTTAGTTTGAAAGAAAACTTTCAACGGGGATTAGTACCACGATTTAATGAATTGGGAGAAATAGCAGCACCAGAGTTACCTGTAATCGAAAAAGGATATTTGGTAAATACTTTGGTGAATTCTCGGACTGCGAAAGAATATCAAAAAATTGCCAACGGCGCTAATGGTTCAGAAACTTTACGAGCGCCAGAAGTGAGTCCAGGAAATTTAGTATCTGAGCAAATTCTGCCGAGTTTAGATACAGGATTATATGTATCAAATCTGCATTACTTGAATTGGAGCGATCGCCACACTGGTAGAATCACAGGTATGACCCGCTATGCTTGTTTTTGGGTCGAAAATGGAGAAATTATTGCCCCCATTGAAAACCTACGCTTTGATGAAAGTCTTTATCAGTTTTGGGGAGAAAAATTAGTAGATTTTACAAATTTTCAGGAGTTTATTCCCGAAGTAGGTACTTATGAAAGTCGCCAACTAGGAGGTAGCTTAGTTCCCGGTATGCTGGTGGAAGATTTTACGTATACATTGTAATCGCTTTGTATAAAAACCCCGTATTCTTGCTTGGTAGAGACGCGAAATTCCACGTCTCTACAACAAATTATAAAATTATCTATCTCTGTAAACTGCATTAATTACAATATCTTTGATACTCAGATAAAGAATTAATAGCAATAATAAAAATTGTTCAAATTGAAGAACTGGATCTAAACGCCAACCTTGATAATACGAGATTGCTCCACTTAACAACATTATAATTGGCGTAAATATAAGTTGAATAAGGTAAAGGGCTAAAGCCCAACCTCTAAGCCTGGTTCCACGTTGGGATAGCCAAACTACTGTTAAAATCAAGTAAATAATTGCCCAAAGCAAATAAATAATTCCAATTAAACCAGCTAGATTTATTCCAAAATTCACTTGAGCAAAAGTAAGCATTTATTAAAAATCCTGCTTAATTACAAGCCAAAGTTCTAAATCTATTACCAGGTAGCTTTCCAAAAATTCTCCTTAGTGAAAATTGTTGGGTTAAGCAATAGCGAAACCCAACCGATAATTTTTGCTCATTTCTGGTTAGAACCTCTATCTTTTTTTACCAGGAGGTGAATTGCGCTGAGTGAGGTTATCAATTTGCAATTGTTGCCGTCCGTTGGTGATAATTCGCAACATATCTTTGAGATCCTGCTCGATATTTCCCAAAACGCCATCGGCATAAGCATCAGCACCATCTTCAATTTCTTGAGCGTGAGCGATCGCATTTTGTCTCATCAACTCTAACTCTTGCTGACAAGCATACCGCTTACGCTCAATCTCGGCGAGGGTTTCTTGCATTATTCCCTCACACTCTTGTTGCACTTGTCGCCGCAGTTGTTCAGCTTCCTGTTCTGCCTGGTGAATAATATCGCTTTCAGCTAAAATTTGCGCTCTTTTTGCTTGTGCAGCCTCAACAACCTGCTGTCCATACTCTTCCGCTTCTAGCAGAATTTCGTCCTTTTGGTCAAGAACTGCTGCTGCTTCTTGAAAAAGCGATGGTAAAGCCAGCCGGATGTAATCAAGCTGATCGAGCAGCTTTTCTTCATCTATGAGTGTGCGTCCCGTCAACGGAATCCTGAGACTAGAAAGAACCATTTCCTCTAGCCGATTGAGTTCCTCCTGAATATCTATGCTTCCCTCTCCACCGAGATACTCTTGAGGGGGGGGATTGCTTCCGTTGAGATTGGGTTCAATATTATTGGAGATTTCTGATTGTAGCATTGGTATATATCTAGGGCAATGTGTGGGGGAACGAGATGATCGATAGAGCCACCAAACCTTGCAATCTCTTTTACCACACTACTACTTAAAAAACTATACTCATTTGAGGTTGCGAGAAAAACTGTTTCTATTTGGGTAGAAAGAGTTTTATTGGTGTGAGCCATTTGCAGTTCCACTTCAAAATCTGACACAGCTCGTAAACCCCGGATCAAAACTTGTGCTTGTCGCATTTGGGCATAGTTGACGGTAAGACCATCAAAGCTGTCTACTTCTACATTAGGTAAATGTTCTGTAGAAATACTGATCTGAGCTAGCCGTTGCTCAACACTAAAAAGTGGCATTTTGTTAGGGTTCCGCAGTACAGCGACAATCACCCGCTCAAACAGCCGACTCCCGCGCCCGATGAGGTCAAGGTGTCCCAAGGTGATGGGGTCGAAGCTACCAGGATAAATAGCAATCACAATTTTAAATATATCAAAGTTGTTTAAGTGATTATATCGAAACCGTTTTGTGTAACTTATTCAAATCTACCATCTTGCGCTGTGAGTAAGAATACTAAACCAATTGTTTTAGTGGCACAAGTTATGCTCAACTAAGCGTTAGGAACTAGACTCCTAAATATGGCTGCTGGATTTTTACCTATGTCCCCACAATCTTGTGGAGAATTCAAGTGTAGTTCCAGTATTCAAGACAAAAAAAACTCCGGCGTTGCTGATTGCGGTATGAAAAATAATTTTGCGTTATTTCAAAATCCTTGTAGAGACTAGCAATTGCAACGTCTCTACATCCAAATTCATACCTCGATTCAGCAACACCAAAACTCCGTACTTCGCAAAGTGCGCGGGTAGTTAACGAACTTTTCTAGGTAATTTTTCATGGCACTGGATTTTTCCACCTTGCCCTTGGCATTTCAATTTACTTCTCCAGGACCGATTCTGGTGAAAATAGGGCCACTAAGTATCCGTTGGTATGGCTTGTTGATTGCCACAGCAGTGTTAATTGGCGTCATCCTTTCCCAGCATTTGGCAAAGCGCCGTAATGTTAATCCTGAGTTGCTAGGGGATTTGTTTTTTTGGTTGCTGATTGGGGCAATTCCGAGCGCACGACTATATTACGTTTTCTTTGAATGGCCAAAATATGCCCCAACTCCAGGAAAAATCTTTGCGATTTGGGAAGGAGGTATTGCTATTCATGGAGCGATTCTTGGTGGGGTTTTGGCTGCATTAATCTTTGCTAAAATCAAACAGGTTTCTTTCTGGCAACTAGCAGATTTAGTAGCGCCTTCGTTGATTTTAGGGCAAGCGATCGGACGTTGGGGCAATTTCTTTAATTCTGAAGCTTTTGGCGACCCTACTGATTTACCCTGGAAGCTCTATATTCCACCAGACCATCGTCCTTTAGAATATGCTAGTTCTGATTACTTTCATCCCACCTTCCTCTATGAATCTCTGTGGGATTTAATGGTGTTTACGCTACTCATAACGTTGTTTTTCCGGTCTTTATCCGGTAAGCCACGCCTAAAGGTAGGCACACTGTTTCTCGTTTACTGGCCAGCCTATAGCTTAGGACGCTTGTGGATTGAAGGTTTTCGTACTGATAGCTTGATGCTGGGGCCATTACGGATGGCACAAGTAGTCAGTAGTCTAGGAATTTTATTAGGATTAGTTGGATTAGCTTGGCTTTACTTACTTAAACGCCCTTTACCCGATGTAGTTCCTACTCTTAAGGGAAACGGAGAGAGTGGGAGATGAGGAAGACAAGGAGAATACCCAAATAATAAAAAATGCCCCAGAATATTCTCTAGGGCTTAACCAGGGTGCATCTACCATTACTCTCTACTAGGGAAAGAGAGTGAATCCGGAAAGATACTGAAGAATTTGCCAAAAAATTTTTTGAGGGATTGCCGTGTGTTCTTTTAAAAGTGAATATACAGAAAGTGGGAGTGATAAAAAAACACTATATGCGATAGAACCATCTGTGTATATTGTAGGTGCTGGGCCTGGAGATCCCGATTTATTGACGGTGAAGGCGCAGAAACTTCTGGCTACTGCTGATGTGATTTTATTTGCTGATTCTTTAGTACCCGAACAAATTTTAGAACTTTGCCGAAAAGATGCGGAGATAATTAGAACTGCGAATCAGACTTTAGAAGAAATTTTGGCGATTATGATCGATAGAGTGCGATCGCAGCAAAAATCTCTAGTCCGTCTCCATTCTGGCGATCCTAGTCTCTACAGCGCTATCCACGAGCAAATGCACCTCCTAAGAGAGGCAAATATTCCTTTTGAAGTCATACCGGGTATCAGCGCCTTTCAAGCTGCTGCTGCCAAACTCAAAGTAGAACTGACTGTCCCTGGTTTAGTCCAAACCATCATCCTGACACGCATCAGTGGACGTACAGAAGTCCCCGCCACTGAAGAATTAGCCTCTCTCGCGGCACATCAGGCTAGCCTCTGCCTATATTTAAGTGCGCGTCATGTCGAAAATGCCCAAGCTAAACTACTCGAACATTACCCTGGCGAAACCCTGATTGCGATTTGCTTTCGCATCGGCTGGCCCGATGAAAAAATCAGAGTTGTCCCTTTAAATCAAATGGCAGACTGCACTCATCAAGAAAAACTAATTCGTACTACACTTTATATAATCAGTCCAGCACTCTCTCCAGCAACAGGGCGATCGCGTTTATATCATCCTGAACATAGTCATCTATTTCGCTCATCTCATAACTAAATACTGGGCACTGGTGATTAATTCTTCTCCCTCACTCTCTCATCTCCTTTGCGGTTCGATAAACTTAACAATGTAAATAAAATCCCAAATCGCAATTCGGTACTATGCCTTTAATTAAAGTGCAAACTTCTGCATCTGCTCCTGAAAAAGCTGAAATTGAATCGATGCTTTTAAACCTATCAGCCAAGTTAGCAAAACATTTGGGAAAACCAGAATCCTATGTAATGACTGCTTTTGAGCCAGAAGTTCCTATGACTTTTGCGGGGAATACAGACCCAGTTTGCTACATTGAAATTAAGAGCATCGGCACGATGAAGCCAGATCAAACCGCAGCAATGAGTCAAGACTTTTGTCAGCAGATTAACCAAACTCTAGGCGTGCCTAAAAATCGAATTTATATAGAGTTTGCAGATGCTAAGGGTGCAATGTGGGGCTGGAACGGCACAACCTTTGGTTAAGCCGTCTTCTTTGGTTAAGACTAAGTTAATCTGGCAGGTGTAGGATAGAGATCCTACATCAACTCTTGATTTTTTATGTCTGCTACGCCGCTTGTATCTCAAGTTGAGTTACACAACCCAGTAAAATCACAATTAATTCCCCCCCTTCTCGGTGCTTCTGTTGCAGAGTTAACTACTTGGGTGCAGCAGCAGGGACAACCTGCCTACAGAGGCAAGCAGTTGCATGAATGGATCTATAACAAGGGAGTGCGATCACTAGCTAATATTTCTGTCTTCCCCAAGCAATGGCGCAAAGAAGTAGCAGAAATCTCCATTGGGCGCTCAACTTTACATTACCGCTCTGAAGCACCCGATGGCACTGTCAAATATCTTTTGCGATTAGCAGACGATCAAATTATTGAAACTGTTGGCATCCCTACCTTTGCAGAAGGGGGAGATGGGCCAAAATCCCGTTTGACAGTTTGTGTTTCTACTCAAGTGGGTTGCCCAATGGCGTGTGATTTCTGCGCTACTGGTAAGGGAGGCTACAAGCGTAACTTAGCACGGCACGAAATTGTCGATCAAGTGTTAACTGTGCAAGAAGATTTTCAGCAACGGGTTAGCAATGTGGTGTTTATGGGGCTGGGTGAACCGTTGTTGAATACTGAGAATGTCCTAGCAGCACTGAAATCTCTAAATCAAGATATCGGTATAGGACAGCGATCGCTTACAGTTTCTACAGTGGGGATTCGCGATCGCATCCGTCAATTCGCGCAAAACCATTTGCAAATCACTCTGGCTGTGAGTCTCCACGCGCCCAACCAAGCACTGCGAGAAAAACTCATCCCCAGCGCCCGCGCCTATCCTTTAGAAGATTTGCTGGCTGAATGCCGAGAATATGTGGAAATCACTGGCCGCCGCGTTACCTTTGAATATATTCTCCTCGCTGGTGTCAACGATTTACCAGAACATGCATTAGAACTTTCAAAATGCCTGCGGGGATTCCAAAGTCATGTGAATTTGATTCCTTACAATCCCATCCAAGAAGTAGACTACAAACGCCCCAACCGCGATCGCATTCAAGCATTTGTCAACGTCCTTAAGCAACAAAATACTGCTGTGAGTGTGCGTTATTCCCGTGGTTTAGAAGCCGATGCTGCTTGCGGACAATTGAGAGCAAGTAAAGATTAAACTTGTTGCAATCAATTCTATGAATAAATATCAAAGCGCAGACAAACAGAGATATGTCTTCAGATACATCTCTGTTTATCTCTGGCGTAAAACTGCTTGAGATCCCTTTGTTAACTTACCCACCGCAGGTAGATTTACGGTAATCCGGCAAATCATGTAAAAAATTTCAATATATAATTTAATTAAGATGAATATCTAAGAAGCAAGAGTTTTATGAAAAATCAAGAGAATGCACAGGATATAACCTTGATTTAGAAAGCTATTCCCAACGCACTAATATTTAGAACACGTCGCCGACTGAAGAATGTTGGCGTAGTCAGCCGTAAGTATTGCGTAAGCCCATAACGGTAAATAAGACATTAGCTTCAGTTAACTATTGCAAGCCCCTATATTGATATATAGGGAAATTCTGTTGACATTTTAAGGGTTTAGCGATCGCTCAACCCAACCTATAACAATTGAGGAAATAATTATATGTTGAATCGCTTATCGTTGGTTAAAGTATGGCTACCATTGATTGTGCTTGCCAAAGCTTTATCGATTAATTTTCCTGCGTCTGCACAAATAATTCAGACGAATCCCCAACAAATAATTCCGACGAATCCGCAACAAATAATTCGGACGAATCCCCAGATACAAGATTCGCTTCAAGAAAGAATCAGACAACAACAAGAGGAGCAAAATCAGCAAACACAAGAACGAATGAAGGAAACATGGCTACGGCAAAATTTTCAACAACCACAACAACTACAACAACAACAGATAATACAACAGCAAGAATTTACACGACAACGGCAAGAAATGTTGCGTCAGCAACAATTGAGACTGCAACAGGAAGAAACAAGACTACAACAGCAAAACTTTTCACAACAGCAACAACTGAGAATACAACAGCAACAACTTAGACAAGATCAACAAATTAGACAACAGCAACAATTTAGATTACAAGAACAAATCCGACAGCAACAACTCAGACAACAGAAGAATCTGTAAAGTCTTTAAAATTTATGACAAGTAAATTTATTATTAGAAATTAGAGAAAATATTCTCTAATTTTTTTTGATTTTTATTATTTAGCGCTGTGCATAAATTCCTGGTGCATAAGCCTCAATTACTTTGCCAGTGCGAGTGCAACTAATCATCAAATAGTCACAACTAGAGCATTGTGTTCGAGTTAATTGACTATCAGAAATATAATAACGTTCTGCTTGGCTGCCGCAATTTGGGCAGTAAATCTTTTGTACTATCTGCATTTTAAAACCCCTGGTTGTAATTTATTTTTTATTTGAGAAAACTGCCAGTTAAAGTAGAAAAGATTTTGGTTTGACCCAACTTAACAAACGACTTTAATATTGGCTAATTATTTTAAACAAAATTTCAGATTTGAAAAAACTTCGATTTCTCTTTATACTATCCTATAATTTAAGTGATTTTACCCTCTTACTTTAGGTACATAAATTCTTTTTTAATTAAATGACGTTTAGATATTTACTGATCCCTATGACGAATGCTTTGAGAGAGGCTTATTTCTAGTCATCTTGGACAGATACAAAAAAGAGCCGTTCTTGTATTCAAAAGTTAAACTACAGAAAATACTGTATATTTAGTAACAAAATAGTTATCTTAAGGATTAGTTAATTTTTGCTGGCAAGATTTATGAGGTGGAATTCTGGTGTGAAAATTTAATCAAAATTACCATAGTTACGAGATATAGTTACGAGATACCGTAAATTTACCGTATATACACATCTTAAATTCTCGCAGAAAAACTTAACAGAATCCTCTGCGAGAGTGGAACTAATACTTTTTCAAGCTAGTTTTAAGGGTGTGTAGTAAGGACTTTAGCCCTTACTACAAACTTGTTTATTCATACATAAATTGAAATTTTACAGACTACTAATCTCCTCAAGCAGGATGAAAATAATCGTAAATTTCTTGAGCCAAACGCGGCCCGATTCCTGCTACTTCAGCGAGTTGCGTGGTTGTTGCTTGCCGAATATAGTCAACTGAGCGAAAATGCCCTAGTAGCTGCTTTTGTCGATGATGTCCTAAGCCAGGAATTTCATCTAAACGCGATCGCTTCAATTTATCACTGCGCTGTTGACGATGGAAACTCACTGCAAATCGATGCGCTTCATCCCGCAGCCGTCGCAACAACTGTACCCCTGGTTGTTCTGCATCAGTTGTCAAGGGTTTAGATTCTCCTGGTAAAAAAATCTCTTCTCGCTGCTTTGCTAAACTTACCACTCGCAAGTCTTCTAATAAATTCATCTCTTGCAAAACGGCGACAACTGATGATAACTGACCTTTACCACCATCGATCATGATTAAATCAGGCCAGTCAGGATTACCCAAACGCTTTAATTGCGGATCTTCCGCATATTTACGGAACCGTCGCTGGATGACTTCAGCAAGACTAGCAAAATCATCTGAGTGTCCTGCTGTCACCGTGGGGTTTTTAATTTTGTAGTGACGATAATGCTGTTTTGCAGGTAATCCGTCGATAAACACGACTTGCGAAGCTACAGCATTTGACCCTTGAATATGGGAGATGTCATAACCTTCGATGCGGTGAGGCACATCTGGTAAATCGAGAATGGCAGCTAAATCTTGCATTGCTTGGTGATTGCGATCGCCAAATTTCTGCATTCTTTGCAATTCATACTGAGCATTTCGCTCTACCATCTCAATTAATTCTGCCTTAGTTTGGCGCAAAGGAGTCAATATTGTGACTTTTTTGCCTTTACGTTGAGTTAAAACATCTGCCAATATTTCCGTATCTGGTAAATCATGCTGTACCAAAATCTCTAAAGGTATTTCTACGGAATCAGCAGTTTGGTAATGTTCCTCTAAAGCTCTTTGTAAAATAGCTCCTGGTTCCGCGTGAGTATCCGCCACAAAGGCTAAACGTCCTACCAATTGCCCAGCACGAATCTGGAATAATTGAATGCAGGCGTGCTGTTCGTCGGCTGCCAGTGCGATCGCATCCCGCGAAACTGTATCATCTGGTAAGGAAACTTTTTGGTCGGCTGTCAGCGACTTTAACCCAGAAATTTGATCGCGAATTCTTGCTGCTGACTCAAAATTCAAGTTCTCAGCAGCTGCGTTCATCTGTTGGGTCAAAATCTCAATCAGTTCCTGGGTTCGACCTTGAAAAACCATCGCTATTTTTTGGACAATTTTGCGATATTCTTCTGGTGAAATCATCTGTTGACAAACACCAGGACAACGCCCTAAATCAAAATTCAAGCAAGGACGGTCTTTAAAAAGTGGTTGAGGTCGTTGTCGTTGTGGGAAGATGCGCTTGCAGATGCGGACAATTTCTCGCAACAAACCAGCATCAGTATAAGGCCCGTAAAATTTATCCTTTTCTTTACCGAATTGGCGTTTACGGGTAATAAAAATTCGCGGATAATCTTCTGACCAAGTAATGCAGAGATAGGGATATTTTTTATCATCTTTGAGCAACACGTTAAAGTATGGCTGGTGCTGCTTGATCAAATTGGCTTCTAGCGCTAAAGCTTCGGCTTCAGTATCAGTGACGATGAATTCAATTTCTGTCACCAACTTGACCATCGTGGCGATCCGTTCAGTCTTGTTGTAGCCATCCCGGAAATAGGAACGGACACGCGATCGCAACTTACGTGATTTACCTATATAGATAATGCGATCGCTACTGTCCCGCATGAAATAAACCCCCGGTTCCGGTGGAATTTCGGCTAGACGGTTTTCTAGTCGTTCTGGCTCTTTAACCAGTGGTAATATTTGAGTAGATATTGTCACAACCAAAATTAGGTAATCTTTCTCTATTTTAAGAAAAATTATTTTTTCGTGCCGATTTAACAGATTATTTATCAAGTAAATATAAAATAAGCTTCACTAGCGGCATACACCAGAATAGATGAAAGAGAGACTCGGAACTGGGAACTGCGGGAGAATAATAACTCCTAACTACAGCACTGGCTTAACCCTAGCTATCCGCTAACAGCACTCTCAAGCCAGATAACACAAACAGAAGTCTGCCGTAGACGCTTCTGCAACTTCCCGCAGAGTGAATCAGTTTCTAAGCTAGAGGCTTGCTGCAAGTATCAAAACTTTAGAGCAAACGAAAGTTTGTCTAACTACGACCTTAGTCATTGGCTGCTACTGTCAGAATAAAAACTTTGCTTTTTAAATCTATAGTGAATGTTTTTAATTTGATAATACTTTATATCTAAAACTTTACATATTATTAAATAATATCTCTTGTGTTAATTTACTTGATTTATAAAATTAAAAAATATCTCTAAATATTGGTTATATAAATATTAGATAAAAATTTTATAAATCCACAATATTTCGGTTTTTTTAATGAATTTACAACATTAAGCGAATTAACGGATTTAGGAAGTTCAATTTACGATTATGATTGAGAATATAGTTATTATAATGATTCCAGACGAAATTTAAACTATGAATTTACAAGATTTTGAAGTCCAGTATCGTGAAGCTATGGCTGAAACTCTCAACGAACTGCAAACAGCAGCTCTGTTGTTAGCGCAAGTACAACAGAAAATTTCAACAATTGGTAATTCTGTACAAAATCTTAGTGAGCGCGTTGAAGAGTTTATTGCTGACCAAAAAGGGGAATAAATGCACGCATAGCATAAAAGTTTATCTGTGGCGACAAATAAACTCCTCTTCAATTGTAAGGATGAGATCCTTGAGTTTTAAAGGTTTGACAAAATAACTACGTGCGCCCAAACTCAGAGCTAGTTCTTGATCTGCTTTAAAAGCAAAGGCTGAAATCACAATAATCGGTATTTTTGACAAATCAGGTTTTTGCTGGACTTCTTTTAAGAGTGAATAACCGTCAATATCTGGCAATTTCAAGTCCAATAACATTAAATCTGGCTCAAATTTCTCTATAGTTGAGAAAAAAGCAGACCCTTCTGATAAGCTTTGGACTTCGTACCCACAGTAACTTAGATAGTCACTAAGTAACATCCGATTGAGATAATGGTCTTCAACTAGCAAAATTCGTTTAACTTTGTGTGACCGCAATGGCTTATCTCTCTTTGAGTAATTGTGCTGTCATTGCTATCTATTATCTAATAATTTTAAGTAAAAGCCAACAATTGTTACCAGAAGCTAAAACAGTAGTGGATTAAAATTGTGAAATGAATACAAAGCTTACTTATGTAATATATTTAAATATATAAATCTATTAAATTTAGCTGCATTATGTTACTTAAAATAATAGTCTTTTTAAGTAGATTTTAATCAAAATTTAAGCTTTTTCTCTAACCTCTCTAAGCTTCTATAGAATTCATATTTGATTGCATGAAAAAGCTCAGTAGAACTAGGAAGCCTTCTTTCCCCTTGCAAGAGTGCCTATTGCCTATTCCCTGTCTAACGCAAATCAGTATGGCTACACCACACTGCGCGAACAGAAATCAAAGCGGATTTTTATAGTTATAAATAAACAACTGTTTATCAAAATTTAATTGCCAAATTTTTATAAGTAAAACTACTTAGGCATACTTAATTAACGGTATGGTAGTTGCCCTTATTAAAATAGGTTTTATCTAGATGTAAGGGTAAGTAATACTATTTAAAAAAATCTATGCTATGAATAGGTTGGTAGAGGCGTATAAATATATTACGTTATAAGTAATTTATTTGTTGCAAATATTTTTAGAAGCAGTATAACTTAGAATATTAAATTTTATTATAGCTGCAAGGAAGTATTCATCAAAAAAGGGAGCTGTTAGCTCCCTTAGTTATTTGTAGTTTTGAACCTGCAATCTTAAATAGATGCTTTTTTAAATTTGCGTTGGGTAGCAAACATACCAGCAACACCTAGCAGACCCAGTATTATTGATGGTTCTGGGACTTGCTTTGAAGGATCAGTGTATCCTGGTGTGTTCCAAGTGTAATATGCGCTGTAGGATAACTTGTCATCAGAGGCTGTAATTCCTGACACAGTGGGGTTAAAGCTGTAAGCGTAGTAGGTTTGACCACCAGTAACTACCTTCGCAATTTCACTAAC
This sequence comes from Nostoc sp. DedQUE02, assembly GCF_034531035.1. Taxonomy (NCBI): domain Bacteria; kingdom Bacillati; phylum Cyanobacteriota; class Cyanophyceae; order Nostocales; family Nostocaceae; genus Nostoc; species Nostoc sp. DedQUE02. The sequence goes on along the minus strand of NZ_JAVRBY020000060.1, from coordinate 1,242 downwards.
TCCAATTCCACCTGCGTAGCCATTTAATGTCGCTTGGAAGTTGAGGAGGTCTTTGTATGATGTCAGTAGATTTATTTGAGCTTGTACAGTAGTTGATGCGCTCAAGGGTTTAAGTAATGAAATCTTAGCGTCAATATCAGAAACGGTTATATTTGCTTGCGTTTTACCTAATATTGCTCCGACTCCTGCACTCCATGCAGTATTAAGATTACTAGAAATTGTAGCTGAGAGTTTGGTCTTTACATCCAAGTGACCAACCAATTGCAGTTGTACACCGCCATTTTGACCGAATTGGAAGCCACCAATGTTAGGATCTCCTATGCCCAATGAAGGAAAAGAACTCGTTATTAATGATTTGGTATTCGCTGAAAACCCATTCCACACTGACTGGAATGGAGTATAGGTATTCAACAAATCACCCACCCATTTGGAACCAAAACTACTCCAGTCATCAGCAGTGACACTGCTAACGGTAGCACTATAGCTTCCTTGTGTGGCGGTGAAGCCAACGTTAGAAGTTGGATTCTCAGTACTATACCAAAGCTCGACGTTAGAAGTGGGGTCATTATCTGTTAAAGCTTTGATGGCAGCGTTAGTACCACCTTGTGCATTCCCTCTAATGAAAGTACCATCTGAGCCACCAGTGTAAGTGTTAATTTCTCCTGTATTATTATCGAAGCTAAAAGATGTAGCATGTGCTGGGGCGGTGGCAAGAGCGCTCACACCAATAGCCATTGAAGCACCAATTACAAGTTTATGAAAATTCATCTTCATTGTTTTCAAGTCTCTGTCAGTTTGGAAGTTAAGTTTTAAACTATTGCCATTTTTAGGCTTCGGCTGTTTTGACTACAGGCTTTTTGCAATACAGCTGCTTAAAAACGCGACCTGTATTGTTAGCCATCTTTGGTATCTCAGCGCACAAACCCAGTTTAAGAAACTTGAAGACCTGATTGGGTAAAGTTACTTCTGATAATCAATAAAAAAATGACGAATGTTTTGAGACTTTTATAAGTTTAATTACTTATTAAACTAAAATATATAAGTATATTAAATTACATATAGCAAGAGGCAGAAGGCAGTCTTGCTGGAGGCAGGAGGTAAAAGTATTACTATTCCTAGCCTTGAAGTTTTCAAAATGTCCTAACCTATGTGGCTACGGCTATAACCCTCTTCTGTCACTTTCCGGGAGGGCGATCGCTAGAAGCCCCATGAGGCAATCAATACAAGCTATACTATTAGAAA
>NZ_JAVRBY020000059.1:0-41602 GCF_034531035.1 Nostoc sp. DedQUE02 | reverse complement strand
TATGGGTCAGCCACTTTATATAGTACATAAATACTATAAAATAGCGATCACGCTGTGCCAGTTGCGTAAGTCCTGATAGCGATCGCTTCTGTAAGCCAAAATATGCAAACTTTATTTGAGTTAATTCCTATTGGCATTGTGATCGCGGAAGATATGGAATTTAAGGAGGTAAAATCTAACCCAGCATTTGCTGAAATTTTAGGGATTTCGCCTGAAGCTAATGTTTCCTCTACTCCCGTTAATGTCCCGCCTCCATCTTACAAAATTTTGCGGCAGGGAAAGGAACTCTCAACAGAAGAATATCCGCTACGTTATGCAGCTATTCATAATACAGAAGTCAAAGGCACAGAAGTTGATATTGTTCGCGGTGATGGCACTATATTTAATTTATTTGGTTATGCTGCTCCCTTAATTGATGAACAGGGTAATCCTAGAGGATCGGTAGCTGCATTTTTGAATATTACTGAACGCAAGCAGACAGAAGAACGCACACGTAAGTTGATGAGCCAGGTGCAACATCAAGCCAATATCTTAAATGCCATTCTCTCTGCCTCGGTAGATCATATTTATATTTTTGATCCGCATGGTCGTTATCAGTATGTCAGTGAAGGCGGTGCTGCGGTTTTAGGTTGTCAGCCAGAGGATATAGTCGGTAAGACTTGGCAAGAATGTGATTTTGCCGCAGAAATGTTTACTACGATGCGTCAGGTAGACACCCAACGAGAAACAGTAATGAGCGCGGGGCAACCCATCAGAGCAGAGACTGAATATAATACCGTTGATGGAATACATTGTTACGAATATATTTTGGCTCCTTTATATAGTCCTGAGCAAGCGATCGCAGGTGTAATTGCTGTATCTCGTGATATTAGCGAACAGCAAGCCGCGCTACGCGAACGCAAGCAAACGGAACAAGCATTGCGACAAAGCGAACAACGCCTCCGACTGGCACAAAGAGCAGGAAAAATTGGCACTTGGGAGTGGAATGTACGTACTGGTGAGGTATCTTGGTCGGAAGGAATCTGGGAGATTTTGGGGTTGGAAATAGGTACAGAAGAACCTGGTGTGAAACCTTGGGTTGATTTTATCCATCCTGATGATCGCCCACAGGTTATGGAAGGAGTAGAAAAAGTATTAGCTGAAGGTAAGGAATATTACGATGAATTTCGCGTTGTCCGCAGAGATAACACAGTTATTTGGGTAGCATCGAAAGGACAAATTATCCGAGATGCCAAGGGACTTGCCGAACGTTTTTTAGGAGTCAACATTGACATTAGTGAGCGCAAGCAAGCCGAAGAGGTGCGGCGAGAAAGCGAGGAACGCTTTCAGGCATTCATGGCACATAGTCCTGCTGCTGCTTGGATTACAGATACAAATGGTCAAATTATTTACCTTAGTCCGACTTATGTAAATACTTTTCAGCTATTTACTCAAGATGCGATCGGCAAACATGTATTTGAACTGTTTGATATTGAGATTGGCACACAATTCTTAAACAACATTCAAACAGTCGTTAAAACTAATCAGGTTTTAGAGACAATTGAAATGGCACCTCGTCTGGATGGCACAATAGGCGATTTTCTCGTTTATAAATTCCCCATTGCTCATTTATCTGGGCAAATTCTGGTGGGAGGAGTCGCAATTGATGTAACAGCACGCAGACGAGCCGAAGAAGAACGCGAAGAATTATTGCTACGCGAACAAGCTGCACGAGAAGCAGCCGAAACTGCCAACCGTATTAAAGATGAATTTTTGGCGGTGTTGTCTCATGAATTGCGATCGCCGCTAAATCCGATACTTGGCTGGATAAAATTGCTGCGGACTCGCCAATTAAGTGAGGAGAAAAAAGCGATCGCTTTAGAAACAATCGAACGCAATGCTAAATTACAAACTCAACTCATCGCTGATTTATTAGATGTCTCCCGCATTCTGCAAGGCAAATTAACGCTGAACATTTCTTCAGTTGATTTAGCTGCAACTATTGCAGCTGCCAATGAAACAGTCGCTTTAGCAGCAGAAGCTAAATCGATTCAAATTCACACCGAGATTGCACCAGATGTCCAGCCTTTTATGGGTGATGCTAGTCGCCTGCAACAAGTGGTGTGGAATTTACTTACTAATGCGGTAAAGTTTACCCCAACTGGCGGCGAGGTAAAAATCAAATTAGAGTCTACCAATACCGACATTCAGATTCAAGTTAGCGATACAGGCAAGGGGATTACACCAGAGTTTTTACCTTATGTGTTTGAAACATTCCGTCAAGCTGATAGCGCCACAACACGCAATTTTGGCGGCTTGGGATTAGGATTAGCAATTGTCCGACACATTGTAGAAATGCACGGTGGTACAGTTCACGCCGACAGCAAAGGAGAAGACCAAGGAGCAACCTTTACAGTTAAATTCCCGCTCATCACTACAGTTTTACAACCAAATCAAGATAAAAGTTTACCTAAAATTTCGTTAAATTTACGCGGCGTGCGGGTGCTGACAGTAGAGGATGAGGAAGATACACGAGAACTACTGGTATTCATAATCCAACAGTATGGTGCAGAAGTAACAGCCACCGCATCCGCCAGTGAGGCATTAAAGATATTAAAACAATCTCCGCCAGATATTCTAGTGTGTGATATCGCCATGCCAGAGATGGACGGATATACGCTTATCCGTCAGCTAAGAACTTGGCCAAAAGAACAAGGCGGACAGATAAAAGCGATCGCACTGACAGCTTATGCTGGAGAATCTGATCAAAAACAAGCTCTAGAAGCAGGTTTTCAAAGACACTTATCCAAACCGATAGATCCCGAAGAACTAGTAGAAGCGATCGCTAGTTTAATCTAAGCTGCCAACGAAAGCATTAGACTTCTTGGCAAAAGTCGGGGTAAAGGTGAAGGGGAAAAGGGTAAAGAAACTCCAAATCCTTCCCCTTTAACCTTTACCCTAAGAGTAGAAAAATATATTTTTGCAAGAGGTCTATTCGTTATGCTTTGTCAGTAAATAATTCGTATACGAAGTTTTGGTCATATTCTGGAATTGGAATTTGACACCGTGTATTTACCTGACGAACCAAACAAATTTTCTAATCTACCTTATGAAATCTTTCACCCCAGAAGTAATTCGAGCTGTAACCCCCATGTTTATGGCAACTATTGGCGGCGTCATTGCTGTTACTGTTTTAGTTTCGCCAAAAATCACTGAGCCTAGCAAATGGTCTGCTGGACTTGGATTTGCAGGAACCGCCATTGCTGCTGCTGCTGGACTAGCTCAAAATGGCAAACATGAGGCGGACTTTTCAGTGAAAAAGCAGGGAGACAACTTGCAAGTTGAAACCTCAGCCTCTGACCCAGTTGACAGACACTAAGAACAGGACTGGACATATCCAAAAAACTTGACGCAAATTATGGCGTACCATGCATCATCAATCAGAATTTTGTCAAGTTTTGGCGCTGCTCCGTCACGAACCCAACCAATTTTATCATCTACCTATATGAAATCTCTCACCCCAGAAGTAATTCAAGCTATAACTCCCATATTTATGGCAACTGTTGGAGCGGTCATTGGTGTTGCTGTTGTAGTCTCGCCAAATATCACTGATGCCAAATGGTCTGCTGGACTTGGACTTGCAGGAACCGCCATTGCGGGTGCTGCTGGTCTTGCTCAAAGTAGTAACAATGAGCCGGATTTTTCAGTCAAGAAGCAGGGGAACAACTTGGAAGTTGAAACTCCAACCTCTGAAGCAAATGACCGACATTAGGTGTTGCGGCTTTCCATATCTGTGGTGGAATTGGCGGTGCTGCAACTGCGCTTGGTCTAAGTTGTGATGGTCTTGAGACTGTTGTGTTTAATGAGGTTACTAATGCAAAGAATATTTGCATTTAATCTGATTTCATACATTGGCTCTTAATGCAATTCGCTACAATAAAATATAGTTTTTCTCTCTTAAATCTGAAAGAAATCTAACATTTTATATGATTATGCGACTTCCCATAATTGCTGCCACCTTTCTAGTTGCCAGTCTTAGTGCAGGTACACTTTTGGGTATTGCTACCCCAGCTTCAGCTCAGGAAATAATAACTTGTTCAAGCCAGAATAATCAAAGGAATACTTGTTCGGTAAATACAAGAGGTAGAGTAAGGCTTGTCAGGCAATTGTCTAACGCCACTTGTAGAGGAAATTGGGGCTATAGAAGAAATCGTATTTGGGTGAAAAATGGTTGCCGAGCTGAGTTTTCAGTTGGCGGTCGTAGAAACGACAGATATGACAGATATGACAGAGACGGCAGATATGATAGAGATGACAGATATGACAGAGACGGCAGATATGATAGAGACGACAGATATGACAGATAGTTAACTGGGTATTTCATCAAAATAGTAAGTAGAAGTTAAGAAATACTACAGTTCAACTTCGTTAAATCCGAGAGCATATTGCCTAGTCGGGTCTTGCGATCGCAATTGCACTCCTATTAGCCAATGCTGACTAACAGGAGTGAGCGACATTGGCTTTTTCTCCTCTTTCAGGCGATCGCAAAATCAACCTGAATTACCTGATTATTCAGGTTATACCGTTTATTTGTGAAGCTGCACCAAATCTCATACAAGTAAGTTATTTTGTTAAATCTTACCTATTTATACTTATTTTTTCTTTTTGCTCAATTGTAGTATCGAAAAAATCTCTGCGATCGAGATGGGATAAACAATTTTTTTCTATTTCTGAGAAATCCGGGCTAGGTAATAATTTAAACTTAGCATCCAAATCAGGAATAATTTCTATATTTATTAACGCAATGTCTGCGACGGTCACTGAGCGTTGGTCATTGAATCTCGACTCACTTCGACGCCGCGATAGTTGAGCGTAGTCGAAACTCAGTGCAAGTCGCTCGATTTCCGCGTAGCCGAAATGCCGGCTACGCCTACGCTAAAACTTACTTATACTTAGTTGTATAAGTTTAAATGTGTCTTAGTTATGATATATTGATTACTAATAATTTAAGTATCAGGGTAAAAATTTGTCCGAAAAGCTGATTAAGTCTTGATTTTGAAAATGAGGAGCAGTAAACCTTCTGGTTTCAGGTTTCTCTTATTAGTCGAACTATGAAACTTGACCGATAAAGCCCAAATTTAACATTATAATTTCCTCTTAAAATTGTCCAAATACTTGAACTCATAATGAAAACCAAGCCAAAAGGAAAAAGACCAATAGCCAGTCTCTCTTTAGACTTGGATAATATTTGGTCTTATTTAAAAAACCAGGGCGCTTCAGGTTGGGAGACTTTTCCCTCTTATCTGGATATTGCAGTACCTCGTTTCTTAGATATTCTCCAGCAATGGGATTTGACAATCACAGTATTCATTGTGGGTCAGGATGCAGCCCTAGAAAAGAATACTAAGGCAATACAAGCGATCGCTAATGCCGGTCACGAAATTGGCAATCATTCATTTTATCACGATCCTTGGCTACATCTGTATTCAGAGAATGAAATTGAAGAAGAGGTGGCCCTTGCCGAAAAACATATCAAGCGCGTCACTCATCAACATCCTATCGGCTTCCGGGGCCCTGGATACAGTTTTTCTCCCGCAGTATTGAAAGTTTTAGCACGACGTGGATACGAATATGATGCTTCGACTTTTCCCACATTTTTGGGGCCCATAGCACGAGCTTATTATTTAATGACTTGCAAATTGAGCAAGGAAGAACGTAAGAAACGGGAAGCGCTGTTTGGTGGTTTTAAAGAGGGTTTACAGCCTCTAAAACCTTACCAATGGCATCTGGGTAAGGATAAACTGACTGAGATTCCTGTTACCACCATGCCAATTTTCAAAGTGCCAATTCACTTCAGTTACATAATGTATCTGAGTACATTTTCTTCGGAAGTGGCGTTACTCTACCTGCGAATTGCTCTGTGGCTGTGTAAACTTACACGCGTCCAACCTTCTTTGTTACTCCATCCTACAGACTTTGTAAGTCAAGAGGATGTGCCAGAACTATCGTTTTTCCCTGGGATGAGTGTTCCTACTTACAAAAAGCTGGCAATAGTGAACAAAAGTTTAGAAATTATATCTAGTCAGTTTAATGTTTTGACTGTTGGACAACACGCCAAATTCGTAGCTGATGTTCGTGAACTGCCTGTATTAGTGCCTCAAAAGAGGTAAAAATATGATTTATTACCAATTACAAGAAGCAAACAAATTAGCAACAATCTCAACTAGTTCTCCTGGAGAGACTGGTTTAGATACATGAGTCTGAAAGCCGGCTTCCAAAGCGCGAATTCGATTCTCGCTATCGCTATAAGCAGTTAAGGCAATAGCTGGAACTTTTCCACCCATATCTGGCTTCAGTGCCCGTATTTTTCGGATAAAAGTGTAGCCATCTTCTCCAGGCATACCTATATCACAAATTAAAACATCAGGTTGCATCTGGGGTAATACTTCCCGTGCTTCTGGTGCAGATGGAACTGCTACAATGGTGGCTCCATCTGCTTCTAATACTGTAGTAATAAAAAAGCGAATATCATCATCATCTTCAACTACAAGAATATTTAAGCCAGCAAGAGGCAGAGAAGGTTGCATAACAAATTACATTTTAATTTTGTCTAACAACAATGCCGACTTAAAGATTTTGTTTTACTCTGACCGTAAGCACAACAATCTTGTAGCTAGCAATAGCTTTTAACCATTTTCTATTCTATCTCTATAGTACTTTATATAATGTTAATATTTGTGTGGTGTTCGCCAATCTAAGAAGATAAATAGTCGATAACCCTGGTATCATTTTTCCCTAAGCTTGCACTTAATAATTACTCTTTCTCTCTTAGGGTACTTGACGTACTTAACAGTTTGTTTGATAGATATTAAGTGCATCTTTATAGCGAATTCAGATAAATCTTATCAGTTGTATTGTAATGCGACCATATTTATAAATGGTCAGGTATAACTTCTAGTTCTTGATAACCTGTTTGTTGGTCAAAAACTCTATTAAAAATAAATTCTTCACTCGCATCAATAACTATTTCAGCAGTTGTGTAGATAATGCATCCATCGTCGAGATGTCCACCGATAGTTTTGCCTTCTCGCTCAGTGATCAGTAAAGCGAATTTTTGCTTCTTCTAGACTACCAATAGCGCTTAACCTTTTCCCAAAACCCGATTCCGAATTAAAAATACTTAATCAAGAAGTATTGAATATAAACCCTGCTTTGATGTCTTCCTGTTTGACAAAATTCTTTAAGCTTTGTTTTAAATCGTCGTGGGGTTTCAATCTGATTGCAAAAACTTTCATTAGTCAATAAGTATTAATTAGTTGCAGTTAGACGGCATAAAAATTCTCAGGAATTTTACTGAACCGTCAGGACAATAAATATTACTAATATATAGATAAATATTGTCAGGATGCCGAATATGTCAGATTTACCGCTTCAGTGCCAAAATTTGAAAGAGCAAGTTGAGTCTATATTACAACTTTTGCAGCAAGAACCAACGCTACGTTCCCAAGATATTACACCTGTACGAACTTCTTTAAGTAAGGCGATTTCTCCCAAATTTGAAATTGTATTTGCGGGTGCATTTAGTGCTGGGAAATCAATGCTAATCAATGCACTATTAGAAAGGGAATTACTCTACAGTGCAGAGGGACACGCTACAGGTACAGAATGCAAAATCGAGTATGCGGAAATAGATCAAGAACGTGTCGTTTTGACGTTTTTAAGTGAAGCAGAAATTCGAGAACAAGTAGTTTATTTGTGTAAGCAACTAGGATTTAAGACAGTACCTAATATTAATCAAGCTGATGTAATTAACTTGCTACATCAAGGTTCTGAAGTGATTATTCAGCAGGAAGGGGGTGAGAGTCAATCAGAACGTGCAAAACAGGCGAAGGCATTAATGTTGTTGCTAGAGGGATATATGGCAAACCGCGATCGCATCAACACGGTTAATAATGCTACATACTCAATGGAGCAATTTAACTTCTCTAATCTCAAGGAAGCGGCTGGATATGCCCGTCGTGGCAGTAATAGTGCAGTATTGAAGCGAATAGAATATTACTGTAACCATCCTCTGCTACAAGATGGAAATGTGATTATTGACACGCCGGGTATCGATGCACCTGTGGAGAAAGATGCACAACTAACTTATGCCAAAATTCAACATCCTGATACTTCGGCGGTGGTATGTGTCCTAAAACCTGCTTCAGCAGGTGACATGACAAAAGAAGAAACAGAACTTTTGGAGTTAATGCGGGAAAACACAGGAGTACGCGATCGCGTTTTTTATGTCTTCAACCGGATCGATGAAACTTGGTATAATACCCAGCTTCGGCAACGATTAGACGATTTAATTAGTGGGCAATTTCGCAATTCAAGCAAAGTTTATAAAACCAGTGGATTATTAGGATTCTACGGCAGTCAGCTTAAACAGACAAGCAAACAAGATAGATTTGGTTTAGATTCTGTTTTTGCCGAAAGTATTAAAGGTTTAGATGGTAAAGAAGAAACGCCACAATTTGTCTATGCGTTTAACAACTACTGTGTAAATTCAGGAAAGCTGTCTTCTACTAAATTCCGTGTCTCAGTTAATGGTTTTGAAACCCCCAATCAAAATTATGTGCGGATTCTGGGAGATTGGGGAAATGAACTCATAGAACAAATAATTAAAGATAGTGGAACTGAGGAATTTCGTACAGCAATTACTCGCTATCTAACAGAAGAAAAACGCCCACAGTTATTTAAAAATCTTGCTGATGATTTAGAAGATATTTGTATTAAACTGAAGAAACATTATCAGAATGTCCAACGCAGTTTAGATAGTCAGCCCCAAGAAATTGAGACGATGAAGGCGCAAGAATTGCAACGCCTGAATCAGCAACTCCAGCAAATTGGTAAAGAATTTCATGAGCATATCACAGAAGAAGTTAACCATATAATTAATAATTCTTGTGATGCTTTTGAAGCAGATTTTAAGCAATTGCAATCACGAATGATTCGCCGTCTAGATGAATTGCTAGATACTTTTTCTGTAGCTTATGCTTATCGACGTGCAACCATCAGCCATCCTCGCAACGCTACTGCACCTTTAATTGCTATTTTAGTAGAGGCATTTTATTACTTAGCAAATCAATTAGAAGATATTTTAGTTGAATCTTCTCAGCAAGTAGTGGCAAATTATTTCCAGAGGTTGATTGAAAAAATTCGCAATTCCGAATATTATCGCCAGTTGTATCGTTTATTAGATCATGATGGTGGCATTGAACAAGAGATGAGAAGTTTAGAAAAAGGAGTTACTCAAGCATTAGTTAGTGCAGCTAGTGTAGAGTGCGATCGCTTTGTGCGAGAAAGTCCTAGATTTTATGATGAAGGAACTTTTTCTATATATCAATTTCGCCAAACTCTATTACAAACTTCTCAAGGTTACGACGCTGAAAGTATCGTAGAAGCAGAACCAGCAATTAGACAATTATTGAAGTTAGATTTTGAACCAAAAGTTTCCCAAACTATTCGTAAATCTTTTCGTCAAACTATTACTCAAACTCTCAAAACCCAACTGTTACCAAAGGTAGAACAGCAAGCAGATGAAATTTTACAGCAATATCCACAAGCCCGTGCTTATTTAGAGAAAACATTGGAACAAGAAGCTGAAGAAAAAATTGCGAATAACCGACGATTATTGAATGCTGTTGAAGAAAAGATTACAGCATATAATTCAGCAGCATCTAGTATCAATAGTTGTTTACAGTCAATGCAATTATCTGACCATCTTTTACCTGTAATTGGTGATTTGCTTAAGCCTATTGATAAGCTTGCTAATAATGAATTTTTGGTTTCAAATGTGGTATGAGAATTTTAATCTCAAATCATCTTTGAGATAATTGTAGCTGTTAGTGAGTGTTTTAACACTCACTAACTACAGTTCTGCGTAAAGTAGAAATTTAAAAAATTGAGGTTGATATGCAAGATGAATTCAAGCCAATACAGTGCAGCGATGGTGATGTTTTGGACTTTGGAGACAACACATATAAAGTTGGTAAATTGAAACAAGCAATAGATACCTCATTTAACTCCACGTTAGAATATAGATTTAATCAAGAATTAAGTAGCAAAGGAATACATATAAAAGAATCTCCGAATATGAATTGGTTTCAGAAGGGTAAAGATTGCGAAATTTTAACACTAGGTTCTCCAAGCTGGAAAAAGGGGAAAGTTAAAATTAAAATAAGCGTCGAATTTTATATTGAAGAGGAAGATATACAAATAACTAACAGCAACAATTCAGAAATCACCGAACTAGAGTCGCCTCTTGATGATCTTCGCCGTATGATTAATGAGTAAAATTAGTCAATCAAAATTTATATATAGCAATCTTATTCTATTTGTGAAAATTCTCGGTGTCCAGATCCCCGACTTCTAAAAGAAGTCGGGGATCTAACTTTTTATGAATGATTTAGGCGTTGCTATAACCTATTAAAATTCGTCACTATCCCAACCCCTAATCCCCAACTGAATGGTTATGACTATTAAACGTCGGCAATTTCTTACAACCTGTGGACTAGCTACCCTAGCCACCCAGATATCACCACTTACAGCTGAAGGTAAACTATCCACAAACACCAGCCGCAAGCCACCCCGCCTGCAAGCTGGGGATACCGTAGGATTGATTTCCCCTGCGGGTATTGTTGACGCTAAAGATATCGAAGCAGCGCAGCAATCAATTTCACAGTTAGGGTTAAAAGTCAAGCTGGGGAAGCATATTTTAGACGGTTATGGCTATTTAGCTGGTAAAGACGGCGATCGCGCTGATGATGTAAACTCGATGTTTGGCGATCGCACCATCAAAGCAATTATTCCTATGCGTGGTGGTTGGGGTTGTAATCGAATTTTACCCCTACTCAACTACTCGCTAATCGGCTCCCATCCGAAAATTATCATCGGTTACAGCGATATTACGACGCTGTTGTTAGCAATTAATGCCCGTAGTCAGATGATTACTTTTCATGGGCCAGTTGCTACGTCTACCTGGAATCAATTTACAGTGGATTACTTCAAGCGCATCCTATTTAATGCTGAAGCAGTGACTATGCAAAATCTCAACCCTAGCGAAGTGCGGATAGAGATAATAGCACCGGGAAAAGCTACAGGTAAACTTGTGGGTGGAAACTTATCAGTTTTATCAGCAATGGTAGGTTCACCTTACCTACCTTCTTGGAACAAAAGCATTCTGTTTGTGGAAGAAGTTGACGAGGATGTTTATCGTATAGATAGGATGCTGACGCAATTAAAAACTGCTGGAATACTTAATCAAATTGCTGGCTTTATCTTTGGGCAATGCACTAAATGTAGTCTTGGAGATGAACCATCATTTACATTAATCCAAGTATTGCAACAACACATACTCCCTTTAGGTATTCCTGCTTGGTACGGTTCAATGATTGGTCATATTAAGGATAAATTTACTTTGCCAATCGGTGTAGAAGTGGAAATAAATGCTGAACTTGGGACAATACGAATGTTAGAGGCGGCTGTTAGTCTTGTTTAACGCGACATAATATCTTATCTATCGAATTAGCCATCATAAAAAGACCTCTCCCTGGTTTTACTACGCAAAACCGTCCCTCTCCGACTCGGCTACGGTATACACACAAGTTTCTTAAGCTGCAATGGCATTGCATCGACTAACAATGGCATTGCATCGACTGACAATGGCATTGCATCGAATAACAATGACATTGCGTCGAATAACAATGGCATTGCGTCGAATAACAATGACATTGCATCGAATAACAATGGCATTGCATCGAATAACAATGGCATTGCATCGAATAACAATGGCATTGCATCGACTGACAATGCTATTTCTCTCGTTCCGATACTTTGTATGAGAATGAGTTAAGCCTAATCAAGCTAGGTTTTTAGGATTTGTGTGTACACCGTAGCTCCGACTCGGAGAGAGACAGACTTGAACTAAAGTTCAAGGCAGGGAGAGGTTTATCGAACTCACGTTTCGTTTAAGCCTCGAAAGTAAATCAGCCGCGCCATAGTAATTTTGATTAAGATTTTGATAGACAGTATGCATTTCTCCTCGCTATGTTACGACTAACAGAAGTAAAGCTCCCGCTTGATCATCCTGAAGATGAGATTAAGACAGCCATCCTCAAAAAGCTGCAAATCACGGACGAAGATTTGATCAGCTATTCCATTTTCAAGCGTAGCTACGATGCCCGTAAGAAAGGAGAGATTACCCTTGTTTATATTCTGGATGTAGAAACGACTCAGGAAACTCATCTACTCAAGCGCCTGAAAAAAGATCCTCATGTGATGGTGACTCCAGACATGAGTTATCGCCCAGTGGCAAAAGCACCGAGCAATTTGAAGATTCGCCCCATCGTCATTGGTACTGGGCCTTGTGGCTTGTTTGCGGGTTTGATGCTGGCGCAAATGGGCTTTTGTCCGATCATTTTAGAACGTGGCAAACAAGTCCGCGATCGCACTGCTGATACTTTTGGTTTTTGGAAGAAAAAATCAGACTTCAACCCCGAATCTAATGCCCAGTTTGGCGAAGGTGGGGCGGGTACATTCTCCGATGGCAAACTCTACAGTCAAGTCAAAGATCCTCAACATTATGGGCGCAAGGTGCTAACCGAACTCGTCAACGCCGGAGCCTCACCGGAAATTCTTTATATCAACAAACCGCATATCGGCACATTCAAACTGGTGGGAATCGTCCAAAGTATGCGTGCCAAAATTGAATCCCTCGGTGGTGAAATTCGCTTTCAAAGCCGGGTGGAAGATATCAACATCGAAAATGGACAAGTGCGGGGAGTCACCCTCGCCAGTGGCGAATATATCGCCAGCGATTATGTAGTTTTGGCGGTGGGTCACAGCGCCCGTGATACCTTCCAAATGCTATTTGATCGTGGAGTTTACATCGAGCCTAAACCTTTTTCCATCGGCTTTCGGGTCGAACACCCTCAGACTCTCATCGACCAATGTCGTTTCGGGACTCACGCTGGTCATAAGCTTTTAGGTGCTGCCGATTACAAACTGGTTCATCACTGTCAAAATGGTCGTTCCGTCTATAGTTTTTGTATGTGTCCGGGAGGTTTAGTGGTTGCAGCCGCATCAGAACCAGGGCGAGTCGTCACCAATGGCATGAGCCAATACTCTCGCAATGAGCGTAATGCCAATAGTGCGATCGTTGTCGGCATCACCCCCGAAGATTATCCGGGGAATGCCTTGGCGGGAATTGACTTCCAACGGCGCTTGGAAGAAGGGGCTTTTCAATTAGGCGGTGGGACTTATGAAGCTCCAGGGCAGTTAGTGGGAGACTTTCTCAACCATCGTCCCTCTACAGCATTGGGCACTGTTAAACCCTCTTATACACCGGGAGTACATTTGGGTGATTTGAGTCAGAGTTTACCAGATTATGCGATCGCAGCCATCCGTGAAGCACTTCCCGCTTTTGACAAACAAATTAAAGGATTTGCGATGGATGATGCTGTGTTGACTGGGGTAGAAACCCGCACATCATCACCAATTCGGATTAAACGCAAAGAGGATTATCAAAGTTTAAATACAGTCGGTCTTTATCCGGCTGGTGAAGGCGCGGGATACGCCGGGGGAATCCTCTCAGCCGGTATCGATGGTATTAAAGTGGCGGAGGCGGTGGCTTTAAGTATTTTGAGGAATTGCGTAGTTTAGTGCCGTAGGCATCGTAAAATCTGAAATAGTGGATGCGATGCCTACGGTGGTCACTGACTTGTACTGAGCGACTTGCCTTGACTTGTGCCGAGCGAAGTCGAGCTAGCGAAGCCGAAAGGAGCCGAAGTAGCTTGCCGTTGGCGCACTTGTACTGAGCGACTTGCCTTGACTTGTGCCGAGCGAAGTCGAGCTAGCGAAGCCGAAATGCTCAAGCAAAACCTTTGAATAAGTCTCTAGAGGAAGTTGTATTGCGAGTACTATCACAACAATTAACAACTTAATTTTAATCGAACTTTATCCAGCAAATAGACATATACCTGCTTCTACAACTAATTGGCTTTCTGATTGTAGATATTCCTGATTTGGCACAGAAATTACTTTTATATTGGACAAGCTCTCATGTCCTTTTTAGTCACTACATTAAGTGCATTTATAATAGCTTGATCTAACTTTTTATAAGTTCTGGCAGCTTGCGAACGTAATACGAATTATTTAGCCTTGGGTGTTTTTATTTTTATTTGTACCCTCTAAACGTTTACAATTAATTTAATGCAACCTAACTAGTGCGTCACACACTTACAGGTGTGATCTTGCGTATAAACTCCCCAATTGCTGGGAAAATTAATTTCATGGCAACAGAATTAAAGTAATGATGAACAAATTAAAATATTTTTCCATCTTATTTTTATCTATCGTTTTGATGGACGGAACGACTATAAATATTTCTGCCCAGGCTGCTGGAAGTAAAGTTTTAGTAACGGCTCAAAACGAATCTCTTAACAAATCGGATATTGATAAAGTTATCGCTTTTTACGAATGGGCATTTTCAGCTAAATTCACTAGCGAACAGCGCAATGAATATCAGTCAATCAAATTAAATGAGTTTCGCCAAGATCCAGATGGAACTAGAAAAAGCATTGACAATATAATTTCTAATTATACACAAGCTCGTGCTAAGAATGAAGAGGAACAAAACCGGATTCGGCAGGCATTTAACGGAGAATTTGTAGGGCAATTGCGAAATTTAACGAATGATGCAGAAGCTAAACTTTTGCTGTCTGTTTACGATAGCGCCCACGCGGGCGAAACTGCTTCAAATGATACTGATGATTCATCTGGTAGCGTTGGAGAGATTTCGTCGTTAGTTGGAAAATGGGTTTGGACGCGTACCGGAAACAGTGCTATAAGTACGAATGGTACATATATCGGCTCAAACGGTTCGCGTTTCACTTATCAATTTCTGCCGAACGGAACGGTCGAATTTACAGGAATAATGAACGTAATGAACGGCAGCTGCAACCAGCAAATTTTCCAATCTCGAAAAGGAAAAGCCAGTCTGAGCGGCAGTACGATGACAATTAACTGGTCTCCAGGATCTTTCACTCGTGACTTTTCGTGCGACAGAGCGAATAACTACACGAAAACTTTGCCTGCGGAAAACGAAACTTATCAAGTGAAATTCAAAACCGATCTAGGTCAGAAACAGCTTTGTCTAACAAGTAAGGATGAAACCTGTTTCAGCCCGACAAATTAGGCTAAATCACAAAGCCAGCTTTATTCGTCTACTCAAGTAGCTAGATTGTCAATTTCAAAAAGGCGATCGCGAAATAGTCATGTCAATTCTAATATCAAGCCCCACCTAGATGCTTTCGAGGTAGGGCTTTTGTTTTTATGTCTGGAGTTGATATGCAATCATGTATCAAACGCGATGGCGTACACGCCCACCGTAGGCGATCGCACTGTAGAATTTAGCCGATTGTTAAAGCTGGTTCTTCACAGAAGTTAAATAGGGCTGACTCAGTTTCTGATTCATCTTCAAATACAGCAGAGATGTACCATTCACAGGGCGAATCATTCGTATATTCAGCCCAAGCAATTGTTACTGTTTCACCTGATGGAATCCCTGAATCGTCCAAGGTAAATGAAGCCCACTCTTCATCATCGACAGATACCCACAATTCTGTAATTGCTTGTTCGGTATCATTGGTAACGGTAAAGGTGAATTGATCTGACATAAATAGCCCCTTAGCTATAAATAAATTGCAGGTTGTCAGTCACCGATTATACTGCCACTTTTTTAAAGCGTTGTCATACAAACTCCCACAATATAGATTCAAGAATAGTTTCAATCTTTTTTTGACTAAATTTAATTTTGTTAAAGAGTATTAAAAATATCATAGGTAAGACGCGATGAATCGCCGTCTCTACAATAATTTCTCGCGTCTTTACGATCTAACAGAAATAGTTGAGAGCGATCGCTTTCCCAAATAAGCGGGGAGCAGGGGAGCAGGGGAGCAGGAGAGCAGGGGAGCAGTTGCAGTAAGTCTTTCCCCTCTGCCCCTCTGCCCCTCTGCCCCTCTGCCCAATATCCCCTCAAGCTTGTGAGAAATGCGGGTTAGATACTTTCTAGGTAGGGCTTTTGTTTTTATGTCTAAAGTCGATATGCAATCATCTATGAAGTGCGATGGCGTACACGCCCACCGTAGGCGATCGCAGTGGGAATTTATCTGATTGTTAAAGCTGGTTCTTTACAGAAGTTAAATAGAGCGGACTCACTTTCTGATTCATCTTCAAATACAGCAGAGATGTACCATTCACAGGGCGAACCATTCGTATATTCAGCCCAAGCAATTGTTGCTGTTTCACCTGGTGGAATCCCAGACTCACCCAAGTTAAATGAAGCCCACTCTTCATCATCGACAGATACCCACAACTCTGTAATTGT
This sequence comes from Nostoc sp. DedQUE02, assembly GCF_034531035.1. Classification (NCBI taxonomy): domain Bacteria; kingdom Bacillati; phylum Cyanobacteriota; class Cyanophyceae; order Nostocales; family Nostocaceae; genus Nostoc; species Nostoc sp. DedQUE02. Next base: position 25,194 of record NZ_JAVRBY020000059.1, on the reverse strand, counting down.
CAGTTCGGTTTTATTGGTAACGGTAAAGGTGAATTGGTCTGACATAAATAGCCTTTTAGCAATAAATAAATTGCAAATTGTCAGTCACAGATCATACTGGCACTTTTTTAAAGCATTTGCGATCTTAAGTGTCAGATTCTATGCTCAGAGAAAGGTTGAAGTTTTTTTAGCTCAACTTAAATTTATGAAAGAGAATTTTGGCGTTGCTGATTGCGGTATGAAAAATAATTTTGCGTTATTTCAAAATCCTTGTAGAGACGTTGCATTGCAACGTCTCTACATCCAAATTCATACCTCGATTCAGCAACACCAGAATTTTTAATGCAGGGGATGCATTGGCATTGCAGGCGGACGCATTAACATTGTATCGGCATGCATTGGCATTGCAGGCGGATGCATTAACATTGTATCGGTATGCATTGGCATTGCAGGCGGATGCATTGGCATTGCAGGGGGATGCCAAATTTAATTTGTTACAAATTAATGAAATGCAGTAATTAGTAAAGCTCATATTTCATTAACTGACAGAGCAGCGTTCCGTTGTACACTGCAATTCGCTGGGATGATTTTAGTCCTATCGATTGAGATAGTTCCTTATTGCCACTGAGGACAAATGCAGTCCAGCCTTTGAAACGTTGTTTCAGCACATCGCCCAAAAGTTTGTAAAATGCCCCTAAATCGCTATCTCGCCCCAGCCGTTCGCCATAGGGTGGATTGCACAATAAAATCCCACTGTCTGCGGGGGCGACAACATCAGCAAGCTCCATTTGAGAAAACCATACATGGTTATCAACGCCGCAGTTTTGAGCATTGTTAATCGCTTGCTCGATTATATTTTCATCGCGATCGCTTCCCCAAATAGGTGCAGGCAGGGTATGCAATTGGCTATCCTTAGCTTCTTGCAGCAGCTTTTCTAAAAGGGATAAATCAAAATCTAGCCAATTTTCAAATCCAAAGGATTCACGAAACAACCCTGGTGCGATATTCAGCGCCTTTAAGCTAGCTTCGAGAGGTAAAGTGCCAGAGCCACAGAGAGGATCGTAGAACATCTGGTTTGGTTGCCAGCCTGAAAGCTGAATGAGAGCCGCAGCGAGAGATTCCTTGAGAGGGGCTACTCCAACCGCAGGGCGGTAGCCTCGGCGATGCAAACTATTTCCAGAACTGTCAAGTTTAACGGTACAACTATCGCTTTCAATATGAACATTGATCCGCACATCTGGTTCATGAAGCTCTACATTTGAACGTTCGCCGAGATTTTCTTTTTGTTGGTCAACGATCGCATTTTTGACCTGAAGAGATGTGAAGTGGGTGTGGTTGAGGTGTTTGTTTTTACCCGTGACATTCACCGCCAAGGTCATGTCTGGCGTGAGATAGTTTTGCCAATCGATAGTTTGGATACCGCGATAGAGATCCTTGGCATCAAGGCAAGGAAACTCATGAATATTCACCAAGATTCGGAACGGCAGCCTAGCCCAGAGGTTGACGCGATAAAGTAGGGTGCGATCGCCTTCAAAGGCTACACCGCAAAACCCTGGCTCCACTGAATGAGCGCCCAATTGCTCTAACTCCTGAGCCGCAAGGGTTTCTAATCCGCGAGCAACCGTTGCAAAATATTGATTCATCCTCTAATCCAAAGCCTTGTCTTCACTGCTGACCCATTGACGAACTTTAGCTTAACTTAAATTTTGTTACCGAATTATTGGTAATTCGGACTTTCATCACCTGAGCATTAATTCCTGCTTTCTAAGACGCAATGCGATAGTGCAAAGCACCCGCCAAAGCGATCGCAAAACTACATAATTCGGTAAAATTGGGTAAAGCAATTTTTGCGCTTGTTAAACAAAGGCATCAGCAAACCCATGCAACTGAAACTCAGTGCATCTCGACTTCCCTTCGCCCCGCTTCTATTAATCGCCCCCTTTTTCCTATGGGGGACGGCAATGGTAGCCATGAAAGGAGTGATACCCCATACCACACCGCTATTCATGGCGGGAGTGCGTTTGATACCAGCAGGGATGTTAATTCTGATTGCAGCAGCATTCATGGGTAAACCCCAACCGAAGGGTTGGGCTGCATGGTTGTGGATTGCCTTATTTGCCCTAGTAGATGGGGCACTGTTTCAAGGCTTTTTGGCAGAGGGATTAGTCAGAACTAGTGCAGGGTTAGGGTCTGTGATGATTGACTCGCAACCCTTGGCTGTCGCCTTGCTGTCGTTGTGGTTATTCCAAGAACACATTGGTTTTTGGGGATGGCTGGGGCTAGGCTTGGGAGTCACAGGCATTAGTTTAATTGGTTTACCTGATGAGTGGATTTTACATTTTCTCGACTCAGGCGCAAATATTACAATTGGCAACTGGCAAGATTTGTTTGCTAGTGGTGAGTGGTTGATGCTGTTAGCAGCCCTATCAATGGCAGTGGGAACAGTGTTGATTCGGTTTGTGTGCCGACATGCTGACCCGGTAACTGCTACAGGATGGCACATGATTTTGGGTGGATTGCCACTATGGGGAGTTTCATCAGTTATCGAATCCCAGCAATGGGAGAATCTGGGCGGATCTGATTTAGCAGCTTTGAGTTATGCTACCGTATTTGGCAGTGCGATCGCCTACGGGTTATTCTTCTACTTTGCCTCTAGTGGCAGTCTCACTAGTCTTAGTTCCCTCACCTTCCTCACACCCGTTTTTGCCCTATTATTCGGCAATATTTTCCTCTCAGAAGTCCTCAGTCCATTGCAATGGGTAGGAGTATTTCTGACTTTAATCAGCATCTATCTCATCAACCAACGTGATACCTTAGTAGGACAAAACGACACAATTACTGTCGGCGAAATAGCTAATATACAGCAACCAGTTTTAGAAACATCTGCTAAAAAATTAAATTCTATAAGCCTAGCAGTAAGAGAATCTGAACCAGAAATTTTACCCTAACTCGTTAAAGGTAAAAATAAGGGAACAAGGAGAATAACCATCCCCAATCCCTAATCGCCAATTCCCAATTCCCAATCCCCAAAAATGACAGTTAACATTTGCTCATCTAGAAGGTATTGTGGTATCGAAGACTTCAAAAGCACGTTCAGGCTGAAACTTGCAATATGAGGCTATGCCGTTCCTCAATTCTGATATTTACCTGTTTTTCTTGCATGGGTTTTTACCCGAATCGCTCAAGCACAGCCACCCCTAACCTAGCACCGAAAATTTTAGAACTTGCACAAACTAGTTCTACTGTTACTGCTAGTCCGGCTGTTTTGAGATATGGTAGTCGAAAATCAGATGTGCAGAGACTACAAACCCAATTAAAGCAATTGGGATACTACAGTGGTGTGGTAGATGGACAGTACAGCGCTAGTACGGAAATCGCTGTAGCTAAATTCCAGAAAGCAAAGGGTTTAAAAGTAGATGGTATTACGGGTTCGGAGACTAGGAGAAAACTGCAAGCAGCTTTGGCTGCCAAAAACAAAAATCAGATTGTCACCTCTCCAATATTTACCTCTCCTGCTCAGATTTCTAAACCAATTGCAAAACCTAAGCCAACCGAAAGAGCAACCGAAAGAGGTTTTGTCTGGTGGTTAATATTTGCCATCGGAGTTCTAGGATGTATAGGCGCAGTTTTTTACCTGCTGAGATGGATTCGTCAGGTCAAACAAGTTCAAAAGTCCGAAAGATCAAATATTAAAAGTTTTAGTGAAGCTAACCAAGACCCAATGACATCATCCTCACCAGAGACTGAAACTAGTCCACAAACAGCTACGCCACCACTCGCCACACAATTGCTGCTACCAGAAAAAACTTCCCGTCTTGCTAAAGTGAATATCGTTGAAGAATTAATTCAAGACTTACGCAGTTCTGACCGAATGAGGCGGCGCAAGGCTATTTGGGATTTAGGTCAGCAGGGAGATTCGCGCGCAATTCAGCACTTGGTTGACCTGATGATTGATGCTGATTCTCAAGAAAGCAGTTTAATTTTGGCAGCTTTGTCAGAAATTGGCATCCGTACACTCAAACCGATGAATCGTGCTTTGGCAATTTCAATCCAAGATGAAAGTCCACAAGTGCGGCAAAATGCGATCCGTGACCTGACGCGCGTTTATGACATGATGGGTCAAATGAGTCAGATGTTACGCCACGCACTGGAAGACCCAGATCCCGAAGTGCAAGCAACAGCACGATATGCTTTAAATCAGATGAATCGAATGCGTGGCTTGCCAGAACAACAAAGTCTACCGGAAGACTCAGACAACGATTCACCAGAATAGAGCAAAAATCATTCGATTTTAGATTTTAGATTTTTCCTTCAATCCAAAATCTAAGTTGCGCCCTAAAATCTAAAATTGTCAGCTTAAAAATATTTCAACTGTATTTGGATATTGGTATCCGGCCCTGCCACTAAAAATACTGCTTCGCTAAATTTGGGCGCTCTTGCAAGAATTTCTGGGTTGCTGGAAAATCCAAAGCCTTCGCTTGGTATACCTAAAATATTGGTATTGAGAGTGCCGTCATTATTTTGATCGTGGAAAACAGCAACGGCATAACTACCTGGTTTCAAGTTGTCAAAGGTAATGTTTAAGGGAGTATCAGTAATTTTGGTACACTGCTTTTGTATGACGCGATCGCCATCGCTAGGAAATCCTTTACTGCTTGCAAATATACTCGCACAGAGTTGTCCTTCTTTATTCTTCAAGCCATCAATTTCCACGTTGAGTTTGCCATTATTAAAATTTGCCTTGGCAGTAAATGACCATGCCAGATTTCCCAGAACTGCTAATAGCAGCATACTAAGTCTCAATCCTTTAACCATAAAATTTTCACAAAAAAATGCGATCGCTAAATTAATCAGGCACTAATCAGCCAAAAGTAAGAGGTATAAAACTCCCTACTTTTTCCCTTGGATAGAGAATTTGGCAAAATCAGTTCAATGTGCAATGACTATGGGAATCATAACTAATTTCCCGAAGATGATATCACTGCTTGATAGCGACCTAGCGCGATTAAAGGAAAGTATTGTTGATACAGATGATACTTGAGATAAAAATGGCAAGGGAATCCAGTACCTGTAAAGTCTGCCTCAAACCAAGTACCATCGGGCTGTTGAGTTACCACCAGGTAATTAATTCCCCGTTCAATTACATCAAGAGCTAATTTACCAGTTGCTTCACCTGCTGCCAAGAGGCCAATTAAAGCCCAAGCAGTTTGAGATGCAGTACTATTTCCTTTTCCTTTGAGACTGGGATCATTATAGCTGCGGCAAGTCTCACCCCAACCCCCATCTGGGTTTTGACATCCAACTAACCAAGCTGCTCCCCGTTCTATACTGAGTTTATGCCTTTGAGGAGCGATTAACGCCAAAGCTGACAAAACGCCACTGGTGCCGTAGATATAATTTACACCCCAACGCCCAAACCAACAGCCTTCAGTTTCTTGTTCGCGCAGAAGATAAACCAGCGATCGCTCCAAATTATCACTATCAATTGCCAAGTTACAAGCACCTAGCATTTCTAATACCCTAGCCGTAACATCTGCTGTGTTTGGATCGATCATGGCTTTTAAGTCACCATAAGGAATGGAGTTAAGCCAATCTTGATCGTTGTCCAAATCAAAAGCAGCCCACCCACCTGGTTTGCATTGCATAGATGCAATCCAGTTTAAGGCACGAGCGATCGCAGCCTGCTTGATTTTTTCATTCGGAAGTTTTGCCAAATGTAGTGCCATCACCACTACCGCCGAGTCGTCTACATCGGGATAAAAGCGATTCTCAAACTCAAAAGCCCAAGCCCCTGGTTTTCCTTGGCGATTTTTGACAGCCCAATCTCCGTAATCTAAAATTTGTTTTTGCAATAACCATTCTCCAGCCTTGACCACAGCCGGATGATCTGGTGCAAAGCCAGATTCTATCAAAGCACGCATCGCCCAAGCTGTATCCCAAACAGGTGAAACACAAGGCTGTACTCGATAGCTATTTTCTGTTTCAATCGCAAAGTTATCAATTGCTTGCAAACCTCGTTCCACAATGGGGTCGCTTCGGTCATAATCTAGACACCGCAAAGCTAGCATTGAATTCAACATCGCCGGAATAATGCCGCCCCAGTCACCTGTAGCTTCTTGACGCTCTAAAATCCACTTTTCGGCGGCTTTGATGCCTTCTTCACGAAAGGGTACTAAATTCAGACTTTCTGCCAACTTGAAACCCCGATCGAGGGTGAGGAATAAATCTGTCCAATCACCACTTTGGGGTAATTCCCATTGGACTCGATCGATACCTTCAAGATATAGCTCATCTAGGTTGATAGCTGAGTCGGTGAGAAAAACAGGTTTGCGATCGCATACAATCAATAGCGGCACTGTGCTAGAACGTGCCCAGCTAGACATCTCGTAGATATTGACAGGAAAAGCTTTTGGCAACAGCATCACCCAAGCTGGTAGCGAGGGAATACCGCGCCAGTTGTAGCAGCCAATCAAGGCTAAGTGCAACTTGGTAAAAATCCGAGTTTTGCTGATCCCACCCCGTTGGAGAATAAAAGCTTGTGCCCGAATCATCGCCGGATCGGTTGCTGGTACACCTAGCAGTCTGAGCGCCATGTAGGCTTCAACCGAGGTGCTGAGTTCTCCGCCATCACCGTAGTAAAGTTCCCAGCCGCCATGCTGTCGTTGCTCTTGACGCAAATATGCTTCAACTTTGTGTAAAGCTCTTGTTTGGTCTGTTCCCCAAATTTTATGCAGGAGGACAACTTCAGCAGTGATCGTGACATTAGATTCTAACTCTGCCCACCAATAACCTGCCAGATTTTGAATCGAAAGCAAATGTTGTTGACTGGCTGCGATCGCTTCTGCAACTTTATTGACTTTTACCCTGTCTTGTGTTTGCATGAAAAACTATTTAACCTCAACACCCAACACTATTTATGAACACGGTATTACAGCGAAAAAATTTTTTTTCCTCTATCAATAGACATAGTATTGTGTCTGAGTCACTGATAATTTGCAATAGGTCATGGATGTAATTGTATTAGGATTGATGCTCTTATCGTTGACAATTTGGTTGGGATTACTGGGTTTTTGGGGACAGTTTTGGCGGACAGACCAGCAATTAGAGGTTACAGAAACTCAGCTACAATCGTTACCTGCGGTTTGTGCGGTCGTTCCAGCGCGTAACGAAGCTGAGTTAATACCAACTAGTTTGCGATCGCTCCTACTTCAAGATTATCCTGGTTCTTTCAACGTGTTTTTGGTAGATGATCGCAGCACAGACCGCACAGCAAATTTTGCTGAAGGGGTTGCACACGCTGTAGGTAAATCCCAGCAATTGCATATTATCTCTGGCGCTTCACTGCCTCCCGGTTGGTCGGGCAAACTTTGGGCAGTTGAGCAAGGTATAAAGAGCGCGAATTTATTTGCACCCGATTATTTTTTACTAACTGACGCAGATATTGAACACGATTCTGATAATCTCCGCCGACTCGTGAAGAAAGCTGTGCAGGAAGATTTAGATATGGTTTCGGTAATGGTGCGACTCAGGTGTGAAAGCTTTTGGGAAAAACTTTTGATTCCAGCTTTCGTCTTTTTCTTCCAAAAACTCTATCCTTTCCACTGGGTAAATAATCCTAACAATCCCACAGCCGCCGCAGCTGGGGGATCTATTTTGATTGCCCGTGAAGCTTTAGAAAGAATCGGTGGTATTCAAGTCATTCGCCAAGCTTTAATTGACGATTGCGCCCTGGCTCAGGCTGTTAAGAAGAGCAGGGGAGCTCTTAGCAGGCTTGCCGTGAGCGTAGCCGAACGGGAGCAGGGGGAAAATTCCTCTCCTCTGCACCCTTCTCCCTGCCCCTCTGCCTCTTCCCAATACCCAATCCCCAATCAAGGACGTATCTGGCTAGGATTGAGTACCTTGACTCGCAGTTTGCGCCCTTATGACTCGCTGGCAACGATTTGGGATATGGTTGCTCGTACTGCCTATACCCAACTGAATTATTCTCCATTACTACTATTGGGCACATTGGTGGGAATGCCTCTGATTTATCTAGTTCCACCTGTGGGTGTAATTCTAGGTGCAGTTTGGAGCAATTGGGCGATCGCACTTACAGGTTTATTAGGATGGCTGTTAATGAGCTTCGCTTATTACCCGACGATCCGCTTTTATAAATGTTCTCCTTGGTTAGTTTTTAGTTTACCTGCGATCGCTTTTCTTTATACCCTGATGACTCTAGACTCAGCACTACGTCACTGGCAAGGGCGCGGCGGCGCTTGGAAAGGAAGAGTTTATTCCGTAAAATCCAAGTAAGCCAAAAGTGATTGATTAAAAGAGTTACAGCAGAATTGAGATATTTAGGTTAATTTGGTGTTTTGTAAAATATTCAAAACCTGAGTCAAGACTATCGCAAATGTTAAGAAAGATCCGGGTAATGGATAGCGAAGAGCAGGGAGGGGTTAGGGTGTTAGGGACTTTTGCAAGAGGTCTATTCACTACGTAGTCAATAAAGCTGAAAATTACTGTAATCCTCAAAGACTCAGCTAGATTTAGTTAGGACTTACGCCAAATTATGATAAAACGAACCGCAAAGGACGCATACCCCTGCGGGGAAGCAAGCTACGCGTAGCGTCTCGTAAGAGTTGGACACAAAGGAATAACAGTTTCAGAAAGTTCTTGCGTAAGTCCTGTTAGTATCAAATAGCTATTTGTTTAGTATTTGGCTGTCCTTCTATATTTGCAGATATATATCGAAATAAACGCTCTGAAGACTTGGATATATAGAAGAATATATTTATTCTATAGCCTAGTTTAAATATCAATTTATACCTTGTGTTCTTCAAAAAAAAGTTCCATGATTGATTGAGAAAGCCCATAGTTATAAGTTGGTTAGTTAATAATGATGCCGATATAAATCATAAATATTTCCAATTCGTAACCAGAAAATATCTGATATTCATCTCGAATTTACTCTTATTGGAGTTTGATTAACTCATGCTAGAAGGATGGATTCAAATTGTATTAACGCTATTAATTGTAGTAGCGATAACTCCCGTTTTTGGACGCTACATGGCGCGTGTCTACCTAGAACAAAGTACTTTTCTCGACCCGATTTTGAATCCAGTCGAGCGAGTGCTTTATTCCTTGGTTGGCGTTAAAAGCAAAGAAAATATGACTGGCTGGCAGTATGGGCGGGCAATCCTATACAGTAACGTCGCAATGGGGTTGCTGATTTTCTTGATTATTATGAATCAAGGATGGCTGCCATTAAACCCAACCAAGATAAATGCCCCAACTTGGGATACAGTACTGCATACGACTATTTCTTTTATTACTAATACTAACCAACAGCACTATTCTGGTGAAACCTACATGAGCTATGGCAGCCAAATGTGGGGGCTTGGTTATCACATGTTCACCTCTGCTGCTACTGGTTTGGCGGTAGGGATTGCCTTTATTCGGGGATTGACTGGTAGATCGTTAGGCAATTTTTATGTAGATTTAATTCGCTCGATTACCCGAATTTTACTGCCTATTTGTATTGTCGGCGCGATCGCTCTTATGGCAGCTGGCGTTCCCGAAACACTGGGGGGTGCGGTTGTATTCCCCACCTTGGAAGATGCGAATATTAGTCAGGCGATCGCTCGTGGCCCCGTCGCCCATTTTGAAATTATCAAGCAATTAGGAGAGAACGGCGGTGGCTTTTTCGCCATCAACTCAGCACATCCCTTTGAAAATCCTAGTGGATTTACTAACTTAATTCAAATCGTGGCGATGCTTTCAATTCCTACATCCCTAATCTACACTTATGGGTTGTTTGCGAATAACACTAAGCAAGCTTGGTTAGTCTACGGTATGGTAGGCATTCTCTATTTAGTATTTATCATCGTCACTGCCATTGGTGAATACAACGGCAATCCGGCTGTGAATGGACTACTGGGTAGTCAGCAACCGAATTTAGAGGGCAAAGAAGTCCGGTTTGGTTGGGCGCAATCTGTGCTATTTGCCGTAAGTACAACTGGCACGATGTGCGGTGCAGTCAATAGTTTACACGACTCTTTCATGCCCAATGGTGGTTTTATTACCCTTTCTAATATGTTCCTGCAAATTATTTGGGGTGGACAGGGTACAGGAACTGCTTATTTGTTCGCTTACCTGATTCTAGCTGTGTTCGCTACAGGGTTGATGGTGGGACGCACACCGGAATTTCTGGGACGCAAGATTGAGAAGCGCGAGGTTGTACTTGCTAGTTTTCTGATTTTGCTAGTTCACCCGATCGCAATTATGATTCCCGCAGGTATCGCCTTGGCGTTTCCCGATCAATTATCAGGAATTAGTAATCCAGGATTCCACGGCTTTGCTCAAGTTATCTATGAATACGCCTCAGCTGCTGCTAACAACGGTTCTGGCTTTGAAGGTTTGGGAGATTCACAACCGTCTCCTTTGGCGATCGCTACAGGTACAAAAACTACTGCAACTGCTTTGTGGTGGAACTTGAGTACCTGCTTCAGTTTAATTGCTGGACGCTATATTCCCATCATCGGTTTGTTGTTTCTAGCAGATAGTATGTCTCGTAAGCAAGCTGTTCCTTACACCACTGGTACATTGCGAACGGATACCGGACTATTTACAGGCGTTACCGCAGGCGTAATTTTAATCCTGGGCGCACTTACATTCTTCCCAGTACTGGCATTGGGGCCCATTGGTGAAGCTTTCTTTATTGCTAAAGGTATTGGGTAGGGAGTTAGGAGTTAGGAGTGGGGAGTTAAGAGTTAGGAGTTAAAGCATTGACTTCAAGACTCATTCATCCACCTTGGATACTCATTCATCCACCTTGAATACTCATTTATCCACCTTGGATACTCATTCATTCACCTTTGATACTCATTCATCCACCTTGGATACTCATTCATCTACCTCAGATACTCATTCATCTACCTTGGATACTCATTCATTCACCTCAGATACTCATTCATCTACCTTGGATACTCATTCATTCACCTCAGATACTCATTCATCCACCTTTGATACTCATTCATCTACCTCAGATACTCATTCATCCACCTTTGATACTCATTCATCCACTTCATCTTCCCATGCCCAATACTTCTCTACGAGAGGCTGCACTTCGACTACGCTCAGTGACCACGCCAACGGCTTCGCGGTAGTTGAATCTCGACTTCGCTCGATTACCGCGTAGCGATGCACTGAGCGGCTTGCCCTGAGCAAAGCCGAAGGGAGTCGAAGTGTCGAAACTCAGTACAAGTGCCCAATGCCGCATTCCCAAAATTTAATGTATGCCAATGACTACTGATTCTCCTTCGCCTCGTATTGGATCTGGAACTCGTGACTCGCGCAAGCATACGCCTAAAGCAAATATGCAGGGGCTTTACCAAAGGGCAATTCGTGAGTCATTTGTCAAGCTCGATCCGCGAATTACTGTCAAAAACCCAGTGATGTTTGTTGTTTGGGTGGGGACAATTGTCACCTTTCTTGTTAGCCTTAACCCAAATTTGTTTGGCACAATTCAAGCAGATATTAATCAACAACGCTTATTAAACGGGTTAATTACCTTCATTCTCTTTTTCACCCTCGTTTTTGCTAACTTTGCCGAAGCCGTAGCTGAAGGACGCGGTAAAGCACAAGCCGATTCACTGCGCTCGACGCGATCGGATACTGTTGCCAACAAAATCCTCCCCGATGGTTCCATAGTAAAAGTCAATTCTACAGAACTGCGACGGGGCGATTTGGTAAAAGTGGTTGCAAATAACATGATTCCCGCCGATGGAGATGTAATTAAAGGCATCGGCTCGGTGGATGAGTCGGCAATCACTGGAGAATCTGCCCCGGTACTGAAGCAACCAGGTACAGATATTGCCAGTTCGGTGACAGGCGGTACACGCCTACTCTCGGATGAGTTGACAATTCGCATTAGTGCCGATCCTGGACAAGGCTTTATCGATCGCATGATTGCCCTGGTAGAAGGGGCAGAACGCAGCAAAACTCCCAACGAGATTGCTTTGACGGTATTATTGGCAGTGTTAACGCAGGTGTTCTTAATTGTGGTGGCAACTATGCCCCCATTTGTCGCCTACATCGCTAGCTTTATCAGCACCGCCTTTGGAGTTGAAGCGGGGAACAGTTTGCGGGCGGGTGCTAGCGTTGCTATTCTCATCTCGCTCTTGGTAGCATTAATTCCCACAACTATCGGTGGTTTGCTCAGTGCGATCGGCATTGCCGGGATGGATAGAGTTGCTCAATTTAACGTCATTGCAACCTCTGGTCGAGCGGTAGAAGCTTGCGGTGACATCAACACCTTGGTGCTGGATAAGACGGGCACGATCACCTTGGGAAATCGGATGGCTGATGAGTTTATTCCCCTGGATAACCACTCAATCATAGATGTGGCGCGAGTCTCCCTAGCTGCTAGCTTGTTTGATGATACGCCAGAAGGCAAATCGATTGTGATTTTGGCAGAAAAGTCCCAGGCTGGGGTAGACTTTAACATTGATAAAGCCGAAGGTGTGGAATTTTCCGCGAAAACCCGGATGAGTGGCACGAATTTACCCGATGGTAAACAAATTCGCAAAGGTGCGGTAGATGCCATTAAGGGATTTGTCCGTTCCCGTGGCGGCAATGTTCCTGATGATATAGATGCAGCTTATGAGCGAGTTTCCCGATTAGGCGGTACACCCTTGGCTGTTTGCCAAGATGACAAAATTTATGGTGTCATCTACCTGAAAGATATTGTCAAACCTGGTTTGCGGGAGCGATTTGACCAACTCCGCCGCATGGGTGTTCGCACCATCATGCTTACAGGTGACAATCGAATTACCGCTTCGGTGATTGCCGAGGAAGCTGGGGTGGATGATTTCATTGCCGAAGCGACTCCAGAAGACAAAATTGAAGTGATTCGCTCGGAACAATCTCAGGGTAAACTGGTGGCAATGACTGGGGATGGTACGAACGATGCGCCTGCTTTGGCTCAAGCAAACGTGGGTGTGGCGATGAACTCTGGAACGCAAGCTGCTAAAGAAGCTGCTAACATGGTGGACTTAGATTCAGATCCCACTAAGTTGATTGACTTAGTAACCATCGGTAAACAGTTGCTAATTACTCGTGGGGCGTTGACAACATTCTCCATCGCTAACGATATTGCCAAGTATTTTGCGATCATTCCGACAATCTTTGCTGCTGCTGGAATCGGCGCACTTAACATTATGGGATTAAAGAGTGCCCAATCTGCGATCGTCTCGGCGCTGATTTACAATGCCTTAATTATTCCAGCACTAATTCCGCTAGCACTCAGAGGGGTGAAGTTTTTACCTTTAACAGCAGATCAACTGCTACGTCGTAACATCTTTATCTTTGGTCTTGGCGGTATCGTTGCTCCCTTCATTGCCATCAAACTGATAGATATAATCCTACCTTTGTCTTAATTTACTATGAAATTTATTCAGATCCGCCGCACTATTCTTGCATCCCAAGTATTAGAAGAAATAACTGAAATCTGGTGTCAATGGCGTAGGCAAAAGCTGCCACTGTATTTGTTCTTGGCGATGTGTTTCAACCTAGTGGTTGCACCTATGGTTTATGCCGCTACTAATGAACAACTTTCCCGGAGTCAATCTTGGGGATTGGGACTGTTAGGACTGGTGACACTAGGGCTTTCCATCTATTTATTTTTTGTCATGTTTGTACCGGAGAAATTCTAATGAGTTTTGCACGCGAAGCCGGTAGAGCCGTTCGTTCTACCTTGGTACTCTGGGTTATTGGAGCGATTATTTATCCTTTTGCGATGATTGCCATTGGGCAGATTGTGTTTCCGTTTCAAGCAAACGGTAGTCTCCTGAAAAATAGCGCTGGTCAAGTTGTCGGTTCTGCTTTGATTGGTCAACCTTTTAGTAGCGATCGCTATTTTAACAGCCGCCCCAGTACCACCAGCTACAGCACAGCCGATCCGAAAAAAGACGATGCGGGAGTTTTGAGAACTGGGGTTTCTGGCGCTAGTAACTTGGCTCCCAGTAATCCCGCATTAATGGAACGCATTAAAGGTAAAGATGACCCAGACCCCAGTAAAAAAGTTGAAGGTGACTTCAATCGTTTGAAAAAAGCAGGTGTGCAGCCGACTGGCGATTTAGTTTACACCTCTGGTTCTAGCCTTGATCCGCATATTACCCCGGAAGCTGCGATCGCGCAAGTCGCACGAGTAGCCAAGGCGCGAGGAGTTCAGCCGAACCAACTCGAAACTTTAATTTCTCAAAACACCGATGGCCGCTTTCTCGGCATCTTTGGCGAACCTGGAGTTAATGTGTTGAAGCTGAATTTAGCTCTGGATAAGATTAAAGGGTGATTTCAAAACTTTTGTAGAGACGTTGCAATGCAACGTCTCTACACGCAGATTCAATCTATGAAAACGATTTTGCATAATACCAAAATCCTTGTAGAGACGTAGCACTGCTACGTCTCTACATCTAGATTCATACTTCAATTCAGCAACGCCGTTTTTGTGATGCGATCGCTGTAAATCTGCAATGCCGAGATTTGATATTACAATTAGGCAACAACAACGAAATTGGCTTCGCTTAGTGAGAGTCCACCATTTAATTGTGCGAATTGTACTTGAATAAACGCAGCACCGCTACCATCTTTGTCAAAGAAAAGTTGACCTGTACTATTGTTGTAGATAAATCGTTGAGCGTCTGTTGTCGCGCCTGAATTGATGGTAAACTGACCCGCCGAAACTGTACCTGCTACTAACCCACCGCCAAAACCAGCAGCTGATACCTGAATAAGTTCACCAGTCGTGTCGAAGTCATAAAGACTATCAACACTTTGATTGTATGTATTAAAGGTAAAGGTATCAGTGCCAGATCCTCCATACAGAATATCATTGCCTTTCCCTCCAATCAGGAGATCATTGCCATCGTACCCATTGAGGTTATCGTCGCCATTACTGCCCACAATAGTGTCAGCGTTGGCTGTACCGTAGAGATTTAATCGTTCAATATTCTTGTAGCTAACTCGGTATGTCCCAGCCGTAATCAAGCCTTGCTTAGTGGTTGCATTGAAAGTCGAAGTGATTCCCTCGATATTATAATTGCCGTAATTGAGGGACAAAAAATCGTCATCCGCACCTCCATCTACCGTTTGAGTTACTAAGGAAGAGGGGGCAGTAGAGGGGGCATTAAAATAGAAGGAGTCATTGTCATCTCCTCCATTGAGGGTATTGCTGCCAGTGGGATTGGTAGCATAAAATATATCATTCTCAGAGCCGCCGTCTAAAAGGTTATTCCCAGAAGAATAATAAATATCGAAATTATCATTCCCAGTTCCTCCCTTGAGGGTGTTGTTGCCAGTGCTATACTGAGCATAAAAGTAATCATTCCCAGAGCCTCCGTCTAAAAGGTTTTTCCCAGAAGAAGAGGAAATATTGAGAATATCGTTACCTAAATCGCCGTATAAGCTATTATCTCCCTCGCCACCAGAGAGGCTGTCATTACCCTCACCACCATACAATTTGTCGTTTCCAGCTTCTCCAATCAGAGTATCGTCTCCCTCAAGACCATAGAGGCTGTCATTACCATCTCCCCCAGAGATGTAATTATTGGCACTATTGCCTGTAATCACATTGTTTAGTGCATTTCCATAGCCATTTATGGCTGTTGTTCCGGTTAAGATGAGGTTCTCGATATAGTTACCCAAGGTGTAACTAACAGAAGACTTAACTGTATCAATACCACCTGCATCGCCACCGGAGCCGTTATCTTCACTGACAATATCTTCAGTGGTATCAACGATGTAAATATCGTTGCCCACTCCACCTTTCAATGTATCGTTACCAGTACCGCCATCTAGGGTATCGTTACTGGCTCCACCACTGAGGGAGTCATTGCCCTCATAGCCATAGATAATGTCAGCGCTCGCGGTGCCATTGAGGACATCATTACCATTAGTACCCTTGAAAGTTGCCATAAGTTTTACCTACCTAAATTAATTGTTTTGGAAGCTTGAGATATTAACCCGTTAGTATTGCTGTTTTCACGCACCAAAAATTAGCCTAGATTATTAATTCTAAGTATAATTTCTTACGTATTATGCAAAGCTGGCTTTTCAAGATAATCAAGCCATTAATAGCTTTACAAGCAGCAATCAAGAATCTGCTTACAGAGTAAACTGAGTTAATTTAATCACTATATTCTTTAAAAAATTAAGTGTCACTACTCGAACTATATTTTTTTTTACTTTGGCTTACTTGTATATTTATGTATTTTTAGATGTTAATACTGAGTAATATTGAATTTAAGTATAATATTTTTTACTAAAGTAAGCGATCGCGCTCTTCAAGGCAAATAACTACATCTATGAACGGCTGATATCCTTGCTCTACAAGCTTTTAAACCAGGTATATGTATGGAGCGATCGCCTTTTTTAAACCTGAGTCATGTTTGTTATAAAGCATCAGATATAAATTTTTTAGTATAATAAAATACAAAAAAAATGAATCAGTGGGTGTCAAGCATGGACTAAAATTTTACCGTTAGCAGTTTAAGCTTTCGCTCAAATGATTAACTAGGGCCATATTGCAATCCGATTTGATTTCTGTTCGCGCAGCTTGGCGTAGCCATACTTAATTTGCGTAGGAGGCACTCTTGCAATAGGCAAGAAGCCTCTTTGAGTTCTACTGAATTTTTTCAAGAATCAAATATGCGTCCTATATATCAAAAATATATCTCTAAATATATGCCGTTTTAACTAGTCAATAAATATATCTTTTATTTATATCTATATAATTCATATACCTTCAAAATATATCCAAAAAAAATCAAATTTTATCCAAAGTATTGGACAATATTATTAGAGTTCAATAAAAACATTTTGTGTTGAAAAATAAAAAATTTTTAGAACCAAGCTTATTTGCTATTTTAATTAAAGAAAATAGTATTTACTGCGGCATTCATTTAACAGAAATTCAGTTACCTAATAAATGTGCTTTTTTGGTAATTTTAAGAGAAACCCAAGTCATTTATGCAACAGATAATCCAATTATTTTTGCTGGTGATTACGTCTTAGCAATAGCAACTCATTTCATGATGGTTCCCGCTCTCAAGGTTACTCTTAAAAAAATCCATTCTCTTTACTATTCCCTAAACTGTTGCTTATTGGAAGCTCGACCAACAGACACTCAATCTGTTAATTCAGATTACTCAAGACTGCCAACAGCCTTCGATTCCACATATTATTAGACAAATGAAAATTTATTTCTTCTTTTCTCAATCTGACCCAAAGATGATTAAAAAATTTAGGTAATCCGATTACAATTCAATTTCAGGAATTTATAGATATTTTTTTCAGAAAAAATATCTATAAATTCCTGGATGAAAAACAAGCACAATAGTTTATTGCTAATTGACAAAAAGGTTGAATTTTCATCAATTTACCGAATCTGAGTTCGACTAAATTAAAGGTTTTTAATATGCATACTTCGGAGCTTTTCCGACTTTATGTATTCGCCCAAAAAAGTGTTCATCAGTCTACCCTGATTGAAGCTAACCTGGTTAAGCCAACACATAGTGACGTAAAACCACAAAACGGAGACATTCCTTTTGTCGCAGTATTTTTGGCTCATATTTCCTTCATGATTGTTTGGGGAATTGTCGTTTATCTCGTTTCATCTGTCTGCAAAGCAATAGAAGATCCACCAGAAAATAGGGCGCAAGATAAAGACGAAATAGTAAGCATCAAATATTTAGAGCAACATCCTTGTAAAAACTGCCAATTTTTTCATAAAAATTCTTATCTAAAGTGTGCAGTAAATCCTGCTACTGCTCTAACTAAAGAAGCGCTCAATTGCTCTGACTATAGTCCTAAATAAGTGAGTCCTTCTATGGCGAAGCTTCCCGATTATGCTCCAAGGTTTTGTGCAAATCTTCCTCACCTTATTCTTGGTTGTGATATCAGTACCGATCGCAGGACACTACCTAGCTAAAGTCTTCTGTATGGAAAGAACCTGGCTTGATCCAATAATGGGTGTTGCTGAATCGAGGTATGAATTTGGATGTAGAGACGTTGCAATGCAACGTCTCTACAAGGATTTTGAAATAACGCAAAATTATTTTTCATACCGCAATCAGCAACGCCCAATAATGAACCCACTGGAGCGCTTAATTTATCTCTTTATAGGTATTGAACCGCAAAAGAGCATGACTGGAAGAGAATATGCGATCGCTCTCTTACTCAGCAATACAGCAATGGCAGTTTTAGCGCTACTACTGCTGATGTTTCAAAGTTTACTACCGTTGAACCCCACCAATGTAGAGATGTTTAAACATCTAAACAGAGTTTGAACTTGTAAAACTTCATTTTAAAACCTGAAACACATTTTATGAAATCAAAAGAGACGATATTTGTTATTCCGACTCATCGCCTAAGAGATGTAGCACAGACCATCGAAAAGTATGATGAGAATTTCTGGGCGAATGGTCATGCTTTAAAAATTATCGTTTTTGACGATTCTAGCGTTGCTAACCATGAGAAATATTACCCACTTTTGGAGCAGACTAAGACAGTCAATGATGTGTATTATGTTGGTCCCCAACAGAAAGAGCAATTTATTACATTTTTAAATGAAAGACTGCGCGATCGCAAGCTAGAATCACTAGTCAAAAACTTATTCCGACCTAGTTATGGCGGAAATCGTAACTTCACACTCATGTATACCCTTGGACATTTAATGGTTAGTGCAGATGACGATATGCGTCCAGATGCATTAATTGAAACTAGCCCAGAATCTTTATCTGGTGATGAAATATGCCGAGGAAAATTAATCAAGTCTAGCCAACAAGGCGGCTATGTCCATAAATCTTTTGACTTACTCACGGCTTTTGGTGATGTTTTAGGTCAAAAAGCCAGTCATGTACCAGAAAACTTCGAGGCTGGAGAATTGGTACTTGATACAGCAATGGATTTAGAAACCAATACAACTAAAGGTTACTTTCGAGAAAACAGCCTTTTATTACAACAGGGGAGAGTCTTAAATAATGCGATCGTTAAGATTGCCCAAACTTTTCGCACAGGAACTAATGATATAGATACACTTGATTTTATTCACATGTATCTCAATGATGAAAACCAAATTAGTCCCAATGACCTAAATGATTTTTATATTCTTACCAATTTTCGACCCGTTATTACTAATAAAAACTGGCGAATGGATTGTGGAGTTGCTGGATATGATAATCAATTAGGTTTACCACCCTTTTTTCCAACTCGGCTTAGATTTGAGGATTATATCTACAGGATTTGGATACAGCAAGAAGGGATTGCAGCTGCACACGTTGATGCTGTCCAAAACCATATTAGAAATAACTATATGCGTAATCCTTTGGCTAGCGAACTATTTAATGAAGAAATATGTAGCTTGCTGAAAAAGAAGATTAAAAACAGTGTTTATCATCTTGACGATTTGGGAATCAAGTTTGATTACTCAGGCGAAGTCACCTTACAAGATTCTGAGGAAATCCTGGAAAAAATCTCTGCTATTCATAGACAAGTAGTCAAAGCCTCAATCTCTACCCAGAATGAAGAACGCAAGCAGTCACTTCAATTATTTGCTGAGAATTTATCCAGAGTATTTTATGGATTTGAACCAGACTTTTTTCAGCAAAACGTTTCCAGAATTATCGATGATGTCATTAGCCAATTTCATGGCTCTCTAGAAATATGGCCAACTTTAGTAGAAATCTGTTACTTTTACAAAGACAAAAAAGACTTACCACAAATCAGAGTTAAAAACAAGAAGGTAAAATCTAGAAATGGCACAAAATCGAGCGAAATTCTCGTATAAATGCGACCTTTGGCAAAGCCAGCATTCATCTAAGAAAATGTTCTGAAACCCTTTATTTTTGAAGATGCGCCTATAGAACTTAAGCTAGATCCCCGACTTCTTCAAGAAGTCGGGGATCTAATTTTTCACGAATGATTTAGGATTGCTATATGTGCTAGTTAAGTGACTATGTATGCAAACGCTAATTATTGATAACTATGACTCTTATACATTTAATCTTTACCAGATGATTGCCGAGGTAAATGGGGAACTACCTTTAGTAATTTATAACGATCAGCTTAACTGGGATGAATTGAAAGAAATTGCATTTGACAACATTGTGATTTCACCTGGCCCTGGTCGTCCAGAGAGATCAGAAGATTTTGGAGTCTGTCGGCAAATAATTGAGAATGTGGATGTGCCCTTGTTGGGAGTTTGTCTGGGACATCAAGGACTTGGCTACCTATATGGTGGAAAAGTGATTCATGCACCGGAAGTTCGACACGGCAGACTCAGTAAAATTTATCATAATAATTCAGAATTATTTCAAGGTATTCCTAATCAGTTTTCTGTGGTGCGTTATCATTCATTATTAGTTGCTGATGAACTACCTGAGTGTTTAGAAAAAATTGCTTGGACTGAAGAAGGATTGGTGATGGGATTGCGTCATCTACATCTACCTTTTTGGGGTGTGCAGTTTCACCCAGAGTCTATCTGTACAGAATATGGGCAAAGATTACTAGAAAACTTTCGAGATATTACGCTGCAATTTCCAAAGAAATCGTCAATAAGTCCAGAAAAACAGTATTGCATTCGATATGGATCTGTTACTTCTACTGTAGATGAATCTTGCCAAAAACAGGAAGAGAAATTTGAATTGTATACGCGCAAGTTAGATATCTGCCCAAATACAGAACAAATATTTGTGCAGTTGTTTGAGAATGCACCCAACGCTTTTTGGTTAGATAGCAGCCGTGTAGAACTTGGTCTATCTCGCTTCTCGTTTATGGGTGATGGCAGCGGAGCAAACAGTCTGTTGGTGCGATATAATACCGAAACGCAAGAAATCATCGTCACCCAGTCAGATGCCGTAACTCGTCACACCGAAAGTATTTTTGAGTATTTGAAGCGAGAAATAAACTGCCGAAGTTGCCAAGCTGATGAGTTACCGTTTGATTTTAACTGTGGATTTGTGGGCTATTTTGGCTATGAACTTAAGGCGGAGTGTGGATCGTCATTGGTACATTCTTCACCATTACCTGATGCAATTTTCTTACTTGCCGATCGCATGATTGCCATCGATCATCAAGAACAGTGTCTTTATTTGCTGCAATTAATCAAAAAAGGACAAACAGAACAGGTAGAAACTTGGTTTGATACAATCCAACAACAACTCGAAACTCTAGATCCTCTTTCTTCTCTTATACCCCAAGAAAATTGTCAGCCGGTGAAGTTCCGTTTGAGTCGCACTTATCAAAATTACATCCAAGATATTCAGCATTGCTTGAACGAAATTCACGAAGGGGAAACCTATCAAGTTTGCCTAACAAATCAGCTTCATACCGATGTAACCCCCGATCCATTGACGTTCTATCGCACATTACGTAAAATCAACCCAGCTCCTTACTCTGCATTTTTGCGCTTTGGTGAAATTGCGATGCCTGCGGCGAGCGTAGCGATCGCTTGCTCATCTCCAGAACGGTTTCTACGCATTGATCGCCAAGGTTGGGTAGAAACTAAGCCCATCAAGGGAACGCTACCACGAGGAGAAACCCCCGAAGCCGATTTCGTCCTCCGTGAGAAGCTACGCAACAGCGAAAAAGATCGGGCTGAAAATCTGATGATTGTCGATCTGTTACGCAATGATTTGGGACGAGTCTGTGAAGTCGGTAGCATCCACGTACCAAAATTAATGGATGTGGAAACATACCCAACAGTACATCAGTTGGTAACAACGATACGCGGGCGATTACGTTCGGATTTACAAGCGGTGGATTGCGTGCAAGCTGCATTTCCTGGAGGATCGATGACTGGTGCGCCGAAAATCCGCACCATGCAAATTATCGATCGCCTAGAACAAGAGGCGCGGGGAGTGTATTCAGGTGCGATCGGTTTTTTGGGTTTGAATGGTTCAGCCGATTTAAATATTGTCATTCGGACTGCTGTTTTGACTCCCAATCAAACTTCCATTGGTATAGGTGGTGGAATTATAGCTCTTTCTGAGCCTGAGATGGAGTTTCAGGAAACGCTGCTGAAAGCCAAAGCTTTAATCGACGCTATGGTTATGACGATGGATGGAACCTCTGAGTCAAAGAATTATGACATTCTGGGATTAGAAACAATCGCCGATAGTTATGAGAAATTAACTGCTTAAATCAGGGAACTAAAAAAATAAAAATGTGTTTTGGATGGAATATAGAAGTAATCAGTTATAAATCAGATCGAACAGTTTATATAGATAATAAATCGCTGCCTTCTCGCTTAATTGCAGTGCTTTACGCACTGTTTACCTCGACTTGAAACCGATATTTCGCAGGTTGTATGGTCAAAATTATTCATAGTTAATAAATTCTTAATTCATAATTCCAAACCCAATAAATAAATGCACGTTCTTGATTCAGCAATAAATTTAAAGATAAAAACTATCTACCGCAAATCAAGGTTAAAAACGAGAAGCCAAAGTTCACAAATAGCGCAAAAACGCACAAAAATACCTTATAATCACGACCTTTAGTAAACATACATCTGCAATACTTTACGATTCTTCATGTGATAAAACTTTCTTAGATATGGCTTAGGTAACAGCAATCTGATAAGATTTCTAACAAGTAGAATAATTGCTTGTTCTCTTTTTCTTAAACCAACTGATTTAGGTTATTTTTGGGAAAGGAAAATAAAAATGTCTGATTTATTGTGGAAAACTCTGGTACTAAGTCCAGTAGTTTTGGGAGTGACGGTGTTGGTTTCCGCAAGAGCTATAGCTGCTGAAGGAGCAAGCTCTTTTGAAGATATAAAGTTAAAACCTGCTCAGACAGAAGCACCAATAGCTTCTAATGCTTCAATATTCATTCAAACAAAGCAACCAAAAAATCAGCAGTTGGTTGCCCAAAAGACTGATGATAATCAGGTTTTAGAACAAGTTAATCGCTACAACAGCGAAGGCAAGAACCAGAATTCACTATCTCAAGTCACATCAGTTTCTCAGTTTTCTGATGTACAACCGACTGACTGGGCATTCCAAGCTTTGCAATCCCTAGTTGAACGCTACGGTTGTATAGCAGGATACCCAAACTCTACTTACCGTGGCAATCGGGCACTGACTCGTTATGAGTTTGCCGCAGGTTTGAATGCTTGTTTAGATCGAGTTAATGAACTGATTGCGACAGCAACTGCTGACTTGGTGACAAAACAGGATTTGGCGACTCTCCAGCGCTTGCAGGAGGAATTCTCGGCAGAACTAGCAACTCTGCGTGGTCGAGTAGATTCTCTAGAAGCGCGGACTGCGGAACTTGAAGCTAATCAGTTTTCTACTACCACAAAATTGGTGGGTGAAGCTATTTTTGTCGCTACTGATATTTTTGGCAATAACACTGGCGATGCGAATAATACTGTCTTCCAAGATAGGGTACGTTTAGACTTGCAAACCAGCTTCACGGGTAAAGACGTTTTACACACTCGTCTTGCAGCCGGGAATGCACTAGCCTTTACACAAGTAGGGAATAATGGTGTTGGGATCGATACTTCTGAAGGTACGCAAACATTTCAAATCGGCAGCACTACTAACAACAGTGTGATTATCGACTGGCTGGCGTATTACGTACCCATAGGCCCAGCCCAAGTCTACATTGCGGGCACCGGAGGTATTCATAGCGATTATGTAGCCACTAATAACCCTTACTTTGAGGACTATGATGGCGGTAATGGTGCTTTGTCTACCTTTGCTTCTGAAAGTCCGATTTATCGCATTGGTGGTGGTGCAGGTGCGGCACTGACTTTACCCTTTGGTAAGGGCGGCAGTTTTTTCAAACCAAGTTCGCTGACTATCGGCTACTTGGCATCAAATGCTAACAATCCTGGGGCAAATCTAGGTTTATTAGAGGGTAATTATGCAGCCTTGGGACAGTTGAACTTTAGTGTTGGCGATCGCTTATCCATAGCTGCTACCTACGTTCACGGTTATCATGGTGCTGGAGGTGGTAATTTATTCGATCTAGGTGGTGGTTTGGGTAGTACTAACCGCGTCGTAGGTACTGGTCAAGCTAACACCCTAACTGCCTTAAACGGATCTTCCAGTAATTCTTACGGTATAGAAGCAGCTTTTAGACCCAGCGACAAACTCTCAGTCAGTGGCTTTATTTCTTACCACGATGTCACAGGCTTTGGTGCTGGTGATGATTATGAAGCTTGGAGTTACGGTCTTGGAGTGGCCTTACCTGACCTCGGTAAAAAGGGTAACGTTTTAGGGATTTTTGCTGGTGCAGAACCTTATGCCCGTAACCGAGGCGGAGCTTTTGCTGGTACTGGTAATGATATACCTTATCACTTTGAAGGCTTTTACAAGTATCGCGTGTCAGATAACATTTCAATCACCCCTGGTGTCATCTGGTTGACCTCTCCTGGCCAAAACAGCAACAACGACGATGCAATTATCGGTACACTGAGAACAACTTTCACTTTCTAAAGGTTTATAGCAAAAGTGTCAAGAATGCAGAATTCTAAATTCAGAATTCTGCATTCTTTTTCAATTTTTAGTTTTTAATTTTTGACTGAGTTATTGCATCAAAATCTGACGGCTTAAAATACTCATGACTTCATCTGGATTACCTGTTGGTAGTAGCGTACTCCAGTCACCAACGCTGGCATAGCCGAGAACTTGCAACAAGTGAATTGTGCTGGTAACGGCTTTTGGTGAACCAATCAATAAATGTTTAATCGGTTCTCTTTTTGGTGATTGCTTTTGGTTAGATAGATTCAGAGGGGGTGCATTGTTGCCTTGGGTAGGTAAATAGTGCTTTTGTTGTGATTTGGCAAACTTTTTTGATTGTGCAATGATCATACTTGACTCCAATTGTAGGGGTTAAATGAAAGGCGATCGCCCTCGGCCAAGAGTCCGCGATCGCCTTTCTTATTTCAATTTATAGTATAATTTTATACTTGTCAATAGAATTTTAAGTATTTTTACATAGATTGGGCATGAAGATGTCATTAGTCATTTGTCCTTTGTAATCACAACTGACTAAGGACGACCATAACAAAAATTTTCACAACTCAAATAAGATTGCTATAAGTTCTTATATTGAATTCGGGCAGTTGTTTATTGAATTCGGGTAGTTGTTTATTGAATTCGGGTAGTCGTTTATTGAATTCGGGTAGTCGTTTATTGAATTCGGGTAGTCGTTTATTGAATTCGG
>NZ_JAVRBY020000058.1:0-42584 GCF_034531035.1 Nostoc sp. DedQUE02 | reverse complement strand
ATGTTTATCGTGTAGTTGCTTGGCGCGCGGCGCGGCTACACCGCGCCATTGCTTGTGACAGTTGCGTAAGTCCTGAACCAGACACAGCTGAGTTGTAAGGGCAAGGTTTTTTCCCCTTTAACCTTTTCCCTTTGCCCCAAAACCATCGCGATGGGGAATTAATCTGATGTCTCAGAGTAAATCTGTAGAATCCGCTTCAGTTCACAGTCGAATTCTCGTACCTCAACGGTATAACAGGCAACCTGTAATTTCTCGGCTGGTGTCTCGTTATGGTTTAACTGTCAATATCAAAGCTGCATCCTTGACATCAGATAGTGACAGCGATGGGTGGTTTGATTTGGAACTTTCAGGAAATCCCCAAAAACTGACAAATAGCTTATCTTACTTGCAAGGATTGGGAGTGAATTTGCTGCAACTAGCGATCGCTAACCAAATTCAACCCAACCAGCACTCTCTACCTTTCCCAAAACCAGCTAGTAAACTGAATCTCAAAGACTCTACATGGCTGACAAATCAATGGCAAGAACAATTCCAGCAATGGATTTCTCTGGGTCAAACCAATCGATTGCGCTTGCAACTGTGCGTCTTAAAATCTTATTACGAAGAACCAGTGATTTCTGAATTAGTTTCTCGTTATGGATTAACAGTCAATATTACCAGTGCAGTACTTCAACCCGATACGGAAGATGACGGCTGGTTTGACTTGGATTTGTGGGGGAGAACAAAGCAACTTTACTCTAGCCTAAGTTATTTAGAAAAACTGGGGCTACCGATTTGGCTGGATTTGTCTAATTAATAAAATCATCACTATCCAATGGCAGCACTAAATAACCAAAAAACCAATTCTCAAACCAGATTATCACTGGTTTCTTCAGTTTATGAAAAAAGCCAAGTCACTCAGATTCGTCTGCGGATACATATTCCCATAAGCTATCTGCAAGCGCCCGTGATTTCGCAGTTAATTTCTGCTTACGGCTTGGTAGTTAATATTACCAAGGCTATGCTACAACCAAATACAGATGGCGAAGGATGCTTTGACATTGAACTACGGGGAACAGTGCCACAAATTTCTAGCGGTTTAGCTTACCTAGAATCCCTGAATCTTAGAATTGTGGGCAAGCCGAATGCTGACGGTGATAGCTGGTTTTACTGAAATACAGGAGAATTCAGAATTCAGAATTCAGAACTCAGAAGTAAAACACGTTTTATACCAATTCACTAAAAGAATGAAACAGATTTAAACCCTGAAAGCTTTGCTAGATGTAAGTTTTTTCATAGTGTTAGCGACGTAGGAGCGTTATTGCGAATTGCGTTAGCGTAGCGGGGCGAAGCCCATTGTGAATTGGTGTTATACCTGGGTAACAGACGCAAACTTGTGTATCTCACTTTTCTTGAAATCTGCTGTAATTTAAATTTCGTAGTACCAAATTTCTTCTTCTTTTAGGACAATTCGATGTAAGGAGAGACGATTAATCAAGCCCTCTTGTTCAAACTGCCCAAGAACACGAGTGATAGTCACACGAGTCGAACCGAGCATTTCTGCCAGGTCTTCATGAGTCAGACGCATATCTATTAAACGTCCCTTCTCAACTTCCGAACCAAACTTTTTGGATAACCATGCCAACAGCTTGATGAGCATAGTATCCACTTTTTTATGGCTACGAATAACCATCAATTCTTGAGCCTGTTGGATATGGGTAAGTAGAGTTTCCGTTAGTTCAGTCCACTCTTCTAGAGGTAAGACTGTCGCCTCGACTTTAGTTAGACATTCCATCTGATAAGGTTCTAATTTTGACAAAGTTCTACCAACGACATCGCCAGGGCCCCACAATCCTAGAGCGACGGTTGTACCATCTTCCAGATAGGTAAAAGTCCTGACAAAACCCGTTTCAATCTTCCAAAGGCCGTTATGATGCTCTGGCAGAAATGACCTACGGGCAAAAAGCTGCTTAGTATTATTACTGCTTGAGCTAGATAAGCTTGTGTACAAAGACACCATATTATATAAAGCTATTCTCCGATAAACTAACCGTAGTATTATATTTATATCAGGTTCTAAGAGCATCTGGGCATTTTAAAGAAGGAGATGAGGGAGCAGGGGGAGTAGGGGAAAAGGTTATGGTTCGGCAAGCTCACCAACCAGGTTAAAGGGAAAAGGAATAAATTTAATCTTTCCCCTTTTCCCCTTACCCTTTTCCCCTTACCCCTTTCCCTTTCCCTTTCCCTTTCCCCATGCCCAATGCCCAATACTTCGACTACGCTCAGTACAAGTGCCTCATTCCCAAAATTAAATTCCTGCACCATCCAGAAAATCTTCAATCATCCCATCAGAATTTTTGCTCTTAGGTTTGCTGGTTGGTTCGTCACCAAGTTCAGTTGGGGGCAAACTTGATTGTTCTAACTCCTCGAACTGTTTCTCCAGAGACTTGACACGTTCAAATAAAGCGCGGATTACTTCAGCTTCTACGTCGCGGACTTTATCATGATCCAGAACATTGGTAGATGAGTTGTTCTGACGAGTCACGCGCCCTGGAATCCCCACTACAGTAGTGTTACTGGGGACATCTCGCAGCACCACAGAACCGGCTCCAATACGGACGCGATCGCCAATTTGAATATTTCCCAATACTTTCGCACCCGCTCCCACAACTACATGAGAGCCTAAAGTTGGATGGCGTTTACCGCTTTCTTTCCCAGTGCCGCCAAGGGTGACACCTTGATAAATCAGAGCATAATCCCCCACGATCGCAGTCTCACCAATCACTACTCCCATACCGTGGTCAATAAACACTCCCTGGCCAATTAATGCCCCAGGATGGATTTCAATTCCGGTTAAAAACCTACTAATATTAGAGATGAATCTTGGTATGAAGGGAATGCCAATTTTATACAGCCAGTGTGCCAATCGATGGCATATTAGCGCCTGAAGTCCAGGGTAACAGAACAATACTTCTAGCCAGCTACGGGCTGCTGGGTCACGCTCAAAAATGGTTCGCAAATCAGTTAGTAGCATACTCTGTTGAAATTTTGTTGGTAGGTGAGGCTCTGAAAACAGAAACTCAGGATGATTCCCACAAAAAGATTCAAGTTATTTATGGGAATTGTCTAAGTTAATAATCTACGGTAAGTCGATAGAGTATAGTGTTTTTGTGGGTAATAAGTGGGATGCTATCACATTCCACAATTGAAAAAAATTAATTTCGCATAAACTGCGATAAGTCCCTCAAATCACCGTAGTATATTGAGTACAGTCTTGAATAGCCAAAACTACGCTCTCTTGGATCTGTCTTCCAAAGTGGAATACGCATTGCTGGCACTCTTAGAGCTGGCAAGCCACCACGGAAAAAAACTTCCTTTAACCATGAGCGAGATCACTGCCAAGCAACCCATACCTGAGCGCTATCTGGAACAAATTTTGACCAACCTCCGGCGTGCTGGTGTGGTGCAGAGTCAACGCGGCTCTAAAGGAGGTTTTGTTTTAGTTCGTGAACCTTGGCAGATTACAATACTTGAAATTGTCACTTTGGTAGAAGGTGAGCGGAAAGAGAAAGATACCTCTGACTCTCCGACTCTGGAAAAGACTCTGGTTTATGAAGTTTGGGAGCAAGCTAACGCTGCTTCAATTGAAGTTTTGGGTCGTTATACACTCCAAAACTTGTGCGACGAAAGAGAAACTCGCGCCCAGCAGAGTCCAATGTATTATATTTAGACACGACGGAGTACCCCCATGCGGATAGCGAAAGATATCACAGAGTTAATCGGTCGAACTCCTTTAGTTCAATTAAACAAGATTCCCCAAGCTTCAGGAGCGGTTGCTCGGATTGTGGTGAAGCTAGAAAGCATGAATCCAGCATCTTCTGTAAAAGACCGGATTGGCGCGAGTATGGTGGAAGCGGCAGAAGAAGCAGGCTTGATTCACCCCGGAAAAACTGTTTTAGTAGAGCCGACTTCTGGAAATACAGGAATTGCGCTGGCGATGGTGGCGGCCGCTAAGGGCTACCATCTCATTCTAACGATGCCTGACACAATGAGCCACGAAAGACGATCTATGCTCAAAGCTTATGGCGCTCAATTAGAGTTAACGCCAGGGGTAGAAGGGATGCGAGGAGCGATTGGTCGTGCAGAGCAAATTTTAGCTCAAACGCCCAATGCTTATATGTTGCAGCAGTTCCGTAACCCTGCTAACCCAAAAGTTCACGCCGAAACCACAGCCGAAGAAATTTGGAATGATACTGATGGAGAGGTAGATATTCTGGTGGCGGGAGTGGGTACTGGTGGGACGATTACGGGAGTTGGAGAAGTTATTAAAAAACGGAAGCCGAGTTTTCAAACGATCGCAGTTGAACCAAGCAGCAGTCCGGTATTAGCAGGTGGTAAATCAGGGCCTCACAAGATTCAGGGTATCGGCGCGGGATTTGTCCCAGCAATTTACCGTCCAGAAGTGGTGGATGAAGTGATTCAGGTAGCGGATGAGGAGGCGATCGCTTATAGCCGTCGCCTCGCAAAAGAAGAAGGATTGCTATCGGGGATTTCTACTGGCGCTGCTTTATACGCTGCTATTCAAGTGGCACAACGACCAGAAAATGCAGGTCGCCTAATCGTCATGATCCAGCCTAGCTTCGGCGAACGCTACCTCAGTACCTCACTATTCAAAGACCCAGAGGAGAATGAGTGGTTAAGTAAAGTTTGATGCCATATACCGATTTGAGATTTTGGATTTGAGATTTTAATTTAGATCCAAAATCTCAAATTGGCTTAGTTATCTACTAGAATTTTCGCCAATTTCATCACCACTTTCATTATTTCTCACTAAAATCACCAAACAGACACCACTAGCAGCTAGCTTTATTGGACTTAAAGCTTCACTTTTTAATACAATAAAAGCGCCTAATCCGATAAGAACAAAAGGCACAATATTATTAACATAGCGAGTCAATACATCAGCGATAACTTTGTTATTAGTTAATTTGTATGCGACGTAGCACCAAACTCCTAACAAGAGAAAAAATAATCCGATAATTACCAAAAAATTCTCTAAGTTGCAGCTAGCAAATAAAGGCACGTAGACACTAATATTATCGCTACCATTGGCAATTGTAACGGCTGCCACACTATAAACTTGCGGAGGAAAAAAACTAGTAATTGTTGATGCTTCAGCTTTTTCTGTGGTAGCTACAACTTCTTTTGATGAATCTTCTTGCCGATTCACCAAGCTACTAATACCTATGGACATTGGTAATAAACCGAGTAATCCAATCCAGTTTTTTGATAAAACTAACCCACCAAATAAACCAGAAAGACTAAAGATTAACAGAACTGTAAAACCTAGAAATTGACCAGTAACTATATGCTGGGGGCGAAAATTAGAGTTTATTTGCGAAAAAAACAATAATAGAATAACAATATCATCAATGTTAGTGGCAATGAACGTAATTGCCCCTGTAGTAATTGCAGTAACTAACTCGTTCATATTTTAAGAGAAACATTGTCATGGCCATTACCAGTATCAGCGATCGCGTCATTGAAGATACCGTAGGCTAGGGTATTTGTTTCCAAGCTGTTTGCAGAACCCGTAATCTTGTCCTTGTTCTCACCAGTAGTGATATAGGACTCATATTTGATTTTTGAAAAAAATCCAGTATACCTTAATCTTCTGAAATCCTCTTGCAAGAGTGCCTATTCCCTATTCCCTATTGCCTATTCCCTATTCCCTATTGCCTACTAAGCCAAGTGATTTCAGTAATCAAACCGGATTCCTATAATAGCTTTTTTAATGTTCTGGATACCGATGCTGCTTTTCTCGCCGTTTTGTTGCTGCTTATATGCAGTATCAGTGCCGATGAGTGTGTCTTCTCTTTTTGCCAGTATTTAGCTAAAACAGCAATTCATCTCAGCATGAGATGAATTTGTATGTTAGTTGACACCTACAAGTATGGTTCCTGAACTTGTCGTTAGCGCACTTGTACTGAGCGAAGCCGAAGTAGCTTCTTGTAGAGAAGGAAAGTTTTTATTCATAACTTCTGTACCTCCAGCAAGAACTGTTTTCTGTTGTAAAAAGTAGAACGGCGTTAATAATTAAAGGTTTGTATTAAGCAGATATAGCCTTAATTTAAGAGCTATTTGTGAAGCTTTCCCTGCTTTAGCCTTCACTACGAGCTAATTTCTATTATTTTTACATTACTTAATATACTTTATTTTATTCACACCCACTTAACTTAAATATCTGTTGGTAATTAAGCTAATTATTAACAAATTAACAAGTTAGCGCTGACGCGATCGCAGAAACTTTAAACTTTAAGTTGATATTACTAAATTGTCTTGCTCTTTACCCTGTTAGGATATTAATCAGTGTTGGATAGCCGTTTAAGTTTTGATTATATTGTTTGATGATTAATCTTACTAAATTTAATAAAATTGACTTACTAGTTTTAATTGGGATTGTCATTATTGGTCTTATACATTTACCTTTTCCATTTGACGGGGATCAAGCATTTTTTAGGCTCGGTGCTTTGGAGATGCAACAAGGAAAGGTACTCTATCGTGATTTTTGGGATGTCAAACAACCGGGGATTTTTTACTTTTACTTTTTGGCTGGAACTTTATTTGGTTTTAATGAGATTGGCATCCATCTCTTTGAACTTATTTACATGGTATTTTTTTCTATAGTATTGTTACTGAGTCTCAAAAGCTATTTTCGGCATCAGAGAATCGCAAGTCTAGTACCTCTATTAACGGTTGGCGTTTATTATACAGTTTCAGAACCTTGGCATCTTACTCAAGTGGAGGCACTGGTTGGTTTTCCTCTATTCATTTGTCTTTGGCTAACTCATCAATCTTTTAAATATAAAGGAAAGCAAAGATTTTTTCTCCTTTCACTCTCAGGCTTGATTGGGGGAATTGTCCTCATATTTAAATTAATGTTTTTGCTAATATTACTTTCATTTTGGCTAACACTCTTGATATATACTGTGCTCCTAAATCGACAGAATATTTCAAAAATTTTTCTAGAAATGTTTTGGCCAATTTTTCTAGGGATTTTATTTCCTCTTCTATGTGTTGTTAGCTATTTTGCCTATTTTAATAGTTTACCAATTTTGTATCAGACCTTCTTTTTATATCCACCTAAGATTATTGCGAATTCAAAATTTGAGCCAATTAAGTTTTTTTCAGGAATGAAATGGTTCTTAAATGGTTTTTATCCTCTACTTTTAGCGGCTACTGTTGCAGTTGACGTATCATTGCGGAAGTCTAAAAATATATTGACTTTGTTACTTGTTGTTTGGTGTATTTTTGGTTGGGGTGTTATTCTTCTACAACGTGGGGCATTTTGGGAGTACCATTATTTATTATTATTTGTACCTATTGGTATTTTAGCAACCAAAGGATTAGATGTTTTATGGGAGTCTTTAAATAAATTGAGTTCCCGACTGACTACAATTTTGCTGATCTTTTTATTTTTCTTACCTTTATCGCACGCTTTTATCAAAAAAAGCGCGATTCTCGCCGAGCATAACTTTGCTTTAACTGAAGATACACGATTTCAATATCAAAGTGTTTTTAGAGAAATATATCCATCTCTTCGTTTGGAGGCTGATTTTATCTCCCAACCAGGAAGTCTTCCGGGTGAGATATATGTAGCTGGCGATCCATGTATTTACTACTTCTCTAATCGTACTCAGGCAATATCATTACGTGGATGGGCACTTGAATATTTTCTACCTGAGCAATGGACAAAACTTCTAGAGCAGTTAGATTCATCAAAGCCTCCTTATATCTTTATTGATTATATTCAGCAGCCTATCATCAAAGAAAGTTTTCCAAAAATGTTAGAATTTGTGGAAGAAAGATACCGTATTGTACATCAAAACAATAACGGTATTTGGTATATGATTTTGTAGAAAAATTGTTATCAGTTAATAAGAGGATGTCTGGATAAATAGTTATGATTCCCACAGTCATTGCACCCCACCCCCAACCCCTCCCCGCTTGCAGGGAGGGGAGACAAAGCATAGCTTTCTTTGGCGATCCATGACTTATAAGAACCATCATCAAAAGTTTCAACGACCTCGAACTTAACGTGGGCTGGCACACGACCAAGAATATGGCTTTTTTGTTTGATTGCGGCATTAACCAGGACATTGTTTCCTGTTGGCAATGTTACTTCTATGTTACAGATGGGTGGAAAGTTTATCCCTGTTTTATAGAGTCAGGAGACCATATTGTCAGTAAAACCTATATGACTAGGCTAGAGGGTGAAAATACAAGGTTAAGGCATTATTTAGCACGACTACATCGAAAAACATTATGTTACTCCAAGTCAGTAGATATGCTTAAATACTCAATTCGATTATTACTTCACTATTTAAGGTATAGAGAAATACCTGTATTTAACTGATTCATCCCGCATTTATGCAACGCCCCAATATTGATTGCACCTATGGCATTTCAGTGTTTAGCAGATGCGGAAGGGGAACTAGCAACTGTTAGGGCTGCATCTGCATTCGGTGCAGGTATGGTTCTTAGCACCATGTCAACCAAAAGTTTAGAGGAGGTGGCTATTACAGTTAAAAGTGAAAATTTTCAACATTTGTGGTTTCAACTATATATTCATCGCGATCGCTCTTTAACGCGCGATTTGATTCAAAGAGCGGAAGCTGCTGGTTTCAATGCCTTATGCCTGACAGTAGACGTACCTGTGCTGGGACGCAGAGAAAGGGATCGGCAAAATAACTTTACTTTGCCATCTGGGTTGGAATTAGCAAATTTATCTGGACGCAAAATTCCCGAAACAGTTGGAGAATCAGGGGTATTTGCCTATGTTGCTCAACAATTCGATCCAGCATTAACTTGGAAAGATATTGATTGGCTGCGATCGCAAACTAATCTACCTCTGGTGGTTAAAGGCATTTTACGCCCAGATGATGCAGTGCGGGCTGTAGAATATGGAGTCCAAGGAGTGATTGTATCTAATCATGGAGGTCGGCAACTAGATGGTGCGATCGCCACAATCGACGCTTTAAGTGATGTTGTGGCTGCGGTTGGCGATCGTGTAGATGTGCTAGTAGATAGTGATTTTCGGCGGGGTACTGATGTTTTGAAAGCTCTAGCATTAGGTGCAAAAGCTGTCTTGGTTGGCCGTCCTGTATTGTGGGGATTATCTGTTGCTGGAGAAACTGGTGTTAGGCAAGTCCTAGAAATATTACGCGATGAGTTAAGTATTGCAATGGCATTAAGTGGCTGTAGAACGATACAAGAGATAGACGCAAGTTTAATAAAGCAAATTTAAGCTTTGTTATCTGATAGCGTTTAACAAGAAATAATTTACGAACCCAGCCGGAAGCCTTCAGCCTCCGGCGACAGAATGTTTGAATTTTGAAAACACTTAAATTTTCAAGTTTCCGCGTCGTCTTTGTTCGGATTCAACTGCTTCAAAAAGAGCTTTGATATTACCACTACCAAAGCTTTCTGCTCCCTTTCTTTCAATAATCTCCAAAAAGAAAGTTGGACGACTCTGTATTGGTTTAGTGAAGGCTTGCATGAGGTATCCAGTCTGGTCTTTATCTACAAGTATATTTAATTCTTGAAATGTTTTAATCTCTGGAATCGCATGACCAAGCCTTAGATTTTAATTCAACTGCTAATTGTGCATTCTGTGAGACATAACCTTTATTTTTTTCAATAATTTCTTGTTTTAATATTTTATGGGTCGGTAAAGTTGTATTTGCAGGTATTTCCATAGTTTCGCTCCTTAATTATGCTTAAATTCAGCTTCTATAGATTTATTCAAATCCAAAAATAGAAAATAATATTTTATGTAAAAAATTGAATATTTCTAGATTTAAAAATATAGCAGTAAAGTATTCATCGTATAAATCAATAGTCTGTTTAAAAAACTCAATATACATTTACTATCTTCTGGATAAAGGATAGTTAGGGCTGATTTGCAAACTCAAGTAAAGTACTTGTTTAGTAAGGGTCTTAGGAATTTAAGGCAATAAAGTATTGATTTGCTGAAACTCAAACCTAGTAATAAGTTAAGTACTCTTAAGATGTTCTTTACGAATCAGATCTTATAACTTTTCGACTGATTTGAATTCTTGCTTATTAATAAGCACCAAATACCCATGTTAGCTCATAATACAATACAAGCTAACTCTGGTACTCTGTCAATAGTACATTATAAAAAACTTAAGTCAATTATATTTGATAATTCTTTTTTCTTTAAACTTTAAATTTAAAAATATTTTAATTTTAGCTGTCTTAACTGTCTTAACTGTCTTAACTGTCCACTCAAATTGTCTTAACTGTCTTAACTGTCCAGTTAGACCGTCTTAACTGTCCACTCAAATTCTCTTAAGTGCTATTGCATTTTCTTGATAAAGCTGAGATTATTTGAGAGTCTAGATTAAGTACGTTGCAATACTACTGTGTTTGTGCATTTTCAGATCAGAATTGGATTCGTCTTCAAGGTTAAAGAGTAAAGGTTAAAGATTTTTCTTTCCCCTTAAAGAAAAAGTATTGATGCACGTTGGTTTTAAAAAAGCTAGTTTAATTAATGAAAAAATTAAATCATTTGGTTATCAATACATTCTAATTTACTAAAATTTACTAAAATTTGCTATAGTTTCTAGGATTTACAAATAACTTATCTATTTATTGCATTTATAAAAGAAGGCAGGAGGCAGAGGACAGTTATTGCAAAAACAAAGAAGTATGAATGGAATGAAAACTTTAGTTATGGGTATACCCAGTTTAAAAATAATATGTTGCGCGTGGGTTACTCAAGCCAGACTGCCTCTTGAATAATTACGAATTACGTTAGTTCCACAAAGAGCGAGTCCGCTTACTCTTATATAGAAGCAAGCTAGCAAGAGCATCTCATAAAGAACGTCATTACGAATTATCTTATTTTGGAGATTAAAATATTGTGACAAACCAGGTATATAGCCAATCAGTTATAACATTTGATGGTCAAGATGATTACATAGATTTTGGCAAAAACGATTTTGGTGGTGTTTTTGCTCAAGGAAGTTCAGCCTTTACGATTTCTGGATGGGTGAATCCTCATCAGCTAACAGATAAAGCAACTACTTATGGAACGCGCAATGTTTTTTTCGCTCGTTCTTCAGATCGATATAGTGATAATTTTGAGTTCGGCATCAGTGAATCAGGAAATTTAGATGTATTCATTGATGAGACTAATGAGAAGAAAATTAAAAGTTTTGGCAATGGAGAATTAACTGTCGGACAATGGCACTTCTTAGCCATTGTTTTTAACAAAGGTCAGTTAAGTATATATCTTGATGATCATGAATATTTTGGCTATTTTACAGGTGACTCTTTAAACAAAGCAACTAGTTCTGTTACCCTGGGCGCGACTTTACACAACAACGTATTTTTCACAGGTCAATTAGCTAACATTAGTGTTTGGAATTATCCTTGTCCCCCAGTGGAAATCGAGAGGCATCGCTCTCAGCCTCTAGTTGGAAATGAACAAGGATTAGTCGCTTATTGGGCATTAAACGAAGGGCAAGGAACGACTGTAAAAGACCAGACTGTAAATGGCCATAATGGAAACTTACGTGGCAAACCTAATTGGGATTTAGCACAAATTCCAT
This sequence comes from Nostoc sp. DedQUE02, assembly GCF_034531035.1. NCBI lineage: Bacteria > Bacillati > Cyanobacteriota > Cyanophyceae > Nostocales > Nostocaceae > Nostoc > Nostoc sp. DedQUE02. The sequence continues at coordinate 30,966 of NZ_JAVRBY020000058.1, read as the reverse complement.
TTGGAATTACACAATCATCGGACGAAAGTGAGAGACAAGATCAGCTAGCGAGTAGTTCTGAGGAAGGAAACCTTACGGAAACTGTGGTGCTGCAAGAAGAGAGCTTGATTGCAGGTGTTCTCGCAGCCGAAGTAATTGCAGCCAGTGAAACCGAATTGCAGCAAGATGCTGTTGAGGTTGTCTCAATCGTAGAAACTGGCATCCCAATCGAACCGACAACTGTAAATCCAAAAGCTAAAAAAGGGACAAAGAGACAGAGTGAAAAATCTGCAAAAATTCAAACTACTGAGCCAAAAGCCGAAAAATCCGAAACAGTCGCAGTCGATATCCAACAGCAAGAACAACCGCAAACATCAACTCAGGAGCGATCGCAAAAAACTATGAATGCAAAAGCCAATCCCAAATATAAAATACTTGCTATTGATGGCGGTGGTATTCGGGGCATTATCCCAGCCCTGCTACTAGCAGAAATTGAAAAGCGGACACAAAAGCAGATTTTTAATTTATTCGATTTAATTTCTGGCACTTCCAGTGGCGGAATTTTAGCACTGGGATTAACTAAACCCCGATTAGATTTAGAGATCGTTGATAGCTTACCAGCCGCCCAATATAGTGCTGAGGATCTCGTCCAAATATATCTTGAATATGGAGCAGAGATATTTTACGAGCCATTTTGGGAACAAGTACTCGGTCAACTAGAGGATATATTCGTCCAACCAAAATATTCTTCTGAAGGCAGAGAGGAAATTATCAGACAATATTTTGGTGATACTCCTTTAGAAAATAATCTCAAAGAAGTTTTTGTAACTAGCTACGATATCGAGCAGCGAATCCCGATATTCTTTACAAACAAACTAGAAAGACAACAGACAGAATCTAAAAAGTTTCGCAAGTTATGCGGAGGTTTTACGCTTACAGATGCGGCATTGGCAACTAGTGCAACTCCAACTTATTTTGCTCCCTATCGCGTTGCAAGTTCTCATAATAGTAACGGCTTCTATACTTTAGTCGATGGCGGAGTAGTCGCTAATAATCCCGCTAATTTAGCTATTTTAGAAGCGCAAATTAGTAGACAAGAAAACCAACAAGTATTAAATACAGAGGATATTTTGTTAGTATCCTTAGGTACTGGTTCTTTGACGAGTACTTACTCTTATGACGAAGTTAAAAAATGGGGATTATTGCAATGGGCAAAACCGCTCTTAAATATTGTGCTTGATGGTGGGAGTGAAGTAGTAGCTGGAGAATTAGAAAGGTTGTTTGAGGCTAATAGTAAAGGCAAGAAAAATCCTTATTATCGATTCCAAACATTCTTAAAAACTGAACTCGAATCAATAGATAATGCCAAACCAGAAAATCTGCGACAGTTACAAATTTTAGCTAATACACTAATTCAAGAGAAAAGTAAAGAAATCGATGAGTTGTGTAGTATTTTAACAACCTAAATCTGGGTAAGCCAACAAGATATTGGAGTCATAGCAAAATGGGGTCTTTAAGTAAGCCATCTTATCGGATTGTCGCCATTCCTGGGGAAGGGATTGGGCCAGAAGTTGTGGAAGCTTGCTTAAAAATTCTGCAACACATCGCTAAAATTGAAGGGTTTACCTTGCAGGTAGACTATGGCTGGCTTGGTACAACTGCCTTTGAACAACTGGGTAGTTACTTCCCTCAAGCCACCGCCGAACTATGCGATGGAGCCGATGGAATTGTATTTGGTGCAGTTACTCAAGGGGGACTTTTAGAACTCCGAAAGCACTTCGATTTTTTTTGCAATCTTCGCCCAATCCGTAGCGTTAAAAGTCTTCTGGATAAATCTAGCCTTCGACCAGAGAAAATTCAAGGACTTGATATTCTCATCGTTCGAGAACTGGTAAGTGGAATCTATTTTGGCCCATCTGGAAGAGGCTCAGACGAGCGAGGAGATTATGGCTATCATACGATGCGCTACTACGATGAAGAAATTCGTCGGATCGCTCGCAAAGCCTTAGAGCAAGCCCAATACCGCCGAGGATTGCTTACCGTAGCCCACAAGGAAAACGCTTTGCCTCATTTGCCTTGGACTCGTCTAGTTCAAGAAGAAGCTACACAGTTTCCTGGCGTTGTTGTCGAGCCGATGCTAGTAGATAACTTAGCTATGCAAATGGTTCTCAATCCACAGCAATTTGATGTAATTTTGGCGGGGAATTTGTTTGGAGATATTCTCAGCGATATTGGTGGTGCATTAGTTGGCTCAATTGGCTTGTTAGGATCGGCAAGTCTTAACGCTAATGGATTTGGTTTGTATGAAGCGATTCATGGTACAGCCCCAGACATTGCAGGCAAGGGAATTGCTAATCCTCTTGGCACTCTTGGAGCTTGTATTTTAATGCTTCAGCAATGGGGAGAAGTGCAGGCTGCCCAACGGATTATTGCAGCGCAAGACCGAATTTTAGCTAAGGGATACCGAACAACTGATTTGTTTACTCAAGGAGAAGAAATTTTAGTCAATACTGCAACCTTAATTGATCTTTTGCTTGAAGAACTTTCAGTGGTACAACATTCTCAATTAGGAGTGCTTCATCCATGAGTAAGGCAAATAACGTTTTGCACCTGGGAGATGATATCAATACCGATGATATTATTCCTGCAAATCGAGCGACCAATGATCATCCCGATCGCTTAAAACACTATGCTTTAGAACATGTGATTGGAGCAGGGGAACTACTAAAATATGATGTGATTGAAGCAGGAGAAAATTTCGGTTGTGGTTCGAGTCGAGAAGTTGCCCCCATTGCCCTGCAAGCTGCCGGAATTAAAAAAATTCGGGCGCGATCATTTGCGGAAATTTTTTATCGTAATAGCATCAATATTGGACTATCTCTAGAAATTCTGGGAGAGAAACAGGAGAATCCTGTAGTTGATGCGATCGCAGCAGCCGGTGGGTTAATGTCTTTTAATCAGCTGCGTCGTCAAGGTCAAATCACCATTCCTCGCAGCCTAACCTCGACCCGATCCATGACTTTAGTAGAAAAACTTCTGGCCAAAGCCTCTGGAAATTCCTACGTCCAGCCGGGAGAAGTGGTTTTTGCCCAGGTCGATTTAGCATTATCCCATGATGCTGTGGCCGGGCCTGTGGCCAAGACATTTTATAAACACTATGGAGAAGGAGCAAAGTTGTGGGACTCCCAAAAGGTGGTTTTGGTAGCCGATCACTTTATCCAAGTCAATGACATCCGTGCTGATGACAAAGCTAATGTCATGTACGAACAGATGGTTGAATTTGCCAAAGTCCAAGGATGCCACTTATTTGATATGGTTTCCCCAGGTGAAGCAGCAGGCATCTGTCATGTTTTACTCCCCGAAAAAGGGTTTGTCCGGCCCGGAATGGTAATTGCTGGTACTGATTCTCACACCTGCACTTATGGGGCATTGGGAGCTTTTTCTACGGGGGTAGGAACCACCGATATGGCTAATATTTATGCCACTGGAGATATGTGGATTCGTGTTCCTCCAACTATAGTATTTGAGTTGTCTGGAACCTTGCCACCTAAAATCAGTGCCAAAGATATTATCCTATTTATCCTAGGAAAAATCGGCTGTGCTGGTGCTACCAGCAAGGTAATGGAGTTTAGAGGATCAATCCTGGCACAACTGCCTTTTGATGAACGGTTGACTCTAGCCAATATGGCTGTGGAGTGTGGTGCAATCTGTGGTTTGATTGTTGCTGATGAGATGACTCGTGAGTATGTAAAAAACCGGAGCTTACAAGAATTTGAAGAGATTATCGGTGATGCTGATGCTGAGTACGAAAGGATTTATCAATTTGACCTCAGTGATTTGGAACCACAAGTTGCACGTCCTCCGAAACCAGATCAAGTAATTGCCGTTAGTCAGCTAGAAGAAATTCCGATTACCAAAGCTTTTATTGGCTCTTGTACTGGGGGTAAACTCTACGATTTAGCTCAAGCAGCCGAAGTTTTGAAAGGTCGCCAACTGGCAGACGGTGTAAACTTATTTATTGTACCTGCAACCATTGAAATTAGAGAACAAGCCCAATTCTTGGGTTATCTCGACATTTTTGAACAAGCCGGGGCACAGATTCTCAAGACAGGTTGTGGGGCTTGTATTAATTCTGGACTTGGGGTTTTGGCAAAAGAAGAAACAGGGATTTATGCAACCAATCGCAATTTTAAAGGACGCAGTGGCGATCCAACGGGCAAAAATTATTTGGCCTCACCAAGAACAGTAGCTATTTCTGCTGTAAATGGAAAAATTAGCGATCGCCTCGATTGAATTGGAGAATAGTGATTGCTATCCCAAGCAAATTGAACTATCAGATTAGGGGAAATAAAAAATATTAATCTAATCTGAGCGCGAATGACTCTTATTTAGTTTAGTCTGGTTTTAAGAGCGGTTTCTTTATTTAGAAAGACTCCATTATCGTACTCTTACTAATGTTTGAACCAACAAAGGATTTTAGGTAATTCCAATGGACGAAATCGTTAAAAAACTTGCTGGTCTGGGTCTTCCCGGTATAATTCTCGTGATTTTAACAGTCACATCAGCCGGTAGTAATGCTGCTATTGTTGCTACCCTCACAGCCTTGGGAGGCCCCCTTGGCATTGTTGGAGGTATAGGATTGCTTGGTCTGATAACGGTTGTAGGCGATACTGTAGCGGGATATGGAATTGAAGCTGTTCTCAAGGCTATCTATAATGAACGTAGTAAGACCGAATCCGTGAGATTCCTCCTCAAAGAAATTAAAGATTTACCGATTTCAGAAGAGCTAAAACTCAAACTGAAAAATGAACTTAGTCCACCAGAGGTTATTATTGATCCGGAAGATGTTCAGATTCCAAAAACGATTGAAATTGTCGAGGAATAATTTCACTATTAGATTCGTTGAAATTTCTGGCAAAATAATACTAAATTAAGTGCGCTCGCACTTAATTAATTTATCTCAAAAAATATAAATGGCCTCTGAGTCCGATGTTATCGGAATAAATACTCAAAGGCCATCATTAAAGTTCATAGAAATGATAGCCTATGTTTGAAAGTCAATTTAAACCTCCGCAAACGATTAAATTCTAAAAATATAGCTCAATCTGAATTATTTAATTACGAATTACATTGGTACTAATTTGATTCATGAAAGAAATTGTAATTAACTCTACTCAATCTATTGATAATTCTTCTGCTTTCACCGAACAAGAGCGGTATAAAATATTATTTGAATGGAATGATACAAAGGTAGATTATCCCCAGCATCTATGTATACATCAGCTATTTGAAGCGCAAGTAGAAAAAACCCCAGACAGTATCGCTGTTGTCTTCAAAGAGCAACAATTAACTTATCAAGAATTGAACTACCAAGCCAACAAAATTGCACATTATCTACAAAGTTTGGGTGTAAAACCAGAAGTATTGGTAGGAATTTGCGTTGAGCGATCGCTAGAAATGATTGTAGGAATGTTGGGCATCCTTAAGGCGGGTGGAGCTTATGTGCCACTAGATCCAACGTATCCCAAAGAGCGTCTAAGCTTTATGCTCTCAGATTCGCAAGTGCAGGTGGTGTTAACTCAAGAAAAATTCGTTGAAGATTTGACTGCAAGCGGGGCGAAGTTGGTTTGTCTGGACGATCAGAAATCTTGTCATTCGCAGAGCAACGAGAATCCTAGTAGTGGAGTTGCGCCAGCAAATTTAGCTTATGTAATTTATACATCAGGGTCAACAGGAACACCCAAAGGCGTGCTGATTCAGCATCAAGGTGTGTGTAATTTAATCCAAGCACAAATAAAGCTGTTTAATGTACAGCAAAATAGCCGTATTCTTCAGTTTGCTTCTTTCAGCTTTGATGCTTCAGTTTGGGAAATTTTCTTGGCTCTGTGTTCAGGAGCTAGCCTTTACATTGGAACTCAAGACTCCTTGCGCCCAGGAACAGATTTAATGCAATTTTTGCGCGAGCAATCAATAACTCAGGTAACACTACCACCCACAGCGCTAGCAGCGTTACCAATAGCGGAATTGCCCAATTTGCAAACCCTGATCGTCGCCGGAGAAGCCTGTAATCCGAAGCTGATAGCTGAATGGTCAAAAGGACGGCGCTTTTTTAATGCTTACGGGCCAACGGAATCAACAGTCTGTGCCACAGTAGCAGAATATACTGGCAACACTCAACTGACGATTGGTAAAGCGATCGCCAACACTCAGATATATATTCTCGATCAAGATCAGCAACCAGTTCCTATTGGTACTCCTGGCGAATTGTATATTGGTGGCGATGGCTTGGCTAGAGGTTATTTGAACCGCCCAGAGTTAACTAAGGAGAGATTCATCGCTAATCGCTTCCAAAGAAGCAGAGGAGCAGGGGAGCAGGGGAGCAGGGGAGAGAAAAAAGACCAATCCTCAAATTTGGAACGTCTCTACAAGACTGGGGATTTAGCCCGCTTCTTACCAGATGGCAACATTGAATTTTTGGGGCGAGTCGATCATCAGGTGAAGATTCGCGGCTTCCGTATTGAACTGGGAGAAATTGAGGCACTTTTGAGTCAACACCCGGATGTACAGCAAGCAGTAGTAATTGCCCGTGAAGACATCCCTGGTGATAAGCGTCTTGTTGCCTATATTGTCCCTAACCAAAAACTTGATGTGAGCGTCACTATTCTCAAACGCTTTCTCCAAGAAAAACTGCCTAACTACATGGTTCCAGCAGTTTTTGTAATCCTAGACTCCTTACCTCTGACTCCCAATGGTAAAGTCGATCGTCAAAATCTTCCAGCTTGCGATCGCACACGCCCGGATCTTGAAGAAACCTTTGTCGCACCTCGTAACTTTACTGAAGAAACACTCTTTAGCATCTGGACTAACTTACTCGGACTTGAGCAAATCGGAATCGATGACAATTTTTTCAATTTGGGCGGTCATTCTTTAATAGCAGCTCAAATGCTTTCCCGCATCCGCGAGAGTTTCCAAGTCGAATTATTTTTTCACCACATTTTTGCCAATCCTACCATAGCGGGTCTAGCTGGGCTGATTGAACAGCACAGCCAGCTCAAACACCAGTTGCAACGTCCTGCTATGCAACCAATTTCACGAGAAGGATACTTGCCTGCTTCCTTTGCTCAAGAGCGAGTATATTTCATTCAAGAAGTAGCTCCTGAAAGTACTGCCTATCAAGCTCAGGTAACTCTGCGATTCACCGGTAAACTAGATGTGGCAGCATTAGAACAGTGCCTCAGTGAGATTGTTCGACGGCATGAAATCTTCCGCACGACTTTTCCGGCAAGAGATGGACGGTTATTTCAAGTAATCCACCCAGCTTCACCACTTAAGTTAACAGTAGTAGACCTCCAGACATTTCCTGAGTCTGAGCAAGAAGCAGAAAGTCAGCGCCTATTTGACGCAGAGGTGCAAAAGCCCTTCTACTTAGATCAACTGCCATTAGTCAGATGGTTATTGTTGAAGTTGAGCGACCAAGACCATCTTTTGATCCACATTGAACATCACATGGTTCATGATGGCTGGTCTTTCAATAATGTGTTCTTGAATGAGTTCGTGGAACTTTATCAAGCCTTTTGTTTGGGTAATCATTCACCACTACCGGAATTAACATTCCAGTTTGCAGATTATGCCCATTGGCAGCGAGAGTGGGTAAAAAGCCAGGAAGCCGAAGCTCAATTAGCCTATTGGCAGCAAAAGTTATCCGGCAGTTCACCTCTACTGGAATTACCCTATGACCGCCCGCGCCCAGTAGAACAAACTTACAACGGCGCTCAAGTCAGGGTAGAGTTGCCCATTAGCTTATGCGAATCTTTGAGAGTCCTCAGCCGTCAAGAAGGAATCACCTTATTCATGGCGACGCTGGCAACTTTTTTAGTAATGTTGCGCCGCTACACCGGACAGGACGATCTCTGTGTGGGGACAGCTGTTGCCAATCGGCGGATGCGCGAAACAGAAAAATTAATTGGCATGATTGTTAATAATTTGGTTTTACGCACCGATTTGTCTGGAAATCCCACATTTCGGGAGTTACTGGGTCGAGTTCGCCAAGTCAGTCTGGAAGCCTTTGCTAATGAGGATTTACCCTTCGATAAGGTCGTAGAGGTTCTCAAGCCAATACGGAACCTAAGTTATAATCCCCTGTTTCAAGTGATGTTCAGCTTCCATGATTCTCCCCAGCCAGACTTAACTCTCCCAGACTTGAACATCAAAACAAATGTAGCCCTCAGCAACAAATCAACAAAGTTTGATCTTGATGTCGTTCTGATCCCGCAACGTGGTGGGGAGAAGGGAATTACTGTTATTTGGGAATACAACACCGACTTATTCGATGCTGCCACAATCCAGCAAATGGCAGAGCAATATCAAACTTTACTAGAGGGAATTGTCGCCAATCCAGAGCAACGAGTTTCCCAATTACCGCTAATTACAGCAACGCAACAGCAATTACTAAAGTCCTGGAATCAGACTCACAGGGAGTATGCCGCTAAAGGGTGTATTCATGATTTATTTGCGGCTCAGGTGGAGTTAACACCCGATGCTGTAGCTATTGAGCAAGAAGGTCAACAGTTAACTTATCGCGAATTGAGCGATCGCGCCAATCAATTAGCCCACTATCTACAAAGTTTGGGAGTCAAACCAGAAACTCTAGTTGGTATCTGTGTTGAGTGTTCCTTATATAAGATTGTCGGCTTACTCGCTATTCTCAAAGCGGGGGGTGCATACATTCCTCTCGATCCAGCTTATCCAAAAGAGCGACTAGCTGATATTCTCGAAGATACACAACTGGGCATTCTGCTGACGCAAGCAAAATTACAAGCCAAATTACCAGATTATGCCGGGAAAACGATCTGTTTAGATGCAGACTGGGAAATAATTGCTCAAAATAGTACAGCTAATCCTATTAGTGAGGTTCAACTTCATAACCTCGCCTACATTATTTACACCTCTGGTTCCACAGGCAAACCCAAAGGCGTGATGATTGAGCATCAGTCATTGACAAATTTTGTCATGACTGCAACGCATGAATATGGAATTAATGCAAGCGATAAGATTCTGCAATTTGCATCTATCTGTTTTGATACATCTGTTGAAGAAATCTTACCTTGTCTTGCAGTTGGTGCGACATTAGTGTTGCGAACCGAGCAAATGTTGCACTCCAGCGAGGAATTTTGGCGGTGTTGCCGAGAATGGCAGTTAACTGTTTTGGATCTTCCCACAGCTTACTGGCATCAGTTAGTAGCAGAACTTTCCTCTGAAGATTCCCGAATTTCCGAAAGTCTGAGAATGGTGATTATTGGTGGGGAAGAAGCTCAACTCGAAAAAGTGAAGCGCTGGCATAGTAGTATTGCTCACCTCTCCCATCCACCCCAATTAGTTAATAGTTACGGGCCAACGGAAGCAACGGTTATAACCACCTTAAATCGGTTAACCCCAGCAGCTAAATTTGTTAGCATTGGACGACCCATCAGCAATGCTCAGGTTTATATTCTGGATCAATATCTGCAACCTGTTCCTATAGGAGTTCCCGGAGAACTGCACATTGGCGGAGCCGGATTAGCTAGAGGATATTGGCAACGTCCTGAACTTACGGCGGAAAAATTTATTAAGAATTCCGAATCTGATCGCCTCTACAAAACAGGGGACTTGGCACGATTTCGCGCAGATGGCAACTTGGAATATCTCGGTCGAGTTGACAATCAGGTGAAGATTCGCGGCTTCCGCATCGAGTTGGGAGAAATCGAGACGGTGCTGAGACAACACCCACAGGTGTTTCAAGCTGTCGTCGTTGCTCGTGAAGATATTCCTGGACAAAAGCGACTCGTGGCTTATTTTGTGCCTAAAGAGTTGCAACCGACTACCGATGAACTACGCCATTTCCTAAAAGCAAAGTTGCCTAATTATATGGTTCCCTCGGCGTTCATGCTGTTAGAGGCGCTGCCGATGACTCCAAACCAGAAAATAGATTACCGTGCCTTACCAGCCCCCGACCTCTCCCGTAGTGTAGATAACTTTGTTACGCCCCAAACTCCTACAGAAGAGAAATTAGCGGCGATTTGGTCGGAAATCTTAAGATTAAAACAAGTCGGCATTCACGATAACTTCTTTGAATTGGGCGGAGATTCCATCCTCAGCATTCAGGTAATTTCAAGAGCCAATCAAGCAGGTATCCAAATTGCCCCTAAACAGCTATTTCAGTACCAAACCATTGCTGAGTTAGCCGCCGTAGCCGGAATTACTCGCTCCGTCAAAGCTGAACAAGGTTTAGTAATTGGCTCAGTGGCGCTGACACCCATTCAACATTGGTTTTTCGAGCAGAAATTGTCAGAACCTGATTACTTTAACCAATCAGTCCTGCTGGAAGTGCCGCCAGATTTGCAACCAGAGCAATTACAGCAAGTTGTGGAAAAATTGTTACTGCATCACGATGCTTTGCGTCTGCGATTTGTCCAGGAAGGCGAAAACTGGCAGCAGTTTAATTACGAATTAGGAATTACGAATTACGAATTATTTAGCGTTATCAATTTGTCGCAGCTGTCAGCAGAAGAACAACAAACAGCAATGAAAGCGGCGGATGCTGAACTCCAAGCTAGTTTGAATTTATCTACTGGGGAGATAGTGCGAGTGGTGCTGTTTAAGTTGGGCAATGCTCAACCTGGTCGGTTACTGATCGTTATTCATCACTTAGTAGTAGATGGCATTTCGTGGCGGATTTTGCTCGAAGACTTGGCTACTGCTTATCAGCAAATCAGTCGTGGCGAAGCTATTAAACTACCATCGAAGACAACTTCTTGGCAATATTGGAGCGATCGCCTAACAGAATATGCACAATCAAAGGCGATATCAGATGAGTTGAATTACTGGCTTAGTGAATCTAGTTTGAAAGTTACCGCCTTGCCAGTAGACTATCACTTCGATGCTCAGTACAAGCCTTCAGATCAAGAAAATAACACCTTAGCCTCAAGTAATTCTGTATCGCTTTCTTTAACTGAAGAACACACCCGCGCCCTATTGCAAGATGTACCCTCTGCATACAACACTCAAATTAATGATGTGCTGTTGACTGCCCTAATGCAAAGCTTTGCCCAATGGACGGGACAGCGTTCTCTACTGGTTGATTTAGAGGGACACGGACGAGAAAACTTATTTGAGGATGTGGATTTGTCGCGGACTGTGGGCTGGTTTACCACCTTATTCCCCATTCATTTACAGGTAGAAGAAGTTGACCATCCAGGAGAGGTTTTAAAGTTAGTTAAAGAACAACTGCGGCGCATTCCCAACCGAGGCATCGGCTATGGCATTTTGCGATATTTGCACAAAGATGACACAATTCGCGCGAAATTTCAGGATTTGCCCCAAGCACAAGTAAGTTTTAACTATCTTGGCCAGTTCGATCAGGTGCTTCAGGCATCTGCCGTATTGGGTTTGGCTGAAGAATTCAAAGCTGAACAGAGTTTACTGAATAGGCGCAGCCATCTATTAGGAGTAAGCGGATTTATTCGTGCAGGAAAGCTGGAAATGACTTGGATTTACAGCGAGAAAATTCATAAACGAGACACCATTGAGCATTTGGCCTTTGGGTTCATGGAAGCATTAAGAACCTTGATTGCTCACTGTCAATCCCCTGATGCGATCGCTTATACACCTTCAGACTTCTCAGCAGCCAGACTCAGCCAAAAACAGCTTGACAAATTCCTAAGCAAAATCAAAAAAAATAAATAGTCATTTGTCATTTGTGAATGCCCAATCCCCAATTCCTAATCCCATTGTTATGAACAATATTGATGATCTTTATGAACTTTCGCCCATGCAGCAGGGGATGCTTTTTCATACCCTTTATACACCAGAATCGGAAGTTTATTTTGAGCAGTTGCTTTGCATTCTCCAAGGAGAATTAAATTTTTCTGCCTTTGAGCAAGCTTGGCAGCAAGTTGTGGCACGACACCCAGTTTTACGCAGTTCTTTTTATTGGGAAGAGATAGAAAAGCCCTTACAAATGGTGAGTAAGCAAGTGGATCTGCCGTGGGAGGAATTGGACTGGCGGAATTTCACACCGGATGAACAACAACAGCATCTAGAGGATTTTTTGAAATGCGATCGCCAAAAACCATTTGATCTATCTCAAGCTCCTCTGATGCGCTTCACCGTCATCCGCCTAGAGGATTATATTTACCAATTTATTTGGAGCCATCATCATATTCTCTTTGATGGTTGGTCAATGCAGATTATCCTCAAAGAAGTTTTAGCTTTTTATGAAGCACATCAGCGAGGCGAACATTTACGCCTGATACCTTCTCGTCCTTACTCTGAATATATTAATTGGTTACAGCAACAGGAGCTTACTCAAGCAAAAAACTTTTGGCAACAAACCCTCCAGGGATTTGAAAATCCTACATCTTTAATCGGGAACAGGGAACAAGAACAAGGAATATATCATGAACAAACTTTTCAATTATCTCAAACGGTAACTGAGAAATTGCAATATGTAGCTCGACAGCATCATTTAACTCTGAATAATTTGGTGCAAGGAGCTTATGCGCTGCTGCTTTACCGCTATAGTTCGACTTCGCTCACTATAAACAGTGGGGAAAGTGATGTGGTCTTTGGTGCAACCGTATCCGGTCGTCCACCAACGCTTGCGGGAGTGGATTCGATGGTGGGATTACTAATAAATACGCTTCCCATACGGGTACAAGTTAGTGGAAAAGCGGAATTATTACCCTGGCTCAAGCAATTACAAAAGCAAGCATTTGAACAGGAACAGTATGCTTATTATTCTCTAGCAGAAATTCAGCAATTGAGTGATATTCCCCCAGGAATGCCTTTGTTCGAGAGTCTTTTAGTGTTTGAAAATTATCCGCTAGATTCTGCCGAACAGAAAAGCCAAAAAACTTTAGAAATTAGTCATCTTCGTTGTTTTGAACGCACGAATTATCCGCTAACGGTGGTGGTTAATCCTGCATCCCAATTGTCTGGAAGGATTGTCTATGATACCAATCGTTTTGATCAAGAGACAATTGTCCGAATGATTGGACATTTCCAAACATTGCTGACAGGAATGGCAACTAATTTACAACAATATATTTCCCAATTATCTCTGCTCAGTGCCGCCGAACAGGAAGAATTAATTCTTCAAGAAAATAGTCAAAATATAAATTATATTCATTACAAATGTATTCATAGTTTATTTGAAGAACAGGTAGAAAAAACTCCTGATGCAGTAGCACTTGTATATGAAAAACAACATTTAACTTATCGGGAGTTGAATAACCGGGCCAATCAATTAGCCCATTATTTACAAGCTTTGGGAGTTAAACCCGAAGTACGCGTGGGAATTTGTGTAGAGCGATCGCTTTTAATGGTAATAGGAATGCTGGCTATCCTCAAAGCGGGTGGGGCATACATTCCGCTAGATCCAGCTTATCCAACAGATCGGCTGGCGTTTATGCTAGAAGATGTACAGACATCGATTTTACTAACGCAAACTCATTTGTGCGATCGCATCCCAATCCATAATCAAACTGTAGTGAATCTTGACTCAGATTGGGAAATAATTGCTCAACACAAAAAAGAAAATTTGCTCAGTAAAGTTAATCCAGAAAACTTAGCTTATATCATTTATACCTCTGGCTCAACGGGAATACCAAAGGGAACAGAAGTTACCCATCGTAGCATTATTGGTTTTATGTTTGGGGTTGATTATATTCACCTTGATGCAAAACAAATTTGGCTACAACATTCATCTATTTCTTGGGATGCACTAACCCTAGAACTTTGGACACCCTTGCTTTATGGTGGGCGTTGTGTGCTTTACCCAGACAAAATTCCCACACCTGAAAAATTAAACCACATTATCCAAGAACAAGGAGTTAACACCCTATTTCTGACTACAGCCCTATTCAATCTCATGATTGATACAATGCCACAAGGGTTGTCAGGGGTGAAACAACTGCTGTTTGGGGGAGAATCTGTTTCTGTACCTCATGTTCATCGCGCTTTAAAACTACTACCGAGAACGCAATTAATTAATGGCTATGGCCCTTCAGAATGTACAGTTTTTACCTGTTGTTACCCAATTCCTCAACAAGAACACCATTCAATTCCTATTGGAAAACCCATCGGTGATAGACAAGTTTACCTACTAGATAAAGATTTACATAGAGTTCCACTTGGCGTTCCTGGAGAACTTTATGTGGGTGGGGCAAGTGTTGCTAGAGGTTACTTAAATCAACCTACATTAACCAGTGAAAAATTTATTCCTAACCCTTTTGTTGAGGGAGATACGCTTTACAAAACCGGAGATTTAATCCGCCGTCTTCCTGATGGAAATCTGGAATTTATTGGTCGAATTGATACACAGGTGAAAATTCGCGGTTTCCGCATTGAATTAGGAGAAATTGAGGTAGTTCTAATTCAACACCCTGAGATCAAACAAGTTGTAGTTATGGCACGAGAAAATGAAACTGGAAACAAGTATTTAGTTGCCTATCTCGTTGCCAAAGATAATCCACCAAATCCTAGCAGTTTGCGAAATTTCCTCAAAACAAAGTTACCTGACTACATGATTCCTGCTGCTTTCGTGTTTCTAGAGGTATTCCCCCTCACGCCTAATGGTAAAATCAATCGCCGTGCTTTGCCCACTCCAAATGTTGAGCAAAGAAATCTAGAGGTTGATTTCGTTGCTCCTCGCACGCCCACGGAACAAGAATTAGTCACGATTTGGGTTGAAGTTCTCAAAGTCAAACAGGTTGGAATTCACGATAATTTTTTCGATTTGGGGGGACATTCTTTATTGGCTACACAAGTGATTTCTCGGTTAAGAGAAGCTTTTTGTTTAGATTTTTCTCTGCGTTATTTGTTTGAGAATCCGACTATTGCTGAACTTGCTGAAAAAGTGATTACTCAACAGATTGAACAAGCAGATAATGATGCCATAGAACAGATTTTAGGGGAAGTGGATCTGTTAGGAGAGGAAGAGTTGAGGCAGCAATTACTTTTATAAGTTTTGAAACGCAAAGGAACGCGGAGTAAACGCAAAGTTACGCAGAGTGTTTTTAGAGAAAATTACTTATAAATTAATGGAATGTTTTATTTTTTTCTCTCTCTGTGTTCTCTGTGTCTCTGTGGTTCGATAAAAACTAATTTTCAAAAATAATTATTATGAGCGATATACTAAAACGTCTAGAAGCCCTTGCCCCAGAAAAGCGAGAATTAGTCCTCCAGAAACTGAAAAAGCAACAGCAATCTCCACTTATAAAACCCGTATCAAGGGAGCAACCTCTTCCTCTGTCGTTTGCTCAAAAAAGACTCTGGTTTATCGACAAACTAGAAGGCGAAAATTGTGTTTATAATGTCCCGTTTTTCTGGCAGATTAATGGATTTATTAATCTAACTGCTTTAGAACAAGCTATTAAAGAAGTTGTCCAACGTCATGAAGTGCTACGTACCACTTTCTCTGTTGTCGATGAGTCACCGATACAAGTAATTCATGCTCATTTTCAACTGACAATGGAAGTGTTAGATTGGCGACAATTGACTGAAGAAAATCAGTTAAGTAAAGCCACGCAGTTAGCGACAGCAGAATTGCAACAGCCCTTTGATTTATCAAAAGCACCTCTACTGCGAGTAAAGTTGTTGCAATTGAGTGACCAATCTTATTTACTGTTGCTCGTCATTCATCATATCGTTTGTGATGGCTGGTCAATGGACATATTTCGCCGTGAATTGTTCAGCCTTTATACCGCATTTTGCGCCGGAAAATCTTCTCCCTTAACTGAATTACCGCTACAGTATGCCGATTTCGCCCATTGGCAAAGACAATGGCTACAAGGAAAGGTACTCGAAACCCAACTCAATTACTGGCAAAAACAATTAGCCGCAGCCCCGCCTCTGTTAGAATTGCCCACAGATAAAACCCGCCCATCAATTCAAAGTTTCAGAGGGCGTAGCGAGTTTTTGGAACTCAATCAGGATTTAACACAGAAGTTAAAGCGTTTGAGTCAGGAGTCAGGAACTACTCTGTTTATGACTTTACTTGCAGCATTTACGCTGTTACTTTCGCGCTACAGTGGTCAAGAGGATATTGTTGTTGGTTCTGCGATCGCTAATCGCAATCGTCGGGAAACAGAACCATTAATTGGTTTTTTTGTCAATACCTTAGCTTTACGTACCAATCTGCAAGGGAATCCAACTTTCTTAGAATTACTTGAACGAGTCAAGCAAGTAACTCTAGATGCCTATGATCATCAAGATTTACCCTTTGAGAAACTGGTTGAGGAACTCGGCTTAGAGCGATCGCTTTCTCATCATCCCCTATTTCAAGTGGCGTTTGGGTTACAAAATGAAACCCAGCAGCAACTAGAAACCAATGGATTAACCTTTACCCGTTTCACATGGGAAAATACTACAACTCTGTTTGATTTGTCGCTGATTTTTCGAGAAACGTCCCAAGGACTAACAGGAGAATGGGAATATGCAAGCGATTTGTTTGCAGCGAAAACTATCCAAAAGATGGCGGGGCATTTTGCAGTTTTACTTAAAGGAATTGTTGATCATCCTCAACAAAACATTAATAATTTGCCATTGATTGCAGAAAACGAACGTCAGCAATTGCAAATTTGGAATCAAACTCAAACTGATTATCCCCTCAATCAAACTTTGGTTGAACTGTTTGAAACTCAAGTAGCCAAAAACCCTAATAATCTTGCTTTGGTGTTTGAATCCCAAACCCTAACTTATCAACAACTTAATCAAAAAGCTAACCAACTCGCTCATTATTTAATTCAAAATTACCAAATTCAGCCAGATACCTTAATTGGGATCTGCGTTGAACGGTCTTTAGAAATGATTATTGGTGTACTCGGTATCCTCAAAGCTGGTGGAGCTTATGTGCCGATTGATCCCAATTATCCCAAAGAACGGATTGAGTTCATGCTAGAAGATTCTGGGACATCGATATTGCTGACCCAAAGTTTTTTATTAGAGCAATTACCTTTAGCTCAACTCAAACCTCAGCTCATTTGTTTAGATGGAGAAACTTTTGCTTCGGCATTAACAGATAATCCCAATCTTCAAAGTAACCCTGATAATTTAGCTTATATAATTTATACTTCTGGTTCAACAGGACAACCTAAAGGGGTGATGATTGAGCATCGCGCAATTGTCAACTTGAGTTTAGCCTGGGCTGAAACTTTCCAAGTTAAACACTACAGTCGTTGGCTTCAGTTTGGGTCTTTTAGTTTCGATTTGTCTATTGGTGAAATTGCCACTGCTTTATCCGCAGGTGCTTGTTTGTATTTAGCCAAGAAAGAAACTTTATTACCTAGTCAAACTTTAGTTGACTTATTGTGCGATCGCAAAATTTCCCATTTGACGCTACCTCCTTCCGCCTTATCTGTATTACCTCCAGCCTCATTACCTGATTTGCAAGCCGTAATCGTTGGTGGTGAAGCTTGTGCAGCCGAGTTGGTGGCACAGTGGGGAACAAAACGACGTTTTTTCAACTGCTATGGCCCGACGGAATCGACGGTTATCGCCAGTATCTCTAGTTGTGAACCCAATGGGAAAAAACCCTCTATTGGTCAACCGTTATCTAATATCCGCATTTACATATTAGATAGTCACAATCAACCGTTACCCCCTGGCATTCCTGGAGAATTGTGCATTGCGGGAGTCGGTTTGGCACGAGGCTATTTGAATCGTCCTGAAACTACTGCCGAAAGATTCATTGAAGTTGAATTATTTGGCAAAACTGAGCGAATTTACAAAACTGGCGACCTGGCAAGATGGAAAGATGATGGCAACCTTGAGTATCTAAACCGCATTGATGCTCAAGTTAAATTACGGGGCTTTCGGATTGAACTTGGTGAAATTGAATCGCTATTATTACAACACCCTTTAGTTAAAGAAGCGGTTCTTATTTTAGATGAAACTGATAATAATTCCAGGTTAGTAGCATATCTCACGGCAGCAGAAAAATCTGTAAACTTAGGTGGTAAACTCAAAGATTACCTGAAAATTCGCTTGCCGAATTATATGCTTCCTAGCCAAATTATGGTATTAGATCGGTTGCCCCTTACCCCTAACGGTAAACTAGATCGTAGAGCATTACCAGCACCAAATACAGCCACTTCTAGTAACTTGGAAATGCCAGTAACACCAACTGAAGAATTGTTGACTACCTTATGGCAAACCCTCCTGAAAGTAAAGTCTGTTGGTCGTCTTGATAACTTCTTTGAATTGGGCGGACATTCATTATTAGCAACCCAATTAGTTGCCCGTATTCGTGATACTTTTGGCGTAGAAATACCTGTCCGCAAAATATTTGAGCAGAGCATTTTGTCGGAGTTGGCAACAGAAATTGACAAAGCATCTGCAAGTGTTGCTTTACCTGCCATCACACCACAAGCTGAAAATGCTCCTAAAACTTTGTCCTTTGCTCAATCAAGACTCTGGTTTTTAGCCGAACTTGAAGGCACTGGAACTTCCGGTACTTACAATATGTCAACGGCACTACAACTTGAAGGCAAGTTGAATCTAGAAGCGTTGCGTGCAAGTTTTAATTATCTCCTCGATCGCCATACCATTCTACGTACTTATTTCCCCGCACTCGAAGGAGAAGCGCAAGTAGTTATCCAAAACCCAGAGGATATAGAAGTACTGACAATTGCAGATTTACAGTCACTCGATCCTCAAATCCAAGCAGAAACCGTACAACGGTTATCAGATACCCATGCCCAAGAACCCTTTGACTTAAATACTGGCCCACTATTCAAAGTAAAACTGCTGCAACTTAGCGAACAAAAAAATGTGTTGCTGATTAATATGCACCACATTATTAGTGATGGCTGGTCAATGGGAGTATTTAAACGCGAATGGGAACAGGCTTATTCTGCTTTTGCTGCGGGGTATACTCCGAACTTGTCACCGTTGCCGATTCAGTATAGCGATTATGCAGCTTGGCAGCGCAGTTGGTTACAAGGGGAGATTTTAGAAACTCAGGAAAATTACTGGAAACAACAACTAGGCGATGCTCCCCGATTGCTAGATTTGCCTACCGATTATCCCCGTCCAGCGCAACAAAGTTATCAAGGTGGGCGTGAAGAATGTTGTTTGAGCCTGGAACTAACTCAGAAACTTAAAATCTTGAGTCAAAAACACGGCGTTAGTTTGTTTATGACGCTGTTGACAGCTTTTAGTATTTTGCTATCGCGTTACAGCCGTCAAGAGGATTTATGTATTGGTTCTGCGATCGCAAACCGTACCCATAGCAACACAGAACCATTAATCGGCTTTTTTGTCAATACCTTAGTATTGCGGAGCAAAATCAAACCAGAGAAAAGTTTTAGTGAGTTACTCCCACAAACCCGCCAAACTTGCTTAGATGCCTACGCCCATCAAGATATTCCCTTTGAGTATTTGGTAGAACAGTTACAACCAGAACGCAGTCTGAGCCATAATCCCTTATTTCAAGTGATGATGGTGTTGCAAAATACTCAAGAAGCGGGGAAAAAGGTTAGTTTACCAGGTCTTGATATTCAATATTTAGATCAAAGTTTACCATTTTCCAAGTTTGACCTAACACTGGATTTTTGCGAAAGGGGCGACCAACTCCATTGTATGTGGGAGTATGCCACAGATTTATTTGCAGCAGAAACAATTCAACGGATGGCGGGACATTTGGAAGTCTTGCTGGAAGCGATCGCTCAAAATCCCCAACAGGCGATCGGTAAACTACCTTTAATCACAACCGCAGAAATTCAACAACTGCAAGTTTGGAATCAAACCGATATTAATTATCCCAAAAACCAGACTTTGGTGAGTCTGTTTGAAGAACAGGTAGCAAAAACACCCGATAACATTGCGGTGGTATTTGAAGATCAAAGCCTGAGTTATCAAGAACTCAACCAAAAAGCCAATCAGCTAGCGCATTATTTATTGGAACTCAAAAAAGAGCAACAATTACCAGATAATCCCTTAATTGCGATTTGCGTGGAGCGATCGCAATCAATGCTCATTGGTATTTTTGCTATTCTCAAAGCGGGTGGTGCTTATGTGCCGATTGATCCGAGTTATCCTCAAGAACGCATTCATTTAATGCTCGAAGATAGTAATGCTTGTGTATTACTAACAACAAACCCCATCAAAAAGCAACTTCCGCTAGAAAAACTAAAAAACCCCTGTCAAGTAGTATTTCTAGAGAAAGAAACATGGGCTAATCAGCCAACAAATAATCTCAACTTACAAAGTAGCCCTGATGATTTAGCTTATGTAATTTATACTTCTGGTTCTACAGGAAGGCCAAAAGGTGTAGCAGTTTGTCACTCTTCACTAACGAATTTCTTATATTCAATGAAGGAAAAGCCTGGAATAGCTGCATCCGATACTCTTCTGGCTATCACCACTATATCCTTTGATATTGCTGCACTAGAAATTTATTTACCTCTAATAGTAGGAGCCAAAATTGTTCTAGTCAGTCGTGAAATTGCTTCTGACAGTATACAGTTATCAGAACAATTGCTTAATGGTATCACTTTCCTGCAAGCGACTCCAGCGACTTGGCGCATATTATTAGCCGCCGGATGGAAAGGTTCAACACAACTAAAAATCCTCTGCGGCGGTGAGGCTTTAACCTGGGAACTTGCTAATCAACTACTAGAAAGAAGTGCTGAACTATGGAATCTTTATGGCCCGACAGAAACCACTATTTGGTCAGATATTTATCAGATAAATAATTTTGAGAGAAAAAACTATTTTCAAGGTGCTGTGGTATCTATCGGGAAGCCCATTGCTAACACCCGGATTTATATTCTAGACAGTTATAACCAACCCCTTCCTCCTGGTATTCCTGGGGAACTCTGCATTGCAGGTGCGGGTTTAGCACAGGGTTATTTGAATCGTCCCGATTTGAGTGCTGAAAAATTCATTGACCTCAATCTCTTCAACCAAACTGAGCGGATTTATAAAACTGGCGATTTAGCTCGTTGGCTACCTGACGGCAATTTGCAATATTTAGGTCGCATCGATCGCCAGGTCAAACTTCGTGGTTTCCGCATTGAATTAGGTGAGATTGAAGCATCATTACTCAAACACCCAAAAATTCAAGAAGCAGTTGTCATTATCCGAGAGGACAGTGATTTCGATCAACGTCTAGTAGCATACATTGTCCCAACAGGAACAGAAGATAAAGACCTTCAAGGTGAACAGGTGGAATTATGGCAACAAGTTTTCAATGATGCTTACCATCAATCACAAGATCCAGAAGATGACCCAACCCTGAATTTGGCTAGTTGGAATGATAGCTATACAGGAAAACCTTATGCCAAACTTGTGATGCAAGAATGGCGAGATAAAACTGTTGACCAAATTTTAGAACTTGCACCAAAACGCGTCTGGGAAATCGGTTGTGGAGCAGGGATGTTATTGTTGAAAATTGCTCCCCATTGTCAAAAGTACCTGGGTACAGATATTGCAGCAGCAGGCTTGCATTATATTGAACAACATCTTCAACAGCAATCTCTCAAAGAAAAAGTTACTTTAAAACAAAGTGCAGCTAACCAATTTAACAGCATTGAGAGAAATAATTATGACCTAGTAATGCTCAATTCTGTTATTCAATATTTTCCTTCTTTAGATTACTTGTTAGAAGTTATCGGTGGTGCTGTTAGTGCTGTGAGTAATCAAGGAAAAATATTCATTGGGGATGTGCGAAATCTCCATTTCTTAGAAGCTTTCCACACCGCAGTAGAGTTTTATAGCGCCCCTAATGAATTATTAATTAAAGACTTGCGTCAACAGATTCAAAAAAGTATCCGCACCGAAGGAGAATTACTGATTGATCCTAATTTATTTATCGCTTTAAAACAACGATTTCCTCGGATTAGTCATGTACAAATTCAATTAAAACGAGGCTATGGTCAGACGGAAATGAACCGTTTTCGTTATGACGTTGTTTTACATTTGGATCAAACAGATACTCCCGTCGAGGAACCTGAATGGTTAGATTGGCAAACTGAGGAACTCAATTTAAAAACAATCGAGAGAATTTTAACTACTCAGCAACCCGATTTTCTAGGTATTAAGAATATTCCGAATGCACGTCTAACTTCAGAAATGCTATTGTTAGAAAAAATTAGTCAATTGGATGGTACTATTTCAGACTTAAAAGCCGCAGTTGCCGAAGTCAGATCAGGGATAGAACCCGAAGAATTCCGAAATGTAGTACGAGATTTGCCCTATACGCCTTTTATCCAATATAACCCCACAGAATTTTCTGATTACGATGTTGTTTTTCAACGGAATATTCCTGGACAGGTAACACTACCACGATTTAATCAAGGGGAAAATTTGCGGTTGAAACCTTGGCAGCATTATGCCAACCAACCGTTACAATATCGCACCAATCAAGTTGATCCAGCGTTATTAGAAGAATGGCGAGATAGTCTGGAAAAAACTCTTCCAGATTATATGATTCCTAGCCATTTTATTGTTTTAGAAAAACTACCACTAACACCAAATGGAAAAGTATACCGTAAAGCTTTACCTGCACCAAATTCAACCGTTTCATCAACAGAGATTGAATTGCCTGTAACAGCGACCGAAAAATTGCTTGCCGAATTGTGGGCGAAGCTGCTTAAATTTGAAGCGATTGCTCGTCATGATAACTTCTTCAAGTTGGGAGGACATTCTCTATTAGCCACCCAAATGTGCTACAGCATCCGCGACACTTTTAAAGTAGAACTGCCACTGCGTCAAGTATTTGAGTCTCCTATCCTCAGCGAATTGGCAAATTATATAGATAGCTGCATTTGGATTAATTTCTCTACAGCAGATATACAACCTTTAAACTCAGACGAAGAGGAAATTGAACTATGACTATGACACAAAATCAGCAAATAGTTTCTTTAATGCTTCGTTTGCAGAACATAGGCTGCAAAATTTGGGCTGAAGATGATAAGTTACGGCTTCGTACTAGTAAAAACGCCTTAACTTCTGAACTCAAGCAAGAAATTCAAGCCAACAAAGCAGATATATTGGCGTTCTTAAATTCTGCCAAAGCCGGATCTGTGATGGCAGAGGAAATTCCAACTTTACCAGATGATGTCCCCAAACCGCTTTCCTTTGCTCAACAACGCCTCTGGCTGTTAGCGCAACTTCAAGGGCCATCAGCTAGTTATAATATGCCGATCGCTTTACAACTGGATGGAAACCTCAATATTGATGCTTTGCATTCTAGTTTGGCTTATCTGCTTAATCGGCATGACAGTCTGAGAATGTATTTTCCCACAGTGGCGGGACAACCCCAGGTTGCACTCTGTAATTTAGACGACATCGAAGTTTTAACTGTACAAAACTGGCAAGAACAGGAGGCAGGGGGAGAAGAAATAGTATCAATATTTCCTTCATCTCCCCACTCCCCAAACCTCCAGCGTTTTATCGATGGTTATATTCAAGAACCGTTTGACTTAAATACTGGCCCTTTGTTTAAAGCAAAACTGCTGCAACTCAAGGATCAGAAATACGTGCTACTGATCAATATGCACCACATTATTAGCGACGGCTGGTCAATGGGGGTGTTTGTGCGTGAGTTAAGACAAGTTTATACCGCCTTTGCCCAAGGAGAAACCCCAAACCTTGCACCATTACCTATTCAATATAGTGATTACGCAAACTGGCAACGAAATTGGTTACAAGGGCAAGTATTAGAAACCCAGATCAACTACTGGAAAAATCAACTCAGCAATGCTCCCCCATTACTAGAGTTGCCTACCGATTATCCGCGCCCAGCATTGCAAAGCTACCGAGGCGATCGCGATCGCTACTCTCTATCGCCTGACTTAACTCTTGCCATCAAAACTTTCAGCCAACAGCAAGGGGCAAGTTTGTTTATGACTTTGTTGGCAGCTTTCAGTATTCTGCTTTCTCGTTACAGTCGCCAAGAAGACTTATGTATTGGTTCTCCAATCGCTAACCGCACCCACCGCCAAACAGAAGGGTTAATCGGCTTTTTTGTCAATACCTTGATCCTGCGTAACCAAATTAAGCCAGAACAAAGCTTTATCGATTTCCTGCAACAAACTCGCCAAACTTGTTTAGATGCATACTCTCATCAAGACATTCCCTTTGAGTATCTGGTAGAACAGTTGCAACCAGAACGCAGTATGAGTCATAACCCTTTATTCCAGGTCATGTTAGCACTGGAAAATAATGAAAGTCCCGACCTGAGTTTACCAGGACTAGATATTGAATGGCTCCCATTAACCTATCCGTTTGCTAAATTTGACCTAGCACTTCTAGTCATAGAATCTGATAACCAGTTAAATCTCAATTGGGAATACGCCACCGATCTCTTTGAGAAGAATACTATACAAAGGATGGCGGAACAGTTTGAAGTTTTGCTCAAAGGAATTGTTGATTGCCCTCAGCAACCTATCAATACTCTGCCTTTGATGACAGCGCCCGAACTTCTACAATTACAACGCTGGAATCAAACTCAAACTGATTATCCCCACGATAAAACTTTAGTTGACTTATTTGAAAAACAAGTTGATAAAAATCCTCATAATATCGCTTTAGTATTTGAATCTCAACAGTTAACTTATGAACAACTTAATCAAAAAGCTAATCAAATTGCTCATTATTTAATTCAAAATCACCAAATTAAGCCAGACACTTTAATCGGTATCTGCGTCGAACGGTCTTTGGAAATGATTATTGGTGTACTCGGTATCCTGAAAGCAGGTGCGGCTTATGTGCCAATTGATCCCAATTATCCTCAAGAACGGATTGGGTTCATGTTAGAAGATTCTGGAACATCGGTATTGCTGACCCAAAGTTTTTTATTAGAACAATTACCCCTAGCAAATCTTGAAAAATCCTGTCAGGTAATTTGTTTGGATGAAGAAACTTTTCCCGAAGCATTAAAAGAAAATCCCAGACCTCAAAGTACGCCTCATGATTTGGCTTATGTAATCTATACTTCTGGTTCGACGGGACGGCCCAAAGGGGTGATGATTGAGCATCAAGCAATTGTTAATCTAGGCTTGTCCTGGGGTAAAGCTTTTCAAGTTCAACACCACAGCCGTTTACTTCAGTTTGGTTCTTTTAGTTTTGATCTATCTATTGGTGAAATTGCAACTACCTTCGTCACTGGTGCTTGCTTGTATCTTGCTAAAAAAGAAACCTTGTTACCCAGTCAAATCTTAGTTGACTTCTTAACTCATCACAAAATTTCCCATAGCTTTTTACCTCCTTCGGCCTTATCTATCTTACCTCAAGCGAGCTTACCCGATTTAAAAACCATAGCAGTTGGTGGTGAGGCTTGTCCAGGCGAATTAGTTACTCAGTGGGGAATGGGACGGTGTTTCTTTAATTGCTACGGCCCCACGGAATCTACGGTTACTGCTGTGTTAGCACTCTGTCATCCTAATCGAAAAAAACCACCTATTGGTCAACCATTATTCAATATCCGTATCTATATATTAGATGCTCAAAATCAGCCCTTACCCCCAGGAATACCTGGAGAATTATGCATTGCTGGTGTGGGTTTGGCAAGAGGCTATCTCAACCGTCCTGATTTAACCGCCGAGAAATTTATCAAAATTGAGTTATTCGGTAAAATTGAGCGAATTTATAAAACCGGTGATTTAGCAAAATGGGGATCTGATGGAAACCTTGAATATCTGGGTCGCATAGACGAGCAGATTAAACTACGGGGTTTTAGAGTTGAACTTGGTGAAATTGAATCGATTTTGTTGCAACATCCGTCAGTTAAAGAAGCAATTGTCATCTTATATAAAACTGAGAACAACCAGAGTTTAATTGCTTATGTAACCGGAATCACAACTGATTTGTCTACCCAATTGAAAAATCATCTTAAATCCCGTCTGCCCGATTATATGATCCCTGCTCAGATCATCGTATTAAATGAGTTCCCTTTAACTCCCAATGGCAAAGTTGACCGCAAATCTTTACCTGCTCCAAATGCTGTAATTGAGGGCTTATATGAACCCCCACGCAACGAAGTCGAACAGGAATTGGCGCAAATTTGGTCTGCTATCCTCGAACATCAAGACATTGGGATTCATGATAATTTTTTCGATTTGGGCGGTCATTCTTTATTAGCAATCAAACTGCTCAATAATATTCAACAAGTCTTTGAGCAACAACTTTCTTTAAGTAGTTTATTTCAAAATCCTACTATTGCTCAACTAGCAAAACAACTTTGTAATAGTGAGGTTCAACACTCAAATTCCGATTTACTTTCACTCCAACCTCAAGGAGATGCAACCCCTCTATTTTTTCTTCCTGGCGCAAACGGATACGGGTTCTATTTTCGAGATTTAGCAATCAATTTAGGAACTGAACATCCAGTATATGGACTGGAAACTCCAGGAAGAGACGGACTTAAGCCACTCCCTAACTCAGTAGCAGCCCATGCGAGTCAACTGATTGATGTATTACGTCAACAGCAAGCTCAAGGCCCATACATACTAGCAGGATACTCTTCAGGTTGTTCCGTTGCTTTTGAAATGGTTTCTCAGCTAGAACAGCAAGGTGAAACGGTGAGTTTACTAGCTATCTTGGACGCTGGACTAGTTTCTAAGCCTGAGTATTTTACTGATAGAACAGAGCTTGATTGGATTTGGCAGTTGATTCGACGGATTGAAGCCTTAAAGGGAGTTTCTTTAGGACTGCAATACGACAATTTAGCTGCTCAACCCAATGACCAAGCCAGGTGGGAACTGGCGGCAGAGTATTTGTACCGAAATAATGTTTTACCGGAACACTCCACCCTTTCTTTACTCAAAACCAATATGAAAGTGATGAAAGTTCTAACGCTCAATTACGCAAATTATCGTCCTACTCATTCAATTGCTGCCCCCATTGCTTTATTTTGCGCTCAAGAAGTTAAGGAGATTGTTTTGCAAGAACTCCAAGCTTTTTCTGATTACGATCTACCAGATTGGGGATGGCAAAACTATACTCAAAAGCCTGTAAAGGTGATTTCTGTACCTGGAAACCACGGTCAAATGCTTTATGAACCTAACGTCAAACTATTAGCGATACAATTCCAGAGGTTGATGCTAGAGGAAGCAGAGCATAAATGAACAAAAAAAGCGGATTTTACAATCATTGACTTTTTTAAATTAGTTTGGTTTTCTTAATTTTAAATTTTGAATTGGTCTAAAATAATGGAAACTCTTCCTATCATAATTTGTGATGAAACTCTCCGGGATGGAGAACAACAAGCAGGCATTTTCTTCTCCTATCCAACTAAACGAAAACTAGCCCATTTAATTGCCCAAACTGGAGTACATAGATTATCTATGATGCCCCGTGTTCATGAGCAAGAAGAAGAGCTAGTCAAATCATTAATATCGGAGGGATTTGATAGCCTGATCGCTGCTGCTACCATGACGGGAAAGCAGTACATTGATCAAGCCAAACTGTACGGAGTTAAGCGCATCATCCTTTTCTACGGCCTTTCCGATCGCCTGCTATTTCTGCGAGATCCTCAGATCCGTTTGTTGAACGAGTTTAAAGGAAAAACCATTGATGACGATATCCCAAAAAAAGTAATCGAGAGAATTCGCCAAAACGCCATTGATTTGATTGTCGAAAATTTACACTATGCCACTACAGTTGCTGGACTCACCGTAGACTTTGCCGCCGAGGATGCCTCAAGAGCCGATTTTGACTTTTTAGTGCAATGTATCCGCTCTTTTAGCCCTTATCTCGATCATTTTATGCTTTGTGATACAGTCGGAGTCCTCAGTCCAGAAAAGAGTTACGTCTGGATTAACGACTTGCTCCAGCGTACAACTGGGGTTGCTTTCGGGGTACATTACCACAATGATATGGGCTTGGCTCTCGAAAATACTCTCCAGTCCGTCATCGCTGGAGCAACTTTAGTATCGGGTACGTTTTGCGGGATTGGGGAACGAGCCGGAAATGTTGCCATTGAGCAGGTGTTAAACGGGTTGCGAGTCCGTTTTGGAATTGAAGTTAAGGGGATTAATTATGATGCGCTTACTGCCGTGACTGATTACATTGAGCAATTAGGAGTTCGTCCAGCTGCACCTTACTCTCAAACTGCTCAACGGCACGAATCAGGTATTCATGTCAATTCTTTATTTAGCGACCCTCAAAGCTATGCTGCTTTCCCTTACAATACCATAGAGATTCTCTTCGGCAAATGGAGTGGAGTTAGTAATTTTCAATATCTATTTGAAAAACAACTGCAAAATCCTCAACCAAGGAAGCAATATGAAAAAATGTGCTCAGTGATTAAATCTCTTGCTGTTGAGCAAGAACGCTATTTTTCAGCCAAGGAGGTATTGGAATTATGGCGGAATGGAACCTTTAAATAATCGCTCTTTTTGGATATTACAAATTCCCAAAAAGAGGAATTAAATATTTGTTTTGTTTTGTCTGCTCAATATAGTAAGATACCAAAGTTATTCAGTCAGCCTCAAGAGCGTCAACTGATTTTTACAACATGCAATCTCAAACTGTACCTAATCAAACCATCAAGAATACTACTTCAGGTTTTACTCAATTTTGGGAAGATGTCAAAGCGATCGCTGGCCCTTACTGGTATCCCACAGAGTCAGAAGGAAGAGCATTTTCAGATGTGATTCGCACATGGGGAATGCTGATTCTCTTAATCTTATTAATCATCGCCCTCGTGGGCGTAACTGTTTTTAATAGCTTCGTTACTCGCGATTTACTCGATATCATCACTAAGGAAAACGATCTTTCTAAGTTTTATGATACTTTATGGCTTTATGGTGGAGCTCTCCTATTAGTAACATTTTTGGTAGGGGTTTCTAAATTTGTCAGAAAAAAAATCGCTCTTGATTGGTATCAATGGCTAAATAAACAAGTTATAGAAAAATATTTAAGTAGGCGGGCTTATTATAAAATAAATTTTAAATCTAATATTGATAACCCAGACCAACGTCTATCTCAAGAAATTGAACCGATTCCCAGAAATGCTCTCAGTTTTTCAGCTACTTTCTTAGAAAAAGTACTGGAAATGAGCGTTTTTTTAATAATTCTCTGGTTTCTTTCTAAATTGATTGCAGTTTCATTGGTTGTTTATACCATACTAGGGAATTTAATTGCAATTTACTTAGCTCAACAATTGAATAATATTAAACAAGAAGAACTCGAATTTGAAGCGGACTATACTTACAGTTTGACCCATGTTCGTAATCATGCTGAATCAATAGCTTTTTTTCAGGGAGAGAAGCAAGAATCAAATATAATTCAGCGAAGATTTAATAATATTATTAAAAGTGCTAACCGCAAGATTAATTGGGAGATAAGCCAAGATATTTTTAACAGAGGATATCAAGCGATTATCCAAATATTTCCATTCATAGTATTTGGGCCTTTACAGATTAAAGGTGAAATTGATTTTGGACAAATTAGCCAAGCTAGTTTGGCATGTAATTTGTTTGCTACTGCTATGGCAGAATTAATTAGAGAATTTGCAACATCAGGACGATTTTCTAGTTATGTCGAGCGTTTATCTGAGTTGTCTAATGCGTTAGAGTTTGTTACCAAAGAACCAGAGAAAGTAAGTACTATTAAAACAAGAGAAGAAAACTATCTTGCTTTTGAAAATGTCACCTTACAAACGCCAAACTATGAGCAGGTGATTGTTGAAAATTTGTCCCTTTCTGTCAAAGCAGGAGAAGGTTTATTGATTGTTGGCCCCAGTGGTCGAGGTAAAAGTTCTCTGTTGAGAGCGATCGCAGGCTTGTGGAATGCGGGAACTGGTCGTCTGGTGCGACCTCCCTTAGAAGAAGTGTTGTTTTTGCCCCAACGCCCTTATATAATCTTAGGAACTTTGCGCGAACAGTTACTCTACCCTAATACAACTCGTCAAATGAGCGACGCAGAACTCAAAAAAGTTTTACAACAAGTCAACTTGCAAAACTTGGTGAGTCGAGTGGATGGCTTTGATACTGAAGTTCCTTGGGAGAACATATTATCGCTAGGAGAACAACAACGCCTTGCTTTTGCACGACTATTAATTACTCATCCTAGATTCACTATCTTAGATGAAGCAACTAGTGCTTTAGATTTGAATAATGAAGGAAATTTATATCAACAGTTACAAGAGACAAAAACAACATTTATCAGTGTAGGACATAGAGAAAGTTTGTCTAATTATCATCAATGGGTTTTAGAACTATCACATGATTCAAGTTGGCAATTGATTAGTGTGCAAGATTATCGGCGACAAAAAGCAAAAGAGATTGTGATTAATCCCTCTGAAAATCCTGGAATGACAATAGATGTTTTACCCAATAATCAATCCCAAAGTCAAGTAGAAATATCGCCAGAGATTGGCACAATTGTAGGTCTTTCTCATAAGGAAATGCAGACATTAACAGACTCTAGCATTAACACCATTAGAAGCAAGGCTAGCCTTGGAAAGTCTATTACTACCAATGATGGCTTTACCTACCGCTATGACAAAGACCCGAAGGTATTGAAATGGGTAAGAGTTTAGCGATCGCTCATACTTTGTCAATTCAGAGTAAAAAAAAATGGAGTTCAAGCCGGATTGAAGATAAATACAGCAGAATTCAGAATTCAGAATTCAGTAGTAATACAACGTGAGTTCGACAAGTCCTTTTTTGACCTCTCCCCCAACCCTTCTTGGACACACAGAGGCGAACCAAAACTCTAATTTCTCGTTGCTCCCTTTCCCCGTGGGAGTGGGAGGTTGTCCGGGAGAGGTTCATCGAACTCACGTTAATACACGCTTTTTACCTGGGTAACAGACGCGAGTTTGTGTACCTCACTTTCCTTGAAATCTGCTGTATTAAGTAATATCATGTCCGGCTGATTAGTGATAATTTCCGCATCTGTGCAAAAACCTGAAAACCCTTTCTCCCCCTGCCCCCGGTCACTGAATCTCGACTCACTTCGACGCCGCTCAGTGCAAGTCGCTCGATTTCCGCGTTGGTC
>NZ_JAVRBY020000057.1:0-43178 GCF_034531035.1 Nostoc sp. DedQUE02 | reverse complement strand
AATGGCAAAGGTGTATGGTCGTGGTTACATGTTGAAGATGCAGCGATCGCCACAGTTGCAGCAGCAGAGCGAGGCAATCCTGGTATTTACCTGATTGCGGGCGATCGCCCCTTAGAAGTGCGCGAGTGGCTCCCGGCTTTTGCTCGTTGGCTCAATGCTCCACCGCCACCGCAGATATCGGTTGCAGATGCTCTGCAAATCGGTGGTGCAGATGCTGTCTACTACGGTACTCAGATGCGAGGCGCATCGAATGCCTTGGCAAAACGCGAATTAAATTTTCAGCCGCGACCTTTGGAATGGCTGGTGGGAAATGCTGTGCGAAGTGCAAGCTAACTCACAAATGATTTACGATCCTAAACTATGTCGCTGTCATAGAGTCGCTTCTAGCTCACAAAAATATCTGGATAAATATTCCGAATAGTAGTTAGAGATTAAATATATGCAATCTGTCGATGTCTATCGCCCTCTGGGAGCCGGAGAGCAAATTTTTTGGCTCCACGATCTAGCTCATCCTTTACATTTCGTCCTCACTGCCCAAATCAAAGGAAAATTCACGGTTGCTCAACTTCAGCAAGCACTTTACCTCGTACAGCAAAGGCATCCACTCCTGCGAGTTCGGATTGCTCTAGATGAATCAAACCACCCTTGGTTTGTCCAACACCCTGCTGACATTCCACTGCGGGTTGTGCAACGGCAATCCGAACAACACTGGCAGCGAGAAGTTGAGCAAGAAATCGCAACACCCTTTGTTTGGTCGCAAGCTCCGTTAGTGCGGGTTGTCTTGGTTTGCTCAAGCAATAATGTAGAATTATCAGAATTGATTGTGATATGTCATCACTCGATCGCAGATGGAATTTCTTTGACTTACTTAATTCGAGATATTTTGCAGGCGATTGCTACGCCCACTGCCTTTAAACAGTCTTTATTTGCTCCTCCGTCACTAGAGGACTTAATTATTGAGAAAGCTCCTGAAAGGGTTTCTTTGTTAAAGCCGCTCCCTAAGTTCATGAGCGATTCTTTCTTGCTTGAGCAACGTGCGAAGCAAAATAACCGTTCATTTGTCAGTTCTGGTTCCCTCTCACCCGAAACAACGCGGTTACTCATAGCTCGCTGTCGGCAAGAGCAGACGAGTGTTCATGCTGCGATTTGTGCCGCCTTTCTCTTAGCAGTCCGCCAGCAAAATCATTCACAACAGCCGCAGAACATCAATTGTTCATCACCAATTAATCTCAGACCCTACTTAACATCTGCAAACCAGGAAGATGTCAGTTTTTGTATAACTGCCGAACGGACATTTCACTTGTTAAGTTCTGATGCCAATTTCTGGGAAGTTGCCCGTTCTGTTAAACAGCAGCTCAAGCAAAGTATGACCTCTAACAAACTGTTTGAGAAGATTTGCCAACTTCAAGAATGGCTGTCTACCGATCCCAGTCCTGATGATGCTTTACAAGTTTTTAAAGACCAGTTGGACTATGATATAGCCGTTAGCAATCTCACGAGATTGACGATCGCGCAACAGTTTGGAGAGCTAGAACTTCAGGCAGTATATGGGCCTGTTGTCACAACAGGTGTGAAAAACGATCGCTTAGTTGGCGTGGCAACTTTGGGAGATCGACTATTCTTCACGCTCGTGTGTTCCGAACGGGTGATGCTGCGATCCCAGACGGAAACACTTCACAAGGAAGCTATACATTTACTGAATGAGGCGATCGCATCTAACTTTGTTGCATTCCATCGCCTGAAGTTTAGTTAAGCTAATCAGAATTGCATATTTGCGGTTGCGCTCCCACTGCCATCAATGAATGATATCTGTTGAAGTTTTCTACTCAGGAGAAATTAAGATGAAGATTGCTCAATATGGAACAGCGATCGCGGTTCTTCATGCGATCGCCAACGGAATGCATGGTTTAGCACATGTGGAAATCCCTGTTGGCTTATCTTTGCTTCAGAGTTCATTCGTGGTTATTGTAATTTTTCTGACTCCCATCATTGCAGCCTTTTTACTTTGGACGCAGTTCTACCGCCTTGGTAGCTGGCTATTGCTCTTTTCAATAGCAGGATCGCTCCTTTTTGGAATTTACAATCATTTGATCGTAATTAGTCCCGATCATCTTTCTCAAGTTTCTTGGCAAGGTTGGGGTCTGCTTTTCCAAATCACAGCCATCCTCATATTAATAGTAGATGGATTGGGATGTTGGATTGGTATACGGGCATTGAAAACAATCCAGCAACCAGAGGAGGTCTTATGAGTTAGTAACTATCATCATTCCCATAAATCGCAACACTTTGCATTTTTCTTTCTTTTGCCTTTTAACTTTTACCTTGTTTAGTAACCCTCATTCTCTCAGTCTTGAAACACTCACAATCAATAAGGAGAAAGAACCATGAGCCAATCTAATCTATCCACTGCTACCCAAGAAACGGCTACTGATACCATCCTGGACACTGCTGCCCAAGAAGCAGCTACCGATACCATCGTGGACATCGATCTCAAAGTTCAAGCCGAGAAAGGCCCAGACCTGCGAAAGGATCATCCTAAAGGTCACGGCTTGGTTTGGGGAGAGTTCAAAGTTGAGGACAATATTCCTGAATCGTTGAAGGTGGGTGTCTTTGCCCAGCCCAAGACTTACCCGATTTGGGTTAGACCCTCCAATGCTTCCCCAGCACACAAACGCGGTCAGCTAACATCGGATCTTGTACCCGATGTTCGGGCACTCGCCATCAAACTTCTACAGGTAGAGGGTGAAAAAGTGCTGGATGATGAGCAGGAAACCCAAGACTTTTTGCTGATTAATCATCCGGTGTTCTTTGTCCGCGATGCCCAAGGATTTGCCAATCTGACGAAGGCTGGCGTTGGTCAGGCAAATGAAGAAGAGTTGCGATCGCTACAACCCACGTTTGAAATTCTCAAAACGATTACCAGCAAACAAGTTGCAAATCCTCTGCTAATCCAGTATTGGAGTGCGACTCCCTTTCGGCTTGGCTCACTGGCGATCAAGTTTTCTGTCAAGCCTCATCAGCAAGATACACTAGGTGCAACCCCTACTTCAGATACTTACTTGCGTGAGGCAGTCGTCAAATACCTAACACAGGAGGGTAAGGATGCCGCCTTTAACTTCCTGGTGCAGCTTTATGTCAATGATGAGAAAACGCCGATTGAGAATCCGATGCAGGAGTGGAAAGAGGAAGACTCACCGTATATCAAACTGGCAACCATCAAAATTCCCGCTCAGAAATTTGACTTCGAGGAACGGAAGCGGTTGGATGAGGGATTATCATTCATGGCTTGGCACACCTTGCCCGAACACGAACCTCTGGGTAGCGTCAACTTAGCTCGCAAGAAGGTGTATCAGGAAATCGTTAAGGCTCGACGGAAGTACGCACAACACCGTATCCAAGAGCCACAAGCATACAGTTCAGTTTTAGACGATCCTCAATAACCATAACCATTGTAGGTTGGATTAAGCAAAGCGCAACCCAACAAGCCACGAAAATGTTGGGTTTCGTTCCTCAAACGCCACGTGCTTCAAGTCGGGGAACCCTTTCGGCAGTTCCTCTTGGGGGAAACCCCCAAGACCGGACTGCCGACGCTCCTACGTCGCTAACGCTGCGCTAACACCAACGCAGTGGCTCCCCAACCTACACATTTCAAAGTTTTTGGCACTAACCCAAGGGTATTGGGTTCTGTATGGGCAAGCACTGAAATCGATTCGACACTCAGAAGCGATTCCGGCAGATGGTGGCGTAGCACAGATTTGATGTGTTCCAAAAATCTATGACAGACAATAAAGCAGGAGAAAGAATCATGACTAACTATGATTACATTGTGATTGGTGCGGGTTCGGCAGGTTGCGTGGTTGCTAATCGTCTGACAGAAGACCCTGATACAAATGTGCTATTGCTAGAAGCGGGTAATCCCGATACGAAACCAGAGATTCACATCCCGTTAGACTGCACAACCCTACCGGGTACGGAGGTGGACTGGGGCTACTTCTCTGAGCCAGAACCGTATCTGGGCGATCGCAGAATCTTTTGTCCGCGTGGTAAAGTTCTGGGTGGCAGCAGTTCGATTAATTTCCTGGTGTATCTCCGGGGCAATGCTGCCGATTACGATCGCTGGCAAGAACTCGGAAATCCTGGTTGGAGTTATCAGGATGTCTTGCCTTATTTCAAGAAATCCGAACACTCCTCACGCGGATCTGATGCATATCACGGAGTTGACGGCGAGTTGAGCATCACTGATGTTGCTTCTCCTGCGCCCATCTCTCAACGCTTTGTAGACGCAGCCCTAGCACTCGGATATGACTACAACCCTGATTTCAACGGCAAGCAGCAGGAAGGAGCAGGCCCTATCCAGTTGACCGTCAAAGATGGCAAACGACACAGTGCTGCGGCTGCATTCTTAGTGCCGATTCTCGATCGCCCGAACTTAACGGTGCAAACAAGTGCGTTAGTAACACGTTTGTTGTTTGAGGGCACTCGCGCCGTTGGTGTGGAATATCTGCATGAGGGTATGTTTCATCAGGTTAGGGTCAACCAGGAAGTAATTTTAAGTGCAGGTTCGTTCGACTCGCCCAAGCTATTGATGCTTTCCGGCATTGGAGATAAAGCACAATTACAGGCAATGGGCATTCCAGTGGTCGCGGATTTGCCAGGTGTAGGTCAGAACCTACAAGACCACATTCTCATTCCAGTGCCCTACGAGGCAAATCAGGATTTACATACGGCAATCACCAGCAATGGCTGTGCTGAAGCTGGATTGTTTGTGCATAGCGAGATAAATCAGGGGATTGCACCAGATTTAGAATTAATCTTCGGCCCGATTATGTGGGCGCCTCCTGGCTATCTTAATTCTGGTGTCGGCTTTACGGGTCTGATCGCGTTGGTTCATCCTGAAAACATTGGTAGTGTCAGTTTGCGATCGTCCGATCCTAAAGATACCCCCGTGATTCGATTGAACTATCTACAAAGTCAATCCGATGTGCAGAAGTTTGTTGCTGGGATTAAACTAATGCGCCAATTGTTTCAAACTAGTGCTTTTGATGAATTTCGCGGTCGGGAAGTTGCTCCTGGCGCGGATGTGACTGAAGATACAGCCATTGAAGCTTACGTTCGAGAAAATTGCGGTACGGTGTTTCACCCGATCGGCACCTGCAAAATGGGTACTGATCCAATGGCGGTTGTAGACCCCGAACTACGGGTACATGGAATTGAAGGGTTGCGTGTCGTCGATGCATCGATTATGCCAACTCTCAACACAGGACATACGAACGCGCCCGCCATTATGATCGGTGAAAAAGCAACCGACTTAATTAAAGCAGCTCTTTGCGTTTCAAAGCAATCACAGAGAGCAATTGCCCAGTAACTCGCTCACCTTGGCGATCGCTTTATCGAAAACAAAATTGTTGACAAATCTTACTAACTATGCACTCAAGCATTCAGAATCATTGGCATTGGCGTGAATACTTTGCAGAATTCCTGGGAGCCACTTTCAATATTTTCATCGGCTTGAGTGCAATTGTCTTTAACTTTGGACACGGTTTGCCAATAGAACAGTTTGTGCCTGATTCAAGCATTCGGCGGTTGATTACGGGACTAATTTTTGCTGGAAGTGGAGCGATTGTAGCTGTTTCTCCAATCGGTAAACTGAGTGGTTCTCACATCAATCCTGCTGTCTCACTCGCATTTTGGATACATGGCAAAATGCACCTGAGAGATTTTGTTGGCTTTATGATTGGACAGTTTCTCGGAGCGATCGCTGCTGTGTTACTGCTCGTGACCCTGTGGGGAGATTATGCCAGAAGCGTTAGTAACGGCATGACGTTACCTGGATTGAATTATCCACTGTGGATTGTATTTTTATCAGAAATCACGATTACATTTTTGTTGGTGTTGACGATTTTTATCTTTGTCAGTCATCATCGGCTGATGCGCTGGACACCTTTGGTAGTTTGGCTGTTAATTGCCGGGATGGTGTGGCAAGAAGCTCCAATTTCGGGAACAAGTCTCAATCCGGCGCGGAGTTTTGCTCCGGCACTGGTAACAGGAAATTGGCATCATCAGTGGATTTATGGGATTGCTCCGCCAATGGGTGCGGCGATCGCGGTGGGGGCGTTTCGGCTGATTGCACTAGGCGAAAGGGATGTCCTAACGGGGAAGCTCTATCACGCTTTTGATTACCCCAGTATTTTCAAAAATGTCAAACTCCCTTATTTCCAGCATCACTCACACTCGAAAAAACGAGCCTAGATGGGTGTCGGCTTATACTAATTGTCTAGCTACTACCTTAGACTCTAGTAGTTCGCCAAGGAAACTTGGCTCTTTAAAGGGCAAGGGGTAAAGGGACTCATATGTTTACTCCTTTAACCTTTAACCTTTCCCCTTTTCCCAACCTCCACCTAACAATTTTGGGGTGGCAGACTACTAGTGCAGAACACACCTCTGGATTGACGCTTTTGGCAGAAGGATTATTGCAAGAATTTGCGATGTTTTTGAAAGTTTTTCTGGAAGGCATTGCAATTTTAACAGTTGCGATCGCTATCATTCTCACACTCCGAAAAATCTTGCGTTTTTGGAGACGCGATCGGGTTCTCCAAGAAACAATTCGTTTAGAACTTGGAGTGGTGTTAGCTTTAGCACTGGAATTTCTATTAGCTGCCGATATCGTCGGTACAGCTATTTCCCCCTCGTGGGATGCAGTGGCCAAACTTGCAGCGATTACTGGAATTCGTACCTTCCTCAACTTCTTTTTACAACGAGAAGTACGAGAATTACGAGAAACAGCCCGCCCTCTTGATAGCAACTGCAAACTTTGAGGAAAAATTCAGAACTCAGAATTCAGAATGAGGAATGCACTGTGAAAGTTTTGATTAGAGCGATAGTCAGTTTTTTCGTATTCGTTGTCGATGTCGTTTACGGAAATCGTTCCTACCCTCGGTTTTATGCACTGGAAACCATCGCCCGCGTTCCTTACTTTTCCTATCTATCGGTACTGCATCTTTACGAGACGCTGGGTTTTTGGCGCAGAACTGACTTATTGAAAGTTCACTTTGCTGAAACTTGGAACGAATTAGATCATCTATTGATTATGGAATCGTTGGGGGGCGTAGACGCGTAGCGGCTTGTCGTCAGACATCGCTATTGGATCGATCGCTTTATCGCTCAACAAGCAATTGTGATTGGTGCAAGCATGGGCGGACTGCTGGCAGCGAGGGTATTAGCAGATTATTACCAGCAGGTAATACCAGTTCCCGATTTATGAATGCCACAGTTAATTGATAACTGCATTAACCAAGTAATTATTTGTATAACAATCTTAACGCTAAAAAACATATACGAAAATTTGCTAAACTGTTGACTTTTGTAAAGGTTTTAGTAAATATTGCGTAAAGCTATTAGCTTGACACTGATTAACTAATACAGGTTTGCTTTAAACGTGAAATAACAGAATTAAAACACTGTTGAGTAAAAATACAAATATTGGTAGGACTGTACTGTATGGAAACTAGTAATATCGAGTCAGTAACTTTTCCTATAGAAGCCAAGGTAATATCTACCGAACCAGAAGTAACACTGAAGGCTGATTCAGTACTTAAAAGCAAATCAGACTTTAAGACTCAACAACAGAAACAAGAACGCCTAGCTGCTTTAGCACAAGACACACGATGTAGGCTTAAACGAAGTGCTATGGATATTTATTGCATCGGTCTTAACTTACTAGAAGCTCAAAATATTATAGAGCATGGCGAGTTTCTGCCTTGGTTACGACAAGAGTTTGGAATGGGTAAGACTTCAGCTTATGAGTTTATGAATATTGCTAAAGCATTTGAATCCAAATTTCCGATAATCGGAAATTTGATTAACAATATTACTCCTACTGCTCTCTGTAAGCTGGCAGCTCCTAGTACTTCGCAAGCAGCTAGAGATGAAGCAATAGATATTTTGGAGGCAGGAGAAGTAGTAGATGCAGATGTTGCTAAAAAACTCATCAACAAATACAAAACTCTTAAAAAAGCCAAAAAACAGCAACAAAAAGTATCTTCAACTAGCCAACAGAGCGATCTAAATAAAGTAGAGGTTAGTCAGATAGAACAAATCGCTAATGATTCTATACCACTTTTTTTTGCGCCTCAAAAAGATGAACTACAGAAATTGATAGTCGAGCGTGATACCTATAAAACTAAATTAGAAGTATTACAGATAACGAATGAGCAACTTCAGGCAGATATTACTAAACTTCGTTCTAAATTAAATTTATTACAAAATATTAATAAAACAAAGTAGTTTGATAAAACTTACCGTAACAGACTTAGTTTTAAAAATTATTTCATCGTTCGGTGATGCATTTTTTCTATACGTGTAAATTTTCATAACTGATTTAAGATTGCTATAACTTCGTTAACGCATTAACTAAGCGATCATAAGTTTGAAAGAAGAAAATGGACACAAATCCACATTAATACTACTCATGGCCAACTTTTCCCTTTAAGAGGATGTCTGAAAACTTTTTGGTGTTGTATTTGAGACTTGTAGATCCCCCTAAATCCCCCGATAAATTGGGGGACTTTGATTCCGGTTCCCCTCTTTTTAAGGGGAGCTAGGAAGGATCAAGTGAAATATTTAATACTTCTCAGACATCCTCTAAGCGGATTTCTCACAAGCGTTGTGTAGCTTGCCGCCGTAGGCATCCCTATTGCCAAAACCTTTATCTTGTATACAGGCATAAAGCTTGAGCAGTTTAGTTTTCCTTAATGTTATCTTTTGGACGTTTTTGCCAATTAAATTTGGACAAACTGTCCGAAATCTTTTTCAAGTCACACTTGCTCTCTACTGCTATTTTTTAGTTTGATTAAATTCACATCACTGCACCAATTTTTGATTTAAATATAGCTCGATTTTTAAACTTAAAAAGTCTTATTCTCTTCCTTATGGATGATTTTATAATCTACTTTTAGATAGTTTTTTTAATGTGATAAAAGCAAATATAGTCTTACTAAGAAAAGAAAGCACTTTTTTGCTTCGTCAGCATATAAGTATTAAGTAGTTTTCTTGAATAGTTCTTGGACTGTCATAAATTAAGTTGAGTATAATCAACAGTCCACCTGATTTAGTTATTAACAGCCATCTTAATTTCATTATTCAAATACGAATTTTGTTAAATTTTATTGATTTAGCTGATGAGTTTCTAGAATTAATTGAAACTTGAACATGAGAGCTTTCCAATCAAAATAGGGTTTTCTAGCTTTAAAAGTTATATTTATATAACTTTTAAAACAGCCTTTATAAAAAAGATTTGCCAGATTGTTGGAGATATTTAAATGATTAATAATCAGAATTCAACCTTTAATAGTTTTTATCCAGTTAATATTACTACTTTAGTAGATATTTTGTGTCACAGATCGCTACATCAGCCCGACCAAAAAGCTTTCATTTTTCTACAAGATGGAGAAATAGAATCAGACAGTTTGACATATAAACAGTTGGAGCAACAGGCACAAGCGATCGCCATCCAACTTCAAAGCCTAAATGCAACTGACTCCTGTGCTTTGCTAGTCTACCCACCTGGGTTGGAATTTATTGCTGCTTTTTTTGGATGTTTGTATGCACGAGTAGTGGCTGTTCCTGTTTATCCACCTAGACGGAATCAAAAAATATCTAGGCTACAAGCGATCATAGATGATTCTCAAGCGAAGATAATTCTCACAACAAAAGAACTATTAATCAACATAGAGAATCACTTTGCTGAACATGATCTAGCCTTGACAAGATTCAACTGCATAACAACAGATAATATTGCTACTAATCAGGTTAAAACTTGGTACAAACCAGCAATCAATAGTGAAACACTTGCTTTTCTCCAGTACACTTCTGGCTCTACAGGAATGCCAAAAGGGGTAATGGTAAGTCATAGGAATTTGTTACAAAATTCAGAATACATTAAGCAAGCTTTTGAATTAACACAAGACAGTGTTTCTGTCACTTGGCTACCCAGTTTTCACGATATGGGACTAATCGACGGAATTCTTCAACCTTTATATACGGGTTTTTTAGGTGTCTTAATGCCACCAACAGCTTTTGTACAACAACCTATTAGATGGTTAAAAGCGATTTCACACTATAAAGCAAACCATTCTGGTAGTCCTAATTTTGGCTACGAATTATGCGTAAAAAATACTACTCCAGAACAACAAAAAAATCTTGATTTAAGCAGATGGTGCAGTGCTTACAGTGGTGCAGAGCCAGTTCGTAAAGAAACTTTAGAGCGGTTTGCAGATACATTCCGTCCCTATGGTTTCAGTCTTAGCTCCTTTTATCCTTGTTACGGTATGGCTGAATCTACTCTGATGATTTCAGGTGGCACTGTCAAAAATGAGCCGATTTACTGCGCGGTTGAGGCAGACGCACTAGAACAGAATAGGGTAGTTAAGACTTCTTTTAACAAACAAAATACCAGACATTTAGTAGGATGTGGAGGTTCATGGTTAGATACAAAAATAGTAATTGCTGATCCTGAATCATTAACACAATGTCCTAGTAACCAAATAGGAGAAATTTGGGTATCAGGTTCGAGCGTCACTCAGGGTTATTGGAATCGACCTGAGCAAACACAACAAACATTTCAAGCTTATTTAGTAGATACTGGGGAAGGGCATTTTCTGCGGACAGGAGACTTAGGATTTTTGTTGGATGGTGAACTTTTTATCACAGGCCGATTGAAAGATTTAATTATTATTTTGGGACGTAATCATTATCCACAAGATATTGAACAAACTGTAGAACAGTGTCATCCAGCTTTGCGAGTAAATTGTGGGGCGGCATTTTCGGTAGATATCAATGGCGAAGAAAAGTTAGTAATTGCTCAAGAGATAGAGCGGACTTATCTGCGGAAGCTAAACGCTAGTGAAGTGATTGAGGCAATTCGTCAAGCAGTGGCACAGCAACACGATCTAGAAATTTATGCTGTGCTGTTACTTAAGACTGCCACCCTACCAAAAACTTCTAGTGGCAAGCTTCAACGCAGTGCTTGTCGGGCTGGATTTCTATCTGGAAGCCTAGATATAGTTGCAGATTGGTGTGCGAATCCTCAAAACAAAACAAAATTCCGAGA
This sequence comes from Nostoc sp. DedQUE02, assembly GCF_034531035.1. Classification (NCBI taxonomy): domain Bacteria; kingdom Bacillati; phylum Cyanobacteriota; class Cyanophyceae; order Nostocales; family Nostocaceae; genus Nostoc; species Nostoc sp. DedQUE02. Next base: position 32,071 of record NZ_JAVRBY020000057.1, on the reverse strand, counting down.
TTTACAAACACAAGTAGAATCGCTATTGCAACAAGTACAAATAACGACACTGCCATTGAGTTTAGAAAGTAAAAATTCTCATCAAACAGCTATCCCAGAGAAATCTTTTAGTCAACAAGAGATTGCTGCTTGGTTAATTTCAAAAGTTGCCCAAGAACTGCAACTAGTTCCAGAAAATATAGATATTCGCCAACCGTTAGCTGATTATGGTTTGAGTTCTTTGAAAATTGTCAGGTTTTCTGGTGAATTACAGGAATTTATAGGACGACAGCTTTCTCCTGACATATTTTATGATTATCCCTCCATTGAAGCTCTATCCCAGTTTTTAGGAGCAAAAACTCCGATTGACCAGCGAGAAATACCAAATACTACCACTTTACGTCAAACACAAACTGAGGCGATCGCAATTATTGGTATTGGTTGCCGTTTTCCAGGAGCTAATGAACCAGAAAGTTTTTGGCAACTTCTACATGATGGGGTTGATGCTATCCAACAAGTACCTGCGTCACGTTGGAACATCGATGCCTTTTATCACCCTACGTCAACGTATCCTGGCAAGATGAACACTCGTTGGGGTGGTTTCCTTGAACAAGTGGATCGATTCGAGCCAGAATTTTTTGGAGTTTCTCCACGAGAAGCGGAGACAATGGATCCCCAACAACGACTTTTATTAGAAGTTAGCTGGGAAGCTTTAGAAAATGCTGGACAGATACCAGAGCAATTAGCAGGAAGTAAAACAGGGGTATTTATTGGCATCAGCAACTATGATTACTCACGGTTGTTGTCTGATCATGCTGCGAGTACGGATGCTTACTATGGTACTGGCAACGCTTTAAGTATCGCTGCTAACCGCTTGTCCTATCTGCTAGATTTGCAAGGGCCTAGCTGGGCCGTAGACACAGCCTGCTCTTCATCGTTAGTAGCAGTTCATCAAGCTTGCCAAAGTTTACGTCAAGAGGAATGCCAATTAGCCATAGCTGGCGGTGTAAATTTAATTTTGTCTCCCCAATTGACAATAACTTTCTCTCAAACACGAATGATGGCAGGTGATGGTCGCTGCAAAACATTTGATTCCAGTGCTGATGGTTATGTACGTGGTGAAGGTTGCGGAGTAGTAATTCTCAAGCGTCTTTCTGATGCGATCGCCAATGGAGACAATATCTTGGCATTGATCAAAGGCTCGGCCGTTAACCAAGATGGTCGCAGCAATGGACTTACAGCTCCTAATGGTCATGCACAGCAGGCAGTAATTTCTCAAGCTTTAGCAAACGCTAATGTCACACCAGCAGAGATTGATTATGTAGAAGCCCACGGCACCGGCACTTTATTGGGAGACACTATCGAACTCAATTCCCTTAAAGCAGTGCTGATACCAGGGCGATCGCCAGAGCAAAACTGTAGAATTGGCTCTGTTAAAACCAATATAGGTCATTTAGAAGCTGCTGCTGGCATTGCAGGTTTAATTAAAGTCGCGCTGTCGCTACATCATGGGGAAATTCCACCTCATTTGCATTTGCGAAACCTTAATCCGCATATTTCTTTAAAAGATATGCCGTTGTCCATCGCCACCGAACCTCAGCTGTGGCCTCGTGGTACGCAACGACGGCTAGCTGGTGTATCTTCATTCGGTTTCGGGGGTACCAATGCCCATGTAATATTGGAAGAAGCACCAGCATTGCCAGCTATCAAGACCGATATTGAGCGTCCAAAACACTTACTGACTCTCTCGGCCAAAAATCAGCAAGCTTTAAGAGAATTAGCACAAAATTACGCAGTTTATCTCAGTAACAATCCTGGCGCATCACTGGCAGATATTTGTTTTACTGCGAATACTGGGCGATCGCATTTTGACCATCGGCTAGCTACCATCGCCCAAACTAAAGAACAGTTACATCAAGCGCTAAGTGCTTTCACTGCCGAGGAGCAAACTGTTGACTTAAACAGCAAACATATAAATAGCAATAAGCAACCTAAAATTGTCTTCTTATTTACCGGTCAGGGTTCCCAATATATAGATATGGGAAGGCAACTTTATGAAACTCAGCCGACCTTCCGTGCTTGCCTTGATCGTTGCAACGAGATTTTACTTCCTTACCTAGAACAACCTCTACTTTCAGTCCTCTATCCTGAAAGTGCGTTAGCGAAGCTCACCGAAGATATCGCTTCCCCCCTAGATCAAACTGCCTATACCCAACCAGCTTTATTTGCTTTGGAATATGCCTTAGCAAAATTATGGCAGTCCTGGGGTATCGAACCAGCAGCAGTAATGGGTCATAGTATAGGCGAATATGTTGCTGCTTGCGTCGCTGGGGTGTTCAGTCTTGAAGATGGGCTGAAGTTGATTAGCGAACGGGCGCGCTTAATGCAAGCACTGCCGCCTTTAGGCGAGATGGTAGCCGTGTTTGGCACTGAAGCGGAAGTCACAGCAGCTATTCAATTTTATCCTCATGAAGTATCAATTGCTGCCATTAACGCTCCTGAGAATATCGTGATTTCTGGTATGTATGAGGCAGTTGAAGCAGTCATTTTCACCTTAGAATCACAAGGGATAGAAACTAGGCGGTTAAACGTTTCCCACGCCTTTCACTCCTCCTTAATGGAGCCAATGCTGGACGTATTTGAACAACAAGCCAGCCAAATTAAATTTCAGTCTCCACGCATACCAATAGTTTCCAATTTAACAGGTAAGTTTTTGTTGCCAGAAGATATTCCTGATGCCAACTATTGGCGACGCCACACTCGCAACCCAGTGAGATTTATGGCAGGGATAAATACCTTATTGGCACAAAGCTACGAAATATTTTTAGAAATTGGGCCAAAGCCCATTCTGTCAATTCTGAGCAAACGTTGTCAGCAGCAAGAAAATGCTGTTTGGCTACCATCTTTAGCTGCTGGAAAAAATGATTGGCAAATATTGCTGGAAAGTTTATCAACCCTATATCTGGAAGGAGTAAAGATTAATTGGTCAGGATTCGAGCAAGATTACTCACGCAGTCTGCTTTCGTTACCTACTTATCCCTTCCAAAGAAAACGTTATTGGTTTGAAGCACAAGACGTAATGAATACACAAATTACTACTAACGGATTTAAATCCCCAGTTGCTGTACCTGCCAAATCAGAGCAGAGGCAAACAACACTGCAAACATTACGCTCTCTTGTAGCGAAATTACTGAAATCAGAGCCATCAAACATCAATGTTCAAGCTCCTTTTTTAGAAATGGGTGCTGATTCTATTGTTCTAGTTGATGCTGTACGAACGATTGAAAATACTTATGGAATTAAGATTTCCATTCGCCAGTTATTTGAAGAATTGACAACGCTTGATGCACTGGCAAGGTATGTAGAAGAGAATACCAAATCCGAATCTGTGGCAGCAGAAGATGTACAGGAAGAATTGCGATCGCCAGAGACAAAAACACCACCTAAAACTGTGGTAGAAGAAATTATTCAGCAACAACTTTCTCTGATGTCTCAGCAATTGCAAGTTTTGCAAGGCGGTGGTTTGTCAGCAGCAAATTTTGTTCCCTCTAACAATGGACATTCAAAATCTGCATCCCAAACAACACCCATAATTTCCAAACAGGCGGCAAAAACAACGCCTGCATCAGCGCCAAGTAAATCATCTTCCCCCCTTCCTCCCTGGCGAGTTGCAGAGATTCGTGCCAGAGGGTTGAATCCCCAACAACAACGTCACTTGGAAGACCTGATCGATTGTTACACTAAACGCACTCCTACATCCAAGCAACTGGCACAAAGCTATCGTCCAGTTTTAGCAGATAACAGAGCTTCAGCTGGTTTTCGGTTCTCCACAAAGGAAATGCTCTATCCGATAGTTGGCGATCGCTCCAGTGGTTCTAGAATTTGGGATGTAGACGGCAACGAATACATAGACATCACTATGGGATTCGGCGTAAACCTTTTCGGACACCATCCCGACTTTATCGCCGCAGCATTAGAAGTACAAATCAAACAAGGCATCCAAATTGGCCCCCAAACTAGGCTAGCTGGAGAAGTGGCGCACTTAATCTGCGAACTTACAGGGTTGGAACGAGTCAATTTCAGTAACTCTGGTACTGAAGCTGTAATGACAGCATTGCGGCTCGCACGGACAGCCACCGGACGCACCAAAATTGCAATGTTTGCTGGTTCATATCACGGTCATTTTGATGGTGTTTTGGGCATAGCTCAGGCAGACGAGAATCCAAATGCCATACCCATTGCCCCAGGAATTACACCGAAAACGGTAGAAGATATCCTAATCCTAGAGTATGGCAATCCGCAATCTCTAGAAATTATCCAAGCCCATGCACAGGAATTAGCAGCTGTTTTAGTTGAGCCTGTGCAAAGCCGCAGACCAGATTTACAACCTCAAGAGTTTCTTCATCAACTCAGACGATTAACCCGCGAAACTGGAATCGTATTGATATTTGACGAAATGATTACTGGGTTTCGGATTCATCCTGGTGGAGCGCAAGCATGGTTTGGGATTGATGCAGATATTGCTACTTATGGCAAAATCGTCGGTGGCGGAATGCCCATTGGGGTAGTTGCAGGTAAAGCTGTCTACATGGATGGAATTGACGGCGGGATGTGGAACTATGGGGATGCGTCTTATCCTCAAGCAGACACAACATTTTTTGCAGGCACGTTCTGCAAACATCCTCTGGCGATGGCTACCGCCCGCGCTGTACTTACACACATCAAGCAATGCGGTGCGGTTGTGCAACAACAGTTGAATCAGCGAACAGATCAGTTAGCTAGAAAATTAAATGCTTACTTTGAAGCTGAAAATCTCCCCATTCGCATCATCAACTTTGGTTCATTGTTCCGGTTTTCCTTCTTAGAAAATGCAGATTTACTGTTTTATCACTTGATGAACAAGGGAATTTATATTTGGGAAGGACGCAACTGTTTCCTGTCTACAGCTCATACAGACGAAGATATTAATTACTTGATTCAGGCGGTCAAAGAAAGTGTTGAGGAACTAAGAAGTGGTAGTTTTTTCCCAGACAAACCTGCAAAATCATCCTCCAAGGTTAGCAATGACACTAAAGCTGTTAGCCAGGATGTAAAGATAGTTCCCCTAACCGAAGCACAAAAGCAACTCTGGATTTTGGCACAGATAGGTGAAGATAGCTCACTCGCCTACAATGTCACGTTGAGCGTGCAATTAAAAGGTGTATTCCACTTGGAAGTCATGCGTCAAGCGGTGCAAAAACTAGTTGACCGCCATGAGGCGCTGCGTACAACTATTAGCACCAAGGGTGATTTGCAACAGATATTGCCATCACTGAAAACAGACGTTTCTTTAATTGACTTCTCTAATTTTGATAAGAATGAGTTACGAATAGCTGAGTGGTTCCAAAATGAAAGTTTGACAGCTTTTGACCTCAGTAACGGCCCTCTATTCCGCGTTCATATTTTAAAGCTACAAGAGCAGCTACATCTTTTGGTAATGACGGCGCATCACATTATCGTTGATGGTTGGTCAATGGATGTAATTCTGAAAGACTTAGCTGTTTTTTATCGCAGTGAGGATTGCCAACTCCGATCACCTATGCAATTCCAAGAATATGTGAAGTGGCAAGAACAGCAGGTTCATAGTGAAGAAATGGCTGTTCATGAATCCTATTGGTTAGAGAAATTTGCTAGTTCTATTCCAGTTTTAGACTTACCAACTGACCGTCCTCGTCCTCCAGTTAAGACATATCAAGGTAATAGACAAACAATTCAGTTAGATGCCAATCTTTATCGCCAGATCAAGCAGTTGAGCATAAGTAAGGGATGTACTCTATTTATGACGCTGTTGGCTGCCTACACAGTTTTACTACATCGGCTGACAGGACATGACGACATTGTAGTTGGTATTCCTGTGGCTGGGCGATCGCTACAGGGTAGTGAAAGACTGGTTGGTTACTGTACTCACCTCTTACCTTTAAGAAGTGGCATTAATAAAGATGCAACATTCATTGAGCATTTAGTTAACTCTAGGAGTGTTTTATTATCTGCTTATGAGCATCAAGATTATCCCTTCGCCCTGTTAATAAACAAACTGAAAAGAGACCGAGATGCTAGTCAATTTTCTATCGTCAACACAACATTTAATTTAGATCGTCCTGCAACATTGACAAGTTTATTTGATCTAGAGCCTAGCTTGTTTGATCACCCAATTAGTTTTACTGGTTCCGATCTCAGCTTTGATGTAATTGAGACTAACGGCTGTTTAGAGGTGAGATGTGATTACAACTTGGATCTATTCAATGCCACTACAATTGAGCGTCTGCTAGCAAATTTCCAAACTCTGTTGACAAGTATTGTTATCAATCCAGAGCAGAGGATCTCAGAATTGCCATTGCTGTCATCTCTTGAGCGACACAAACTGCTAATAGAGTGGAATCAGACCCAAAAGCCCTATAGCCAAGACAAGCTCATCCATGAGTTATTTGAAGCCCAAGTGGAACTGACTCCAGAGGCGCTAGCAGTTGTCTTCGAGGAACAGCAACTTACTTATCAAGCTTTGAACGAACAAGCTAACCAAGTTGCTCAGATTTTAATTAGTAAGGGTATTGGGCTAGGATCTTACGTGCCAGTTTTGATGGACAGAAGCATTGGACTAGTTGTGGCAATGCTCGCTGTAATGAAAACTGGGGCTGCTTTCTCACCATTGGATATTAATTGGCCAATAGAAAGACTCAAACAAACACTGGAAGATTTGAATTGTCAAGTTGTTTTAGTCAACGAGACGACACCTTACCAAGAAGAAGCATTGGCTTGGCCTTGTCTATTTGTGAATGGACTAGCATCGCATAAATCCACACCCAATCCCAATATTCGCATTGACCCTAGTAATCCCATCTATGTCATCTACACATCTGGTTCAACAGGTAAACCAAAAGGTGCTGTTGTGCCTCATCGGGGAATTATTAATCGCTTCTTGTGGATGAATGACTTTTTTGGTTGTGAATCAGCGATCGCAGCTTTGCAAACCACCCATCATACTTACGATAGTGCAGTTTGGCAGTTGTTCTGGCCGTTAATTAACGGTGGAAAAACCGTTCTTCCCTCCCCGAATATGGGAATCACAGCAGATAATTTAACTGCATTAATCGAAAAACATGGAGTCACAATTACAGACTTTGTTCCTTCCGTATTCAATACCTTGCTTCCACAACTTGTTGCTGAAAATCAAGTGCGACAAAAATTAAGTTCTTTGCGGACTGTGATTCTTGGTGGCGAAGAAATTACGCCAGAAACCACCCACACTTTTCGCCAGCATTTTCCTACAGTACAGGTGGTGAATTTATATGGCCCCACAGAAGCCTCCATTGGCTGCATTTGCTACCAAGTTACAGGTAAAGAAGGTAACAAAATTCCTATCGGCAAAGCGATCGCTAATGTCCATGTTCTCATCCTTGATGCTCAAAGAAATCTCGTACCCATTGGCGTACCAGGCGAAATTTACCTCTCAGGAATTTGTCTAGGGCTAGGATATCTCAACGATGAGTTAAAAACCCAAGCAGTTTTTGTGGACAATCCATTTCCAGAAATTGCCTATGACAAGCTCTATAAAACTGGGGATTTAGCTCGTTATTTACCTGATGGCAACATTGAATTTTTGGGACGGATAGATCATCAAATCAAAATTCGTGGGTTCCGCATCGAGCTAGGAGAAATTGAGGTGACGCTGATACAACATCCTGGGGTGCAGGAAACTGTCGTCACCGCTCAACAAGACCACCTGGGCAACAAACGCCTTGTCGCCTATGTCGTGCCAACTCAACAAATCACCTCTAGCAATGAACTACGCGCCTATCTGAAAACCAAACTGCCGGAGTACATGGTGCCGTCTGTCTTTGTCATGCTGGAAGCTATTCCCTTAATGGCCAGTGGTAAGGTGAACCGTCAGGCTTTGCCAATCCCCAATTTTTCCCAAAGAGAACTAGAAACCAGTGTTGTTCTGCCTCGCAATTCCATTGAAAATACATTAGTCAATCTTTGGAAAGAAGTTTTGGAAGTGGAACAAGTCGGCATCCATGATAACTTTTTTGAGTTAGGCGGAGATTCCATTCTCAGCATTCAAATTGTTGCCAGAGCCAATCAACTAGGTTTGCATTTGACTCCCAAACAGGTGTTTCAGCAACAGACCATAGCTGAGTTAGCTACTGTAGTCAGTACAAGTACCGCTATTCAAGCCGAACAAGGTTTAGTTACTGGTTCTGTACCCCTGACACCCATTCAACACAGATTCTTTGAGCAGAATCTATCTGAAGCACACTACTACAATCAATCGGTTCTCCTGGAGGTATTACCAAACATCCAGACAGATATACTCAAGCAAGTTGTGCAGCAATTGCTGATACATCACGATGGACTACGCTTGCGGTATACGGTTTCAGAGTCAGGCTGGCAGCAAATCAATACTCTCCTTAACCAGACAATACCTTTCACTGTTATAGATTTATCAGCAGTCGCAGCAGACCAACAGTTCTCAGTTCTTGAATCTACTGCAAACGTTCTCCAAGCTAGTTTGAACTTATCAAAAGGCCCAATTATTCAGGTAGCTCTGTTTCATTTTGGCATTAACAAACCAAGCCGATTGTTAATAGTGATTCATCATTTAGCCGTAGATGCAGTTTCATGGCGGATTTTATTAGAGGATTTTGCTAGAGCTTACCAACAACTCAGTCGAGGAGAAGCGGTTCAACTACCACCGAAAACAACAGCCTTCAGAGATTGGGCTAAACAATTAGTGGAGTATGGGCAATCTGAAGCTTTGGCTACTGAGTTAGATTACTGGCTGGAAGAATCTCGTTTGAATATTGCACCCTTGCCAGTAGACTATTCATCTGACAAACAGTCCAATACAGTTGGTTCAATAGATCAAGTTGCAATTGCTTTGAGTGTGGAACAGACCCAAGCTTTATTGCAAGAAGTACCCCAAGCTTACAACACGCAAATTAATGATATACTTTTGACTGCACTGTTGCAGAGCTTCGCCCAATGGACTGGTAAACGTTCTTTACTAGTCGATTTAGAAGGTCATGGACGGGAAGAACTATTTGAGAATGTTGATTTGTCTCGCACAGTCGGGTGGTTTACGACTCTATTTCCCGTTCTTCTAGAACTTGAAACAAGCGATCGCCCTGGAGAAACTTTAAAGTTAGTTAAAGAACAACTACGTCGTCTGCCAAATCGGGGCATCGGCTACGGAATTCTACGATACTTGAGCCAAGATGTAGTTACCCGCTCAAAACTCAAGTATTTTCCCCAAGCAGAAATCAGTTTTAACTATCTTGGACAGTTAGACCGGGGACTGTGGGAATCTCCACTGTTGGGGTTTGCTAAAGAAGCTAGTGGAGCAACTAATAGCCTCCTTGCCAAACGCGCTCATCTATTGGAAGTAGACGGCTTCATCACTTCAGAACGGCTGCAAGTGAATTGGACGTATAGCCAAAATATCCATAAACGAGAAACAGTTGAGCGTCTATCACAGGGATTTAAGACAGCTTTAGTATCTTTGATTACTCACTGCCAGTCTTCACAAACAAAGGGATACACTCCCTCTGATTTTGCCGGAGCCAGAATAGACCAAAAACAGCTCGATGCTTTCCTTGGAAAAATTAGACAAAATGGTAAAAGATAATTCCGTGGACGAGATTATAGATATATACGAGTTATCACCCATGCAGCAGGGTATGCTTTTTCACACCCTGTATGCTCCTAACTCAGGTGTTTACTTTGAGCAACTAATCTGTACCCTTGATGGCGATCTCCAGGTTTTGGCATTCCAGCAAGCTTGGGAGCAGGTTGTAGCTAGGCATCCGGTTTTACGGACTTCTTTTCACTGGGATGAGTTGGATAAACCTTTACAAGTTGTGCATAGCAAGGTGGATGTGCCTTGGGAACAGCAAAATTGGCTGGGGTTAACCTCAGAGGAGCAAGAAAAGCGATTAGAAGCTTTTTTAGAAAGCGATCGCCAGCTCGGTTTCGATCTCAAGCAAGCACCACTGATGCGCTTTACCTTGATTCAAGTTGCAAAAACTACTTGGCAATTCATCTGGAGCAATCATCACTTACTTCTCGATGGCTGGTGTCTGTCGATTATCTTTAAAGAAGTTTTTGCTTTCTATGAAGCCTTTAGCCAAGGTAAAGACATCTATTTAGATATCACTTCGCGTCCTTATCGAGATTATATTGCTTGGTTACAGGAAAAAAATCTTAATGAAGCCGAAACTTTCTGGCAACAAAGTCTGCGGGGGTTTAGTGTACCTACTCCTTTATTTGGCACCAAGTCCTCTAAGGGAATCTCTAGTGAGGAGCAAAAATATGATCAGCAGCACCTCTGGGTTTCAGAAACTTTGTCAAGCGCACTACAAACTCTTGCTCGCCAATATCATCTAACGATCGCTACTCTCATACAGGGAGTTTGGGCGCTGTTGTTAAGTTATTACAGTGGTGAATCGGATGTGATTTTTGGGGTTACGGTTTCTGGGCGTCCAGCAACCTTACCAGGAGTTGAGTCAATGGTCGGGCTATTCATCAATACCCTACCAGCGCGAGTGCAAGTTGCAAAGGATCTCTCCTTATTGGCATGGCTACAGCAACTACAGGCTCAACAGGTAGAGCGCGAGCAGTACTCTTATACCCCACTCATCGATATTCAAGGATGGAGTGATGTACCACGAGGCATGACTTTATTTGAGAGTATTGTTGTAGTTGAAAACTACCCGCTCAAAGTTGGTTTACAAGAGCGGTTTGGTGGTTTAAGCATTGAAAATGTTCGCAGTTTTGAACGTACAAACTATCCTCTGACTCTAGAAGCAATGCCAGGTGAGAAGTTATTCTTGGGCATTGACTACGACAGCAAACGCTTTGATGCCGCCACAATTGACAGAATACTTGTGCATTTCCAGACTTTATTGGAAAACATTGTTAATCATCCAGAACAACGGATTTCAGATTTATCCCCACTGACGGTTGCTGAACGACACGAGTTGCTGGTAGAATGGAATAATACTCAAAAAAAATATTCTCAAGATAAATGTATTCACGAGCTGTTTGAAGCTCAAGTAGAGCGAACACCGGATGCAGTGGCGGTGGTCTTTGAGGAGCAGCAGCTAACCTATCGAGAATTGAATGCCCAAGCAAATCAACTAGCACATCACTTGCAAGCCTTGGGAGTAAGACCAGAAGTTTTAGTGGGCATTTGTATAGAGCGATCGCCCTTGATGCTGGTGGGGTTGCTGGGTATTCTCAAAGCTGGCGGCGCTTATTTACCTTTAGATCCAGCTTATCCCGAAGAGCGGTTGGCTTTCATGCTCAAGGATAGTCAGGTGGCGCTGCTTTTGACGCATAAGCCACTAGTGAAGAGTCTTTTTCAGCATCAGGTGCAAGTGATCTGTCTGGATAGCGACTGGGAAACAATTGCCACAGAGAGTGTAGAAAAGCCTCCTAGCGTGGTGACACCGGAAAACTTAGCCTATGTGATATACACATCTGGGTCTACAGGAAAACCAAAAGGTGTAATGATTGAACACAAATCTTTAGTGAATTACACCCAGACCACAAATGTTAAATATGCATTTCAGCCATGCGATCGCATCTTGCAGTTTTCCTCAATTAGTTGGGATACGAGTGCAGAAGATATATATCCTTGTCTGAGCGCAGGGGCAACGCTTGTATTGCGTACACCTTCGATGCTCGATTCTGTCTCGACGTTTTTGCAAAAGTGCCAAGATTGGTCGCTAACTGTAGTAAATCTACCAACGGCATACTGGCATGAATTGACAGCACACCTTGCTTTGACTAAAGCATCAGTCTTTCCTAAATCTTTACGTTTAGTAATTATTGGTGGAGAAGGGGTGCTTCAAGAGCGGTTAATCATATGGCACAAATATGTAAGCCCAAACGTGCGGTTGGTGAATACTTACGGTTCAACAGAAACGACAGCAGTAACAACAACATACGAGTTATCGCCATCAGCCCAAGTGGATACGGCATCACAAGAGGTAGCAATTGGACGCCCTATTCATAATGTCCAAGCCTATGTCCTAAATCAATACCTACAGCCATTACCTATCGGGGTTCCGGGTGAACTGCACATCAGTGGTGCTGGTCTTGCTAGAAGCTACCTGAACCATTCAGACTTGACTAGTGAAAAATTTATACCCAATCCCTTTAGCCATGATTCAGGAAGCCGTCTCTACAAAACTGGAGATTTAGTTCGTTATCGACTTGACGGCAACATTGAATTTATCGGTCGGATTGATCATCAGGTAAAAATTCGTGGCTTCCGCATCGAACTAGAAGAAATTGAAGCCATACTAGCCCAACACCCAGAGGTGCGCGAGTCTGCGGTGGTTGTTTGCGAAGACAAACTAGGTAATAAGCGTCTTATTGCCTATGTAGTTCCCAACCAAGAAAAATTTAGCACCATTGAGGTTCGCCATTTTATTAAACAGAAACTACCTGATTACATGTTGCCAGCAGCTTTTGTGATGCTAGAGGTTTTGCCCTTGACACCCAGTGGCAAAATAGATCGCAAGGCTCTACTTATACCAGAGGTACTCGAAAACAATTTAGAACAAGAGTATATTATGCCTCGAACTCCTGAGGAAGAAGTTTTAGCTCAAATATGGGCGGAGGTTCTTGGTCTTGAGCGTGTAGGAATTTATGATAACTTCTTTGAACTGGGTGGTCACTCTCTGTTAGCAACACAATTAATATCTCGCCTCCAGCAAACCTTCGGAGTAAATCTCCCGATCCGCAGCTTGTTTGAAACTCCTAATGTTAATGGCTTAGTAAAAGCTTTGATCGAGCATGAAACTGAACCGGGAAAGGTGGCAACCACAGCTCGTTTGCGACAAAAACTTAATCAGATGTCCGATGAGGAAATCCAAGTTATGCTCCAGACAACATTAAGGTCAACAATTTAGTATGAGTATTTTGCTCGGATTAGCAATTAGTAAAAGTTAAGTCTACAAAATGAGGACAAAAACATGGAATTAAAGCAAAAAAAACATCAGCTTCTTTGGGATGATTGGCGTTCACAGCTACAACATCGCATTACAACTGTTGAGGAACTCCGAGAATGGATAAATGTCAGCGAAGATGAAGAGCAAGCGATCAAAGCGTGTGTCGGGAAATATCGCTGGAGCATTACCCCCTACTATGCATCATTAATGGATAAGAATGATCCAAAGTGCCCCATTCGGCAGCAAGCAGTACCACAAATGCAGGAATTCGCACCTTATTTGAATGCATCTCCCGATCCTGTAGGCGACACATATTACCGTAAAACTAATCGAGTTGTACACAAGTATCCAGATCGAGTGATCATGCTGGTGACAGAGGTCTGTGCAGTGTACTGTCGTCACTGTACGCGCAAGTATCATACTACAGATTTGCAAGGTACTTACTTTGAGAAAAGCGAAGCAGTCTCGTGGGAAGAAGACTTTAATTATATTGCCAGCCATCCAGAGATCCGCGATGTACTACTCACAGGAGGCGATCCGTTGACCTATGGGGACAGCAAACTGGAATTAATTATCTCTCGTTTACGAAAGATTCCCCATGTGGAGATTATTCGTATTGGCAGCCGCTATCCAGTTTTGTTGCCTCAGCGCATCACACCAGAATTCTGTCAGATGCTCGACAAGTACCATCCTATTTGGTTAAATACCCACTTTAACCATCCTAACGAAATTAGCCTAGAGGCTGCACAAGCTTGCGATCGCCTATTAAGGCACGGTGTTGTAGTACAGAATCAAACTGTTCTCTTGAAAGGTATTAATGATGATCTAGAAACGATGCGATCGCTACTCAATAATCTACTTAAAATTCGCGTCCGTCCTTATTATCTCTATCACTGTGATAATGTCACTGGTGTCTCTCACTTTGTCACCAGCATAGAAAAGGGGCGTGAGATTATGCAGGGCTTATTGGGACATATGACCGGATTCGCAGTTCCCCAGTATATCATTACAACCTCTCTAGGTAAGATTCCTCTGTGGCAAGAGCAATTTCATCAAGACCAAAATGGATTCTGGATTGAAAACTATAAAGGAGAGACGATAAAAATGACAGGGCTACCAGATTCAAACAGCAAAGTTTAGAGATTAGGGAAACGGAGAATTTGTCCTTGATATTTCTCCACTCCAGCTGAATTTGGTAGGTACATATGACTCTGAAATCATTCTGTAAAAATAGAAATTATTTGAGAATTTTAAGCGCTATGTGCTGATTAGATCATAGGATTATGCAGCAACCAAGCGCACACATCGATTAGTAGTCCCAGTCCTAAAAGCCTTAAAATCCAACGGCAAAGTAAAACCGCAAGGCTTTACTTATACCGGAACTACTCCAAATTTAGACAAGGTAATTGCATGACTTCTAAAGTGTTAATAAATTCAACCGAAGCTAAACTTCCAGTTTTGGAAAAAGTCAAACCAGTAGGAGATATTTATTCACCTAAATACAGCCAAATTCAAGAAGACGAGTTTTGGCGTAAAATTCCTAAGTTTGAGAAAATTTCCTCCAAAGATTTTCTCAACTATAAATGGCAGAAAATTAATTCGGTATACACTGAAAATAAATTAATTAACATTATTAAAGGCATTGTTCCTGATGATTTCATTGAAGCTGCTTGTCAGGGATTTTCTCAAGTGCCAATGGCTGTGCGAATAACTCCCTATTTACTCAGCTTGATTGATTGGAATGACCCTTGGAACGACCCGATCCGTAAACAATTTATTCCGGTGAACAACCAGTTGATGGAAAACCATCCCATGCTGAGCTTTGACTCGCTGCATGAACTTGGAAATGCTCCTGTACCTGGTCTTGTTCACCGCTATCCTCAAAAAGCACTGTTTTTGCCACTCGATACTTGCCCAACTTACTGCCGTTTTTGTACCCGTAGCTATGCTGTCGGTAACGACACCAACATGGTGAAGAAAGCTAATCTAGCTATAGATCCCCAACGTTGGGAAGCGGTATTCAACTACATCGAGTCTTGTCCAGAACTTGAGGACATTGTTATTAGTGGTGGCGATACCTACAACCTATCTGCTAAACACATAAAAACCATTGGTTTTCGGCTGCTTCAGATACCTCACATCCGACGCATTCGCTTTGCAACCAAGGGACTTGCAGTGATGCCAATGAAAATTTTAACTGATGAGAAGTGGTTAGATGCCATAACCTCTGTACTGTCTTTAGGAAATAAACTCTACAAAGAAGTCGCTTTACATACACATTTCAATCATGCCAACGAAATCACGGATATAACTTTGCGTGCAATGAAGCTGTTGTTCGAGCGTGGTTTAATTGTACGCAATCAGACAGTACTTCTACGTGGTGTCAACGATACAGTTGAACAGATGCAACTTCTTGTCAAACGATTAAGTTATATTAATATTCAACCTTACTATGTTTATCAACACGACTTGGTTCAAGGCGTGGAAGACCTTCGCACTTCGGTTCAAACAGCGATCAACATTGAAAAAAATGTGCGTGGTGTAATTGCAGGCTTCAAAACTCCAACATTTGTCCTAGATACCCCAGGTGGCGGTGGCAAACGCTGCATTCATTCCTACGAATATTACAATCGTGAGACGGGCGTGAGCGTGTACACAGCTCCTGCTGTGAAGCCTGGAAAGTATTTCTTGTATTTCGATCCGCTGCACAGTCTGGGCGAAGGCATTCAAAAAGACTGGAAAAACCCCCAGCAACGGCAAAAAATCTGCGAGGAAGCACTCAACAAAGCTAAAACTGCCTACAGTTAATCGGGATCAGAGACTAGTTATTGCAGAACTGAACTCATCAACCCAAGACTCAACAAAATAAAAAAATTTCACATTTTCCTCTGCCTAGAGTTAGGCAATCTTAATTAACTCGTTACGAAAAAATGAAGTTGAAATTATATGGATAAGCAAATTGACATTGATAATAAAGCACTCTTGGCGGACAAACAAGCTATCCTCAACCTTCTACTAGAACAAGAAGGTTACACTGCTCTCCAAACCAGATTAATCACCCCTATTGCTAAAACAAGTAGTTTATCGCTGTCTTTTGCCCAGCAAAGACTGTGGTTTTTAGACCAATTAGAGCGGGAGAGTGCCACCTACAATATGCATTCTGCCGTGCGCCTAATTGGTCATTTAGACTTAGTTGCATTGGATATGGCTGTGCAAGAAATCGTTCGTCGTCACGAAGTCTTACGCACCGCCTTTAAGATAGTTAATGGAGAACCAACCCAAGCGATCGCTTCCTGCCTCAAAATCAGTATGCCAGTAGTAGACTTGCAAAATTTAGCAATATTAGATCAGTCTACCCAAGTGCAACGTTTAGCGTTCAAGGAAGCACAGCAACCATTTGACCTAACCAAAGCTCCCTTGCTGCGGGTTATTATAGTGCGTTTAGCACAACAATCCCATGTGCTGCTGCTGACAATCCACCACATTGTCTCTGATGGTTGGTCAACACAGATTTTTATCAGGGAGATGGCTGCACTGTATGAAGCTTTCTCAAGGGGAATGCCCTCCCCTTTACCAGAATTACCTATCCAATATGCCGATTTTGCCCACTGGCAACGGCAATGGCTAAAAGGGGAAGTCTTAAAAACTCAGTTAGCTTACTGGAAGCAACAGCTAGCAGGGATTCCTGCCTTATTAGAACTGCCGAGCGATCGCCCCCGTCCACCAGTGCAGACATTCACTGGCCGCACTGAGCGAATTCCCCTAAATGCCGATCTGACTCACAAACTGAGGCTTTTAAGCCAGCAGTCAGGAGCAACCCTGTTTATGGTGCTGCTGACGGCTTTCGTGATTTTACTCTCACGCTATAGCTCTCAGGAAGATATTGTCGTTGGCTCTCCCATTGCGAATCGTAACCGTAGTGAAATCGAATCATTAATTGGCTTTTTTGTCAATACTCTGGTGCTGCGTACCAAACTCCAGGGTAATCCCAGCTTTTTAGAGTTACTCAACCAAGTACGGCAAACGGCTTTAGACGCTTATGCTCATCAAGATACGCCCTTTGAACAGTTAGTAGAAGAACTGCAACCAGAGCGGAATCTGAGCTATTCTCCTTTGTTTCAGGTGGGGTTTACTCTCCAGAACGCAGCCACAGAAACCTTGGAACTACCAGGTCTAACCTTAACTGCTTTAGAAATTGAAAATACCACAGCCAAGTATGATTTGACCTTGTTCGTTGAAGAGATGGAGAATGAACTTATAGGGGCATGGGAATATAACAGCGATTTGTTCGATCTGGCAACAATTACCCAGATGGCACAGCATTTCGAGAACTTGTTAGAGGGCGTTGTAGCTAATCCCCAGGAAAAAATTACACAATTACCTCTTTTGAGTGCATCTGAACAAAATCAGCTGTTGGTGGAGTGGAATAACACTCAAGTTGAGTATGATTACGACAAATGTATTCACCAGTTGTTTGCATATCAAGTGGAACTTACCCCAGATGTAGTAGCAGTGGTGTTTCAAAAGCAACAACTAACCTATCGGCAACTGAACAGCCGCGCTAATCAGCTGGCACATCATTTACAAACGCTAGGAGTCAAACCAGGTGTACTGGTGGGTGTTTGTGTGGAGCGTTCTCCAGAGATGATCGTTGGACTTTTGGGTATTCTCAAAGCTGGCGGTGCTTATGTACCCTTAGACTCAGCTTATCCCCAAGAGCGTTTAGCCTATATGTTGTCAGATTCACAGGTCAAGGTGTTGTTGACTACAGAGAAGTTAGCAGCAAAGCTACCTGAATATGAGGCACATATCGTTTACTTAGATGCAAACTGGAAAATCATTTCTCAAGAAAGTCAGGAAAATCCAGTTAGTGAAGTTAAGCCTGAGAACTTAGCATATGTAATCTACACCTCAGGCTCTACAGGAAAACCCAAAGGAGTCTTAATTGCTCATCGCGGATTGTGCAATTTAGCACAGGTAAAGATTCGGGTCTTAAATGTGCAGTTAAACAGTCGTGTTCTGCAATTTGCTTCTTTTAGCTTTGATGCCTCAGTCTGGGAAATTTTTATCACCCTCTGTTCTGGAGCCAGCCTTGTTTTAGCAACACCGGAAGAGCTGCTGCCAGGGACAGCTTTAATTAAACTCTTACATGACCAAGCGATTACTCATGTAACGCTACCTCCGTCAGCATTAGCTGTTCTACCCCCAAGTGAACTACCAGCTTTACAAAATATAATCGTTGCAGGTGAAGCCTGTAGCCTAGATTTAGCAGTGCAATGGTCTAATAACCGCCGTTTCTTTAACGCCTACGGGCCAAGCGAATCAACTGTCTGTGCAACCATAGCCGAATATATTAAAGATAGCAGTCAACTGCCCATCGGTCGCCCCATTGCTAATACCCAAGTTTATATCCTAGACCAGTATCTCCAACCCGTTCCCGTTGGTGTAGCTGGAGAACTGCACATTGGTGGTGTTGGTCTTGCTCTCGGCTACCTGAATCGTCCAGAGGTGACACAAGAGAAATTTATTCCGAATCCGTTTAGCAAGCAACCAGGAAGTCGTCTTTATAAAACAGGCGATCGCGCACGCTATCTTCCAGATGGTAACATTGAGTTTCTCGGTCGTAGTGATCATCAAGTTAAGATTCGCGGCTATCGCATTGAACTAGGAGAAATTGAAACTGCGCTCTCCCAATTAAGAGAAGTCCAAGAAGCAGTAGTTATAGCACGAGAAGATCAACCGAACAACAAAAGCCTAGTCGCATACGTTGTACCACAACAGGAAAATCTCAATTCATTACACCAGCCAGAAAAATCAGCAAATGGTCAAGTAGAACTATGGCCTTCCGTAGCAGAATTCTATGTATATGACGAATTATTGTATTACGCTATGACCAACGACCATCGGCGCAATGATAGTTATAAAGTGGCTATTAATCAGTTGGTCAAAGATAAAATAGTCGTAGAAATTGGCACTGGTAAAGATGCAATTTTGTCTAGATTTTGTGCGGAAGCAGGGGCTAAAAAAATCTACGCAATTGAAAGAAATCAGGAAACTTGTCAACAGGCGAGAGCTTGCATCGCCAACTTAGGTTTGACAGACAAAATCACAATCATTCATGGAGATGCCACTTTAGTGAATCTACCAGAACTTGCTGATGTCTGCGTCTCAGAAATTGTCGGAGCAATTGGCGGGTCTGAAGGAGCAGCAGTTATTATCAATAACGCTAGAAGATTTCTTAAGCCTGATGGTTTGATGATTCCCGAAAGAAGCATTACTAAAATTGCTGCGGTGACTCTTCCCGATGAAATCTTAGAAAATCCTCAATTTACTACAACTTCGGCACATTACACTCAAAAAATATTTGAGCAAGTCGGATATCCATTTGATTTAAGGGTATGTATTAAAAAATTCCCTCAGGTAAATCTTCTGTCCAATGTGGATATTTTTGAAGACTTAAATTTCAATGAATTTGTTCACCCGGAATTTAACCATGAGGTTAAATTTGATATCCAGAAAAATGGGTGCTTGGATGGCTTTTTAGTTTGGCTGAATTTGCACACTATTGCAGGAGAAGAAATAGATATTTTGCAGCATGAGCATTGCTGGCTTCCTGTTTATTTTCCAGTATTTGAGCCAGGAATTGAAGTGTCGTGTGGAGATGTTATTGAAGCAATTTGTTCTAGAAAGCTTTGCGATAATAATCTCAACCCAGATTATTCAATCAAAGGTCATTTACTCAAAAAAAATGGAGAAATTATTAACTTTGAACATGTCTCCTACCACTATAAAAACAGTTTTCAGCAAACACCTTTTTATCAACGATTATTTGCTAACTTCTCAAGTGGAGAAAACAATCGCTCGGATAATTTCGTTCCCTTTTTAAGGGACAATCTCAGGGAACTCTTGCCCAACTACATGATACCCTCCAACTTCGTTGTACTAGAAAGTCTACCACTAACACCAAACGGCAAGATAGACCGCCGCGCTTTACCAGCGCCGGAGAACTCTCATGTTACTAGAAAACATAGCCTTGTCCTACCGCGTTACGTTCTAGAAATGCAACTTGCTAACATCTGGGAAGAAGTTTTAGGTATTCATCCTGTGGGAGTTCAGGACAACTTCTTTGAAATCGGCGGTCATTCCCTTTTAGCTGTCCACCTAATGGCTCAGATTCAAGAGCAACTAGGAAAAAATCTCCCCTTAGCTACACTCTTGCATAATCCGACAGTTGAACAGATGGCTAGCATTATTAGTCAGAAAGCAGATACCTCACTTTGGTCTCCCTTGGTAGCAGTTCAACCGCATGGCTCAAAACGACCGTTTTTCTGTGTACCTGGAAGTGCCACAGATGTAATCGAATTTTATCATCTGGCTGGTCATTTAGACCCCGAACAACCATTCTATGGTTTACAACCACGAGGTCTTGATGGTGAACTCGAACCTCACACGCGAATTGAAGAAATGGCCAGCTGTTACATCAAGGCGATAAAGACAGTTCAGCCGCAAGGGCCTTACCTTTTGGGTGGTCATTCCTTTGGAAGTTTCGTAGCCTTTGAAATGGCTCAACAATTACAAAAGCAAGGGCATGAGGTAGGCTTGGTTGCTATCTTAGACACAATGTCTCCAGTTCATAGCTTGCAAAAGCCGATAGATGATTGGGATGATACCCAGAATTTGAACCTTTTTGCTCGGTTAATGGAACGCTTTTTTGACAAAAAAGTTGAGTTATCACAGGATATTCTTTCTACTTTAGATCCCGACGGACAATTAAACTATTTTGGGGAACGATTGAAAGCAGCTAATCTTTTACCACCACAGATCGGAACAAAACAACTGCAAGGTTTTTTGAAAGTGACCAAAGCTGTCAGCCAAGCTTACGATGTTTATCAGCCATACAACGATCGCCAGACTAAAATTACTTTTTTCCGAGCTAGCGAAGATAATCCTGAAGATTTTCAAAGTGTAGCTGAGTTTTCTGAGATTTTGAAAGATCCCGCCTGGGGATGGAACGAATTTTCTGCTGAACCTGTGGAAGTTTATTTTGTTCCAGGTGATCATGTGACAATGATGACCGAACCTCATGTCCAGATTCTAGCCGATCGCTTGCAAGTCTGCATTGACCGGGCACAGGTAAATAGTGGAGTCAAATAAAATGACTCATCACTCTACACGGGGAATGCAAACTTTTACCTTTATCTGGTCAGGACAGGTAGTTTCTCTCATCGGTTCGGGACTGACGCACTTTGGTTTAGGAATCTGGGTATATCAGAATACTAAATCTGTGACTCTGTATGCCCTAATTCTTTTGTGTGGAACTTTACCGTCGAGCTTAATTTCTCCAGTGGCCGGCGTTTTTGTAGATCGTTGTTCCCGTCGTTGGGTAATGATTTTGAGTGATTTTGGTGCTGGTCTTAGCACTTTAGCGATCGCCTCATTACTTTTTGTTGGTAAGCTTGAAGTCTGGCACATTTGCTTGGCTTCAGCTGCCAGTTCTAGTTTCAGTGCTTTCCAAGTGCCAGCTTTCACTGCTGCGACTACCTTATTGGTTCCCAAAAAATACCTTGACCGTGCAAGCGGAATGATTCAGTTGGGGCAAGGAATTTCTCAGTTGATATCACCAGTGTTGGGCGGTGTATTAATCGGAATTATTCAGTTACAAGGTATTGTGGCGATCGATGTTGTGACATTTTTCTTAGGCACAATACCTTTATTGTTTGTTAAATTCCCTGAACCAAAAACTATTAACGCTAGTGATACTGAGGCACTCAAGAAAGATTCACTATTACAAGAAATAATTTTTGGCTGGCAATACATCACAGCTAGACCTGGGCTTTTAGGGCTGTTAATGTTGTTTGCTACTAACAATTTTTTAATGGGATCTGTTGGAGTATTAGTTACTCCATTAGTCTTGTCTTTTACATCATCTGCTGTCCTCGGTATGATTTTGTCTGTTAGCGGCGTTGGTATGCTCATAGGCAGTTTAATAATCAGCACTCGTGGCGGACCAAAGCGGCTTATCTATAGCGTTCTCGGTTTTCAAATGCTGGGTGGATTGAGCATTCTGATTGCTGGTTTACGCACTTCTGTTGAGTTGATTACTCTTGCAGCTTTTTTAACCTTCTTAGGCTGGCCAATTATCAATGCTTGCGCTCAAGTTCTCTTTCAAAAGAAAGTTGCGCTTGATATGCAAGGAAGATTTTTTGCCATACGTCAAATGGTTACAGATACATCTTTTCCATTGTCTTATATTGTCGCTGGGCCGTTAGCTGACAAAGTATTTGAACCTTTAATGTCCTCCAACGGACTGTTAGCTGGAAGCATCGGACAAATTATTGGCGTTGGGCCAGGTCGTGGCATTGGTCTAATGTTTATCACTATAGGAGTGCTGGCTATTGTTTTAAGTATTGCAGCTTATCAGTATCCCCGGTTACGACTGGTAGAGCATGAATTGCCAGATACAATCTAACAACTTTACGAGCATGAGAACATGAAACTTAAAGACAAATTAAATATTAATTTATTAATGCCTTTAGTTTTGGTAGGTATTGGTGTTGCTATTGCTTTACAAATTTACATTTTTCTGAATTACCGAGATGTAAAGCAAAGCCAAAAATTAATTACAGTAAATCCTACTTCTAAGCCTCATGTTAGTGAAAATGTTATAGCTTTAGGACGTGTACAACCCAAAAATAAAATTATCAGTCTATCTGGTTCTTCGTCTCTTCAATATGTGCGGGTATCTCAAATATTTGTCAAAGAAGGAGACAAGGTTAAGCGTGGACAGGTAATTGCTATTCTAGACAGTTTGACTAAATTACAAGCAGCATTACAACAAACCAAGTTAAAAGCCCAAGTTTCTCAAGCAGAACTCAACAAAGTAAAAAGTGGTGATGCCAAAAAAGCAGAAATTACTGCCCAGCAAGCACAAATTGCCAACTTAAAAGCCCAGTTTCAGGGGCAAATCGCTACCCAAAAAGCAAAGATTGCTCGTTTAAATGCAGAATTTAAAAATGCTCAAACAGAGTATTTACGCTATAAAAATCTATATGATGCAGGTGCGATCGCGGCTTCAGAAATTGATACTAAACGTTTAAATGTAGCAACTTATCAAGAGCAAATCAATGAAGAAACATCTACTCTCAACCAAATTTTATCAACATTTCCTAAGCAGATTTCAGAGGGCGAAGCTAACCTAGAAAAGCTCAAAGAAGTTCGTCCAGAAGATGTGCAAGTCTCTCAATTAGAATTTGCTCAAGCAAAAGCAGCAGTTTTGGAAGCAGAGGCAGACCTTGAATTAGCTTATGTAAAATCTCCTATTGATGGCACAGTTTTAAAAATTCATACTTATGCTGGAGAAGGCATTAGTAATAATGGCATCGTTGATTTAGCTCAAACTAAAGATATGTATGTCATGGCTGAAGTTTATGAAACTGAAATTGGTAAAATAAAACTAGGGCAAAAAGCTACTATTTCTAGTAGTTCATTAACTAAAAAATTATATGGAATAGTTGAACAAATTGGTTTTCAAGTTGGACAAAAGCAAGTATTTAATGGGGATAAAACTCTAGATGTTGATGCTAGAGTCGTTCAAGTTAAAATTCGTCTCAATCCATTAGATAGTGAACAGGCTGCTAAATTGATTAATTTGCAAGTCGAAACAAAAATTAAGATTAATTAAATAAATGGCTTTAATTTACCTATGATTCCCAAAATTCCTATAGCTTGGTTACAAATAACATATCAAAAATCTCGCTTGTTAGTTACTGTTTTAGGTGTAACATTTGCAGTTTTATTAATGTTTATTCAACTAGCTTTCCGGGATGGATTGTTTGAAAACTCTGTTACCATGCATAAAGCTATTCAGGCAGATTTAGTTTTACTTCATGCCGATACTAACTACTTTTTTGGCATTAAAGAATTTCCTCGTAATTATTTATATAGAGTTTTAGAAATTAATGGTGTAGCATCAGCTAGCCCTTTTTACTTTGCTGATGCAAATTTTAAAAATACTGAAAATTTTGTCACAGAAACTATAAGTGTTTGTGCCTTTAGACCCGATGAACCAGTTTTAAATTTATCAGAAGTGAATCAATTGCTCAAGGTTTTACAACAACCAAATGCTGTTTTATTTGATAAATTATCAAGTGGTGAATATGGCTCTGTTGCTTCAGACTTTAAAAGTAAAGGTGTGATTAGTACTGAATTATCAAATAAAAAAATAAACATTGTTGGTTTATTTTCACTAGGAGGAGGAGTAATGTCTCAAGATGGGTTAGTGGTTACTAGTGATTTAAACTACTCTACAATCCTCAATATGCCTTTAGAAAAAGTTGCCATTGGAGTTATAAAACTTGAGCAAGGTACTAAACCGGAAGAGATAATTAAACAATTTTCTCAAAAGTTCACTGAAAGTGATAATGTTATTCCTGTGAAATTGATAACTTTAAATAAATTTATGGAGCTTGAAAAACAACATTGGGCAGAATCAACACCAATTGGATTTATTTTCAATTTAGGTACAGTCATAGGTCTAGTTTTTGGTGGAGTTATTGTGTATCAAATTTTATATTCACAAATTGCTGATAGTTTATATATATATGCAACTTTTAAGGCAATTGGATACTCAAAATTATATTTAGTAAGTATTATTATCCAACAAGCTGTTCTGATGTCCTTGATGGGCTATATCCCCGGATTTGTTTTATGTATGTTTTTATATAAATTTGTACAAGATGCAACTCGTTTGCCAATGTTTATGACTTTTAGTCGAGCCTTAATAGTTTTGTTACTTACAATTACTATGTGTTCTCTTGCTGGCTTACTTGCTATGAAAAAACTACAGTCTGCCGATCCAGCAGATTTGTTTCGCTAAATAGTTAAGTTATCAAATATTTAAACTTTTTCTATATTAATAACCTGTCTAAAATATTTAAATAAAATTATGCAACCAGTTATTTCTATTCAGAATCTCAATCACTATTTCGGTAAAGGCTTATTACGTAAGCAAGTTTTATTTAATATTAATTTGACAATTAAACTAGGTGAAATTGTGATTTTAACAGGGCCTTCTGGTTCAGGAAAAACAACTTTATTAACTTTGATTGCTGGTTTACGAGGAATTCAAAGTGGAAGTGCTAGGGTTTTAGATTGTGAACTGTACAAAGCAAGCGATCACCAACTTTTACAATTACGTCGTCAAATTGGCTATATTTTCCAGAAGCATAATTTAGTTCCATTTTTAACTGCTTCACAGAACGTTCAGATGTCTCTTAATTTGTGTCCTACTTTTTCAAAGCGGCAACTTTGCCGGAGAGCAGAGTCAATATTAGAGCTAGTTAACTTAAAGCATCGTGTAGATTACTATCCTGAACATCTTTCTGAAGGACAAAAACAAAGAGTGGCAATTGCTCGTGCTTTAGTAACTCAACCGAAGATAGTTCTTGCCGATGAGCCTACCGCATCTCTAGATAAAAATAGTGGTCGTGATGTTGTTAAACTTATGCAAGAACTTGCAAAAAAACAAGATTGTTCAATTTTGTTAGTTACACATGATGACCGTATCCTTGATATTGCAGATCGCCTTGTTCACATGGAAGATGGTTATTTGCTTAACTAACTAATTTATCAATCCCAATAGACATCTCCGAAAACTATCAAAGCCGTTAACGAATCAGAGGTTTAAGACGTTTAGGCATCACCGTGCCAAAACGGGAAAATTGTACGCTAAGTCTAAAAGCGTTGCCCAGCAAGCATCTTAGCCGCTTGTTTTTATAAGCATCCGTGATATCGTGTCCGGTTAAAGACTTATCATTTAGGCCGCAGGGGGCAGGGGGAAAGGGGCTTTTGCGCTTTTTGCACAGATGCGGGAATTATAACTAATTAGGCGGACATGATATGAGTAGCTGTTTACCCTCAGTTGATTGGTGCAGAGTATGCAATCAGATTTTGTTGCTTCTGCACGTAATCTTGATGCTGCTCCTCTAATTCCTAAATCTTGGAGTTTAGCTGTTGTATCTGCCGCAATGCTTGTGTCAGGGACGATTCTTTATATCGAGAGTGATTATCTAAAGTTAATGTCATTTTCTTGCTCCTCTAAATTTAGATGGTTCATTCTCAGCTAAAAGTCTGTAAACAATATGGTTGATGAATTGAGGTGATTGCTGATTCATAGAGCGATTGTTAGATTCCTATCGCACTCACTCTATATTTTAAAGGCAGCATATTCAGATCAAAGTTGTTAAGGACTGTTACGAAAATAGAAAGATTGCATAAAAGCTGGAGGAAATCTCGAAATCTGGTTGTTGGACAAAAATCAAATAACTGAATCGTCTGTTTTTAAAGAATGTAAAAACAGTTATAAAATCCTATTAGGACAGAATTTTGTGGCTGTTGTGATCCAATAGTTGGTTTTTGGCATTTTGTAACCATAAGTACCTAGATATTAGCAACACAATATTTAAGATTTTCCTGACATCTCTCATTGATGTCAGGTTGACGTAAATCATTGAACTTGTATAAACAATGCATAAAACAAAATCTTCAAAGACTGACTCATCTACCTATTCCAATTCTTCAGCACTCAACTCAAACCCTCAATTAGCGCATAGATCATTTGGTAGCGAAATCCAAAAAGCATCAATTGCATCTAAAACACCGACTGATATAGAGAATGAAGGCTTTGCAGAACAACAGATGGAAGCAACTGGACTTTCCATACAAGCGAAGTACGGCACGATTACGCCCGAAGGACAGGAGCGGCTAACTGTCTTGCAAGCCAAGATGGACGGATTATTGAATTCTCGACTTGAACACGCAAGCCGATTTGGTTATAATATTGCCAATATTCCACTTCATAGACCAGATACATCAACGCCAATTCAAACAAAACTCACAGTTAACCAGCCAGGAGATGTTTATGAGCAAGAAGCTGATAACGTCGCACAGCAGGTAATGCAAAGAATGGGGCAACCTATAAATCGCCAGTCTATTCAACGAGAAGCATTGCCAGAGGATGAGGAAGAATTGCAAATGAAATCTCTGGACAATAGCACACTGCAGCGAAAAACATTACCAGAGGATGAGGAAGAATTGCAGATGAAATCGATGGTGCAGCGTCAGGGTGAGGCTGGGATGGCTGCTGCGCCAGATTTGGAAGCGTCCATTAACCAAGGACGGGGGGGAGGAGTGGCGATCGCAGACAATATCCGCGAACCGATGGAGGTGGCGTTTGGCGCAGATTTCAGTGGAGTGAAGGTTCACACGGATGGTCAGTCTGACCAGTTGAATCGGTCAATTCAGGCGCGTGCTTTCACGACGGGACAGGATGTATTCTTTCGTTCGGGTGAATATAATCTAGGGAGTCGGGGCGGTCAGGAATTGTTGGCGCATGAGTTGACCCATGTTGTGCAGCAAACAAGTGCAACTTTACAACGTCAGGCGATCCAACGATTAATGGCTACAGATATTTGGCAGCAAAGTACACAATCTAAAATCTTCAACAGAGGTAACAACAATCCTGAACTCATCCAAATTGATAACCTACTAAACACTTATCACGAATTAACAGATGCGAACGACCCCAATGTTGAGCAACGATTACAAGTGTTGACTAACATAGAAACTACTGTTTACGGATGGTATAATCGGCGCTTCAATCGCAATAAACCATCCAAGAGTAAACGATTAACCGCCATGTATGACTTGTTAGATGATATTGCTCAAGAACATGAAACATTAGTAACAGGAATTGCAAATAATAATATGCGATTACCTATTCCTAATGTAAATAATAATGCTGTTATTCCAAATAGCCCGGAAGACGCTCAGTTACAGCAATTGTGGCAGAGCATTGTTAATGAAACTGGTAATATTAACTTCAGCACACAAGATGCACGCCAACAGGAAGATTATCCTGATTTCAAGCAGAAAATGTTACCCATCTTTGCACGGCTATTGCGTACATCAACAGGTCGACAACTCCTAACGCAGATTTCAACAACACAACCAACAGGTTTATCTAATGAAGATCAGGCAGCTGGCAGAGGAAACGTTACCGTTCGACCTGTAGGCCAGCAAGAAAAAACCAGAGGAAGAATTGCCGCTGCTGGTGTGAAAAAATATGAAGCTTACCGCCAAGGAAATATTCGTCCAAATGGGGGTATAGGTATTGGGTCATATTTAACTGCTTCGGCTTATGACAGTGAAACTGACGTAACAAGAAGAGGAAATGCAGGAATAGATACAAACACAAATCCACTTCTTTCCCCAATGTTTGTTATTTTAGCGCATGAAATGATTCACGTCCTTCACAATTTGAGGGGTCAAAATCGCAATCAGACATCCTTGGAGCATTGGGGCAATGAAGAAGAAAAAGTAACTATTTCTGGAGAAGATCGAAATAATAATGTAGTAGATCCTATCAATGAACAAGCAATTAGGAATGAATATGGACTAAACCAACCACGATATGGTCATGATGAATGAAGCTGTAGACAAAGTTTGAGCAACTTCTAATTACAGTTGCCCAAACCCTGTTTACAACGAGTTAAAACGCTATCTCATTTGCAACCCAGCTTTCGATATTCTTAGGGTGTTACCCTTTTGCCCATGTGGATATAATCGTGACAAGCGATCGCATCTTGCGAGGCAGAGCATTATCGCCCGTTTTTTCTCCAACTTCAGAAAATCGCGTTGCTCCCGCGCTTGAGCGATCGCCTCCGGCGGGCGCTTGAGCCATCGCCACATCTGCAATCACCTCCACATTTTCTCAGCCGAGCGGTAGATAGTTGTAACTCTTAGCCCCACGCCCGCAGTTCCGGGATAGTCATGTGTTCGGTAGTAGATTTGGCTGGGGTAAGAGTACTGTCATTGGTAGTACCCAATTGCTATATCTGTAGTTGCTTCAATGGTTCTTCGAGTTTTTCATCAAGCAGTAAAGTAGGTACAACTTTATCCCGGCTGTCTGCTAAACTCTGCTTTTAGGGAACCAAGATATCCAAATATTGATAATGTCGTTAATTTCAAATACATTAGCAACTTTCGTGGCTCTTTTTCCAATCGCCAATCCAATAGGTGCAGTTCCGGTTTTCTACAGTTTAACAGCTAGCGAAACATCATCACAGCGTCATCAGCAGGCAATACAAACTGCCACGAATGTAGTTTTAGTTTTAGCTGTGTTTTTAGTAGCTGGCAGATGGATACTAGAATTTTTTGGGATTTCACTTCAGGTGCTACGGCTAGCAGGTGGATTACTTGTTGCTCATACAGCGTGGGAAATGGTAACGGTTCGTCAACGCCTAACTCCATCAGAAAATGATGAGGCTATGGACAAAGAAGATATTTCTTTTACACCAATGGCAGTACCATTAATCAGTGGGCCTGGAGCAATTGGGGTGGTAACGAGTTTATCTGTTAGCTTTAATCATTGGGTAGAGTATCTAGAATCTTTAGCAGGGATTGTTTTAATCGGAATTAGCCTTTACCTGTGCCTAGTCTTAGGAGAACCACTGATTAATAGGTTAGGAAAAAACGGTGTGGGAGCCTTAAATAGAGTTTTTGGTTTTTTCATCTTAGCAATTGGTGTGCGGTTTATTGCTGATGGCTCTATTTCATTATTGAAGTCGGCATTTCCTGTCAAGTAAAATAACCTTTGATTTATAGCAAGTTATATCGTGTCCGGTTAAATACTTATCATTAAGACTGCAAGGGGGCTATTAGCTGGGAGCAGGGGGAGAAAGGGTTTTCAGTTTTTTGCACAGATGCGGAAATTATAACTAATCAGCCGGACATGATATTACAGGGCAAACGCATCTAAATTACTCTTGATCGCAACCAAGCTTAAGAACCAAGGAAAAAATCAGCATTTCTCCTTTGGTATTAGTTTCCAAATGTTTAATATTTAATATAGTTGCAATTCCAGGTATGCTCTTTTCTACGTGCTTTTATTTGAGCAATTTCTGGAGCAGTTAAGCCAAATTCAAAAAAGTTCTCTGCACCAACGCGATCGCGAATTTCAGTATTTGCTCCATCTTGTGTATCAATGGTCAACGCTCCGTTGATTGCGAACTTCATATTACTTGTGCCAGAAGCTTCTTTACCAGCAGTGGAAATTTGCTCAGAAATGTCAGCAGCAGGATAAATTCGCTGTGCTAAAGAAACATCATAGTTGGGTAAAAAGACTACTTTCAGCTTGTTACCTACATCAGGGTCATGATTAATCACATTAGCAACGGAATTTATCAGCTTGATGATTAACTTTGCTCTGAAGTAACCTGGTGCTGCCTTGCCGCCAAAGATTACAGTTCGCGGTACTATATCGAGGTGGGGATTTTGTTTGATGCGATTATAGAGAGTAATTACATAAAGTATATTCAAATGTTGGCGTTTATACTCATGTAATCGCTTAACTTGAATATCAAACAGAGAATCAGGATTGACCTCAACACTAGTTGTTTGCACAATATATTCCAATACAGTTCAGTTAAGCTTTTTTCTCTCCCCCTGCTCCCGAAGCCTCCCCTGCTCAAGAACAGCCTGCCTTAACAGATAAATTTGCTTAACCCAAGCGTATTGGGCGATAGGTTTCATACAAAGTATCTTTGAGTCCATCCGTGGCAGACCACTCGACAACTTCGTATTCTAGCACTACTAAGTCGTCTGGAAGAAAGGAAACTGTTTCTGGTTGATCTACTACAGTACGCTTTGGCAGCTTAACGACCTTCGCCACCGCAGCCTCCGCTTTAGCAGTTGAATGCTGCCGCAGAGATCGCTGTGGTAATTGCTCAATCAATGGCAGCAGTTCAGGTAGATCCAGCGTTTGTGGAATACAGGGGATATCGCGGGGATTATCAGCCGGAACCTTGTCAATGATAGTAATTCGGGTTTCCATTGTTGTCCCATGCAATGCATAAGCTTTCCCGATGACCCCCACTGAAAGCACAACTTGCGCTTCCGAGTGCCACTTAACAAAAGTTTCTCGCCAAGCGGGATTATCAGCAGAGAACCAGTTAGCTGTGATTGTCACCAGCCGCCCACCGTCGCATAACCTTTGTAATGCCGAGTTAATATGCCGAGGTGTTGCGTCAGGGTTGCGATCGCTTTTCACAACTGTCTGTCTCTGATAGAGTTTGTCTAATCACCGATGGAGAAATCACTGTTTCTATGTTGAATTTTGTGTTGCTCAACCCAACCTACACATACATCTAAAGCACTATTAAGGCTTGCCACGCTACTACTGGTGTGTCAAGACTAAAATAGTGCAATTCAGCATCAGTAAATCCACCATGCTCTGCACGCTTCTTAGTAGCATTACCAAAGAAATAGCCAGTTTTGAGTGGAACAATAATGTCAGGGGTGCGTTCGTTTGTCCTTGGATCTCCCAATCCGGCATTGAGAATGCTCTGACCATACAATACTTTCCCCTGAGCAGCAGCATCCTCAGTTGAAAATAAAGTATTTCCTGTGGGATCGCTTACTTTATCAGCAGCAGTATCAAATGAGTAATTTTTGGATTTCAGCAAGGCTACTGCTTTTCGGACATCAGATGGATTTTTCAAGAAGATCAGTGATGAAGTATCCTGACCTCGCTCAGAAGCAACCTGGATGCCGTTTCTTACTAAAAGAGCGGCAACAGCAGTCAGGTTTCCATCGCCACCAGCAGCAGAGGGAGCAGCCCAAGTCGGTGGCAGCAGTAATTTGAGTTAAATCAGCAGATGGAGTTTAGACCAAATGGCAGGCTGTCAAAGAAAAAATAGAGGGTGTGCTTGAACAACTGGGGGATTGATTGCGATCGCATACACTCATCTAATCTGAAATTTTAATTTCATACCACTTTTCCCCAAAAACTCGGCGTTGCAGAATAGAAATATGAATGAGAGAGATTGACAAAATTGCTCGTTGGTTTTGGTGTGGTATCCTCGGCGAATTGTACGGCGGGGCAGTTGAAACCCGTATAGCTTTGGACATTCAGGAACTTATAGACTGGATTGAGGGTAGCAAGGAAGAACCTTCGACTGTTAGCGGGACTTAGACAAAAATTAGGCCCAAATGTAGCCCAAACTAGCTTTATAAGCAGCAAATACGTCACGATTAAGAGT
>NZ_JAVRBY020000056.1:0-46765 GCF_034531035.1 Nostoc sp. DedQUE02 | reverse complement strand
TCTGTGGAGAAGCCAACATCTCCGGCTGGGGTTTTTACCTTAAACCCCGTCACTTCTGAATCTAGCGCTCTCAATGCGCCTTGCAGTAGTTCATGGAATTTGTTCGGTTCAGTCTAGTTTCAGTAGACCTAAAAGTTCTGCGATCGCGCACAGAAAGATATCTATAAAATTGATCATTGTCAAAAAAACCGTATTCTTAGATACATTCTTTGGAAAACCATTGAGCGAGTTTAAATAAGTAAAACTAATTAATCACCTCAAAAGTTAAGGGTAACGTGCCCATCAAAACATAGTTCTGGTGGTGTTTTGTTACGCAATTTTTGTAAAGTATGGAGGTAAAGAAGCACAATTGAGGATTATTTAGTGTGGCTATGACTACAACTACCCCAGTTCTAACTGATAGTAAAACGTTGAACGAAGTAGTTAACTGTTTAACAGAAAATATTCCAATTCAGACTCAAGGTAAGTGTGAACAGAAGAATATCTTTTAAATTTTAATTCGAGCAGCAATTCAGAAAGATAGTATTGAAAAGATTACGTTGGTTTAGAGTGATAAATAGCGATCGCATCTGGGTGCAGACCATTTTAATTCACATTAGGCGTGAATTATAAACCTTATACAGATTTAGCTGACTGGCACCTTGGTTTGCTGTTTCCATATCACGTCTGCATACAATGATGTGTCGAAGTCCGGCGAAATGTTGCCGTTAGTGATCCGGGCTTCGTGTAATGACCAGTCAGCAAAGAATAAGTCGTGGCTGATGCGGGCCACTATTGCTGGCACATCGCGTCGGATGCTGGGTACGTCACCGATGGGCAGACCGAAGCTGACAAAGCCAGCAGGATTGAACACATGGATGTCTTTCAAATAGGGGGCATTGCCAGGTACTTTCTCTTGGTATTCATGGGCACTGCCAAGGTAAGGGTGGGTGCTGAGTTGATCGTCACGCTGGTCGGCTGGGGCTTCATAACGATCACGCCAGAGGGCAATGTGAAGTGCAAATTCGGCGAGTTCCGGCCGCTTTGTCGGGTCAACAAAGTAGCCAGTACCAGCGATCGCAAAATCGAACTCGAAAACATCATCATTTACTTGAGCAACGATGCGATCGCCCTGGTTGTGAGCAGATTTCCAAGGTGCAGATAAGTGCAGGTGGAAGTTAGAGAACGCTATTACCCGCTCGATTGCGTCTGGTGGTGGTGTAGAGCCAACTTGATTAAACCGCCAAGCTTGGAACCAGCGAGCCGCATCAGGTAGTTGTGGATAGTTATAGTAAGCGCCAGGATAACCTCGGAGGCGATTCACTGGCAGAGATGCGATCGCTGGCCGTCGTGCGAACAGGTGTACTGCCTTAGCGCCTGATTCCAATGCCACTCCTGCCGCATCGAAGGCTGAGGCCGCAGCACCCAGCACTGCTACTGTTTTGCCATGTAGATTGTTGAAGTCGATTTCATCGGCGGTATGTGCATATAAGGTACGTGGCAGAGATGCCAATACAGGCGGTATGTTTGGGCCACCAGTGCCAGCTACACCGTTGGCGAAAATAATTTTACGTGTGGTTTCCACTTGGACGACACCGTTAACTTCTAAGTGTAGACGAAAGAAATCTGCGTCCGGCTCAATCCGCACCAACTTCGTCTGATACCGAACTGGAATACCCAGAAAATGCCGATACCAGCTGAGGTACTCAGCCCAGTCCACTCGTGGAATGCGGTCAAGGGCTGCGTATGCCTCAACACCATGCCGCGCCTCGTACCAAGCTTGAAATGATAGCGCCGGAATACCCAGTTCTGGCCCTGGCAGGTTTTTCGGTGTGCGTAGCTTCTTCATCCGCGCCCGCGTCAGCCACACGCCTGCATGGGCTTCGTCAAGAGCCTCATCAATGACTGTCACGCGGCCAATGCCGGCACGCCGCAGGGCAAATGCAAAGGTGCTGCCACTGCCACTACCACCTACTATCGTCACATTGTGGTCAATACCTGAGCGATCGCTCACCCAGTTTTCGGAATCGGGGCCGAGTAGGCGCAACGCCTCACGTGCAGCAAAATCGAGGTCAGTCGTTGTTGTCATATCGGTATTTGAGGATGAAATGAGAGTCATCAAATGTTTTCCTGATTCTTTAACTATTCTGAATTTTGATTCCTGAATTCTTACAAAGAAGCTACCCCGGTAAAGGTGTACTGCACATTGCAAATTAGTTGAAATTTTCTATAAATTTGAGTAGCTGATAATGCTTATCTTTATTTATTGGCGATCGCCTTTAAAGAAAAACTTTTTAGTTTGCTAAAAATCCCAAACTGTTTTATCTCCTGCTTAACCACAGGCTGGCGATCGGCAGATTCTTGTGGTGGGAATTCCCAAATATCACGGATCTTATCTTCTTGCTGATCTGTTAATTGGAGATGATGTGGTAATTGAGACTGTTGCCCAAATAACCAAGGTAATCCATTTAATAATTCTCTTTCTATTCCATGAAATATCATTTTTACCATGATTAAAAATCAGGTGATTTTGACATTTAGCTTTTTACTTATTGCTGCAATTATTGGCATTTGGCGATATCTTGGTTCAAACTGCTGTCCCAAAGTTGTTTAACATCAACTTTTGTGGAAATTACACCCGCTTGAAAAAAAGTATCAGCAACCTTTTGCTGAGAAGCAATAGCTTCGTCAGAAACAGGAAGTAATTCTTGACGACGCTGTTGTAGTCCTTGCTTGGCATCCTGATAAACGATGCCTTCATCAACATCAATGGTATTTGCATAATTCTTCGACCATTGCTTGAGATTAGATTCCCGCCAAGTTTGAGATTTCTGCAAACGACAGAGAAAATCAGCGATTGCAATTTTCTTTTGAGGATCGGCGATCGCATTCGGTGAAGCAATAATCACAAAGTTACCGCTCAAAATATCTTTTGCAGATTCCAGCACCCGCGCCCCTTCTTTTTTGGCTTGGGGAATGGAGTAACCGTAGGTAGCCCAACCATCAAGCTGTCCTTTACGAAAAGCAGCTAGTCCATCGGGTATCGATAAAGGAATTGCATTGATATCCTTCATCGTTAGCCCGACTTTTTCCAACATCTTAATCAGGAAGTAGTGGGCAGTTGTAGCTTTAACGTAACCCACTTTCTTACCTTTAAGGTCAGCGATCGTTTTGGCAGTCGAGTTTTTGGGTACGAGTACAACTTGACCAACTGTAGGCCCTTTGAGAGTGGCAATAATTTTTACAGATGCTTTCGATTCAATCGCAAAAATCGGCGGAATTTCACTAGCTGAAGCCAGGTCAATCGCACCAGCATTGATTGACTGTACCATCAAATTACCCCCAGTAAACTCAGTAAATTGAGTTTGATAAGGGAAATTATCTAGTTTAGCTAACTTTAAATTTAAGTCCCAGCCACCTTTAAATTTAGCAACATGCAGTTGAGTTGTATTCGATAATGCGACTTGGGATGCACTAGGATTAGTAGCGATCGTTGCCGGACTTGTGGACTTAACCTCTGAGCAAGCTGTTGTTGCTACTAACAAGCAACCCAAAGAGAAGAAAAAATTCTGCCGCAGCCAATTGGTAAACACGTTAATTTTTGGGTATAAAAAGACAATCAAGAAAAATAACCACCAACTACTCTAGTAAGCCTGGTTCTTCGCCCACAATTCGGTCGTAGAGTGGCTGAAAGCTAAACCAACCACCGGAATGGGTTCCTACTTGGTTATGAGTAAAAGTTGCTGTTTCGTGGTCAATGGGAAGTGGTTTGCCAGCTGCTTCTGCAAGTAGTTGGGCTTGAGCCGATCGCTCAAAAGAAATGTACCAAAAAGCAGCTTCGTCTACTGTCTGTCCCACCGTCAAAAAGCCATGATTACGCAGGATGACAGCTTTCTTGTCTCCCAAAGATTCAGCAATTCTTTTACCCTCTGAAGTATCTAAAACTACTCCTTTATAGTCATCAAATAGAGCGTGGTCTTGATAGAAAGCACAAGCATCTTGAGTTAGAGGATCAAGCAGGCGACCAAGACTTGACCAAGATTTACCATGCAGAGAATGAGCATGAGCCGCTGCAACTATATCAGGTCGCGCCTCATGAACCTGGGAATGAATCGCGAAAGCGGCGCGATTGACAGGAGCATTACCTTTGACAACTTCCCCTTCTCTATCGACCAAAATCAAGTCAGAAACTCGGATGTGACCAAAGTACTTGCCAAGGGGATTTACCCAAAAATGGTCGGTAAACTCTAGATCTCTGGCGGTGATGTGGCCTGCTGTCCCCTCACTAAAGCCAAAACGAGCAAACAGCCGAAATGCCGCAGCAAGGCGTTGTTTGCGGTAGAGTCGTTCTTCTTCAACTCGTTCAAAGACTGGCGGTTGTGGTCTAGTGAAATTTGGCATAATTTTCTCTTTCTTGTTTCACAGGGACATTAAGCTACAGTTGCTGTTTGTCGTTGTTGTTGCACTTGTTGACGTACCAAAGGAATCACATCTCGACCATAGGCGATCGCATCTTCCACTGGGTCAAAACCGCGAATCAATAGTGTTGTCACTCCAGCTTTGTAGTAATCAAATAATGACTCTGCAACCTGTTCTGGAGTCCCCACCAAAGCAGTAGTATTACCACGAGCGCCAGTAGCAGCTGCGATCAGTGTCCATAAACGTTTGTCATGAATTTCGCTTTCCTTGGCGAAATCCAGCAACCGCGATGAACCAACAGCTTCAGGTCGGAAAGAAGCACCAACAGATAATTGAATCCCAGCCTTAGCACGGCTTTCATTGATCCGTGAGAGAATATAACGCGCCTTTTCCCATGCTTTTGCTTCTGTTTCGCCCAAAATCGGGCGCAAAGAAACGCTAAACCGCAAATCTTTTCCAGGCGGTGCTGCGGCTTTCACCTCTGCGATCCGTTGTTTAATAGCAGCTATGGGTTCTCCCCAAAACGCATATACATTACTGTGCTTTGCACCTACATCCACAGCAGCACCAGAAGCACCACCGAAATATATTGGTATATGCGGTTGCTGTAAAGGTTTAACTTCCGAAAATGCTTGTTTGAGTTGGTAAAACTCCCCTTGATAATCGAAGGGTTCTTCACTCGTCCAAACTCGCCGCACAATATCGAGATATTCATCGGTACGGCGATAGCGAGTATCATGATCGAGCCAATCACCATCGCGCTGTTGTTCGGCATCGCTCCCACCAGTAATAATATGTACCGCAACGCGACCATTAGAAAAGTGATCTAATGTTGCTAATTTACGGGCGGCTAAAGTGGGAGCCACAAAACCCGGTCTATGTGCAAGTAAAAATTTGAGTCGTTCGGTTGCAGCAGCCACATAACTGACTACATTAAAGCCATCTGGCCCTGTAGAACTATAACCAACTAGCACACGATCAAAGCCACCATCTTCATGGACTTTTGCAAATTTGCGGACATAAGCTAAGTCTATACTTCCTCCCGTCAGAGATACGGTAGGATCATTTAATTCAGACGCTTCTCGCGTACCAATCATGCCAATAAATTCCACAGGCATATTATATTTGCTCCAAACTTTTGTTATTTGAGTTTTTAGTGGCAGTTATTCTGTGCCTCTTTTCATCTTTCCTACCTAGCGGCGGTAGTTTCTAACGGACATACTGCTGTCGCAATATCTACTCGTTGCGGAATAATTTTTTGCTCTAGTAACCAGTCAGCTGTTTTCTGAAGCTTGGCAATATCTTCAGTATTAGGAAATACGTAAGACTCCGGGCCTCGATTTTTAGTCACCTGCTTGGCTACCGCATCAGAGATTTTTAGCTCTTTAACTAAAAAATCTGATGCAGCATTAGTATGTTGATTTAACCATTCACCATCCTCACTCAAAGCAGTCAGAGCAACTTTCACGGCTACAGGATTTTCTTTTGCTGCATCACCACGAACAACCATAATGCTGTAGGTAGGAGCAGGGTGTGTAGTGGTGATTCTTCGCGCCTTATGTTCTAATTCTGCAATGGAAATATAAGGTTCCCAAACTGCCCACGCATCAACAGAACCTTGATATAAAGCAGGTGCAGCATCATTCGGTGATAAGTAAACTCGCTGGACTTTAGATGAAGGAATATTTTCTTTTTCCAAAACTTTTAATAACAGATATTCGCCTGCACCACCTTGATTAACTGCAACTTTCTTACCTACTAAATCAGTCGGTTTACGAATGGGAGAATCACCACGAACTAAGATGGCACTACTCAAAGAATCTGGACTAGGACGCTGTACAGAGCCAATACAAAGAGGTTGTCCGGCAGCAATTCCAGAGATGGAAGGGATATCACCACATCCGCCAATATCCGCTCGATTGCCATTGAGAGAACTTAAAAGCGTCGCACAACGGTCAAATGGCCCACTCCATTCAACTTTGATATTTTGCTTGGCTAACTGACGCTCTAACTCACCTCGTTGACGCGCAATCGGAATTATCCCGCCTTTTTGGTAGCCCAAGCGAATCACATTGTTTTTCTCTGTAGTTTTGGTAGTGAGAGTTTTTGAAGAGGAATCTGAGTTAGCTACGACATTAGTAGCTGTTTGTTGGCTGCAACCAGAAGCGAAAGCGATCGCTCCAAGAACAGAAGTTGCAACAGCAAAGATTTTACTGGCAGAATATTTTTGTTTATGCGGAAAGCCGTATTTTGTGAAATAATTCACCACAATTGACTCCTTGATATCAGTTTTTAGGAGTTTAAGCAGCTATATTAATGATTATAGGAATTAAATACAGTAAATCGATAGATTTAACGTATTTAATAGAAACAAGAATACCACCTTTTGATAGATTGTCCAAATCAAGTCAATATTTCTTTATTTCTATACATCCGTTTAAGAGATTGTTTGAAAAGTGGTTATTTGTAATTTTAATCACATTATTAGCCCCCTTAATCTCCCCTTATAAAGGGGGGAAACTGTTCCCTCCTTTTTATAAAGGAAGGGTAAAAAATATTTGATATAGCAATCCTGTTAGGAGTTACAAACAAATTTACTCCCCATTCCCTATTCCCTCCCTCTACGAGTAGTTTTACAAATCAAATAGGATTGCTATACATCAATCATGATTTTTCAAACATCCTCTAAGCAACAGTCGCTAAAAGACAGGGATAAGCCTTCCTTTATATTCTTTGTTGATAAAGTCTTTGACGTTGGGATGAACGAATAGCTTGTTTAACTTTTGAATCTTGGGTTCGTTTTCTCGACCTTGTAATGTAACTAATGCGAGCGCGTATTTCTTATCCTTAGCGGTTTCTGCACCCATAAAATTGGGTTCTATCCCTGCAAGTGCAACAGTTTGCGCTGAAGATACAATAAAATCTACATCATTAATAGCTCGGACAACTTGTACACCTTCGACTTCTTTGATTCGTAAATTTTTTGAATTAGCAGCAATATCTCTTTGGGTAACAAACTGTGGAGCATTTTCTTTTAATTTAATTAGACCGTTAGCTGCTAATAACCGTAATCCTCAGTCGTTATTTATGACATCATTGACAATGGTGAGAGTTGCGTTTTGGGGAATTTCGCTGACTGATTTTAACTTTTTGGAGAAAAGACCTTAAAAAAATCCTCTCTGTGGCAGTGGTGTACCGTTAATCTCGTAGTCCCCAATCGCACGAGCCTTAAAATGATTTGGGTTGTGTGAGGACAAAGTACGAGCATTGCGCCAGTGACGGTCAAAGTTGGAGCTTTTCTTCGTTGTAGAAGCCCCACCAACTTCAAACAGTAAAGTGGCTGAACGTAATGCCAAATCATCAACAATCAATTTCGCTTTGGCTGCATTCAAAGAAGTTTCTAACGCCGCAGCTGTCTCTACGTCTTGTCCTTGGGCTTTAGCAGCAGGAAGGCGATCAAGTCCATCAGCTGCCGCTAAAACAATTGCTTCGGCAGCAAAGGCATTGGCGGCAATCTGTCCAACGGTCTGCTGCAAAATAGGATCTTCTGTTGCTTGTTCGGTTACGGCATGATAGAAAGTCCTGTTTCGAGTACGGACGAGGTTTGTGGCATCGCGCAGAACGCTGCGAATAATGCCAGCATTGATTGCTGTCAGGAATAATTGCGGAATGATATTGTATGGCAAGTTGTCTTTGTCTGTATCTGTCTCAAAAATTACTTCATCTGCCTCTACGCGGACGTTGCTAAAATTAGTCGTTCCCGTCCCTGTAAGCCTTTGCCCGAAGCCGTCCCAGTCATCTACAAGGTCAATTCCCTCGCGGTTAGTTGGGATGAGTATGAATGCTGTAGTGCCATCAGGTACTAGTACACGGACGAAAATCAAGTCTGCATAAAGGCTGCCAGTACTGTAATACTTCGTCCCATTCAGACGATAGCCGTCGCCATCGGGTGTTAATTTTGTATTTACGACTTGCCCGCCACCGGCTCGTTTGACTTCTAGTTCGGTGGAAGCGAGTCCAATAATCGCACCATCGGCAACGGCTTTGAGCCAGCGACGATTCCTTGCGGTGCGTTCTGAACGCAAAATTCGCTCCGTCACAGAAAAATGATTCCGTACAATGTGAGCTACGTTTGGGTCAGCATCCCCCAGCCGTATTACGACCTCGAATAGTTCCCGCGTAGTGCTACCACCACCACCTTCGTTTATCGGAATTCGCAATGCACCCAATCTGGAACGCCGGATTAATTCAACCACATCAAAAGGCAAGATACGATCGCGATCGCGATCGCTTGCCCCCAGTGCAATAAAATCAAAAAGCTGCTGAAGTTCTGGCGAATTTGCTCTTACAGGAGCCGAAAACTGAATTGTCGTATCTGCAAATTTCTCTGGACTCTTTATCATTAGTTTTTATCTCCAAATATTCTGTGAAAAATCTATGTTGGTGGCTGGTAAAACAATTACTACTCAAGGCTTGACATCTTTTGGCGTCACAGCAGCATACTGTTGAGGAGAGAGAGTTGCATCCCTAACGTTGATTTTCTTTGGATTTTCAATAATATCTTTTGGGCTTGCTGGACGAACATTAACCTTAAGTTTGAGTAAACCTGATTCTTCCAATACTTTTAAAGCGCGATGGGCATTGCTAGGATCATCAGGAATTGTGACTAGAGCTTTATTAGGTACATCTTTCAGAGACTTATATCTCTGAAAGATGTACCTACTGGATTTAAATGAATTTGGGGAGTAAAGGCATACATCTCGAAATTATGTTTTTTGCCGTAGTCTTCCATAAAAGGAATATATTGAAAATAATTAGCATCGATTACGCCATCTTTCAAAGCTGTGTTATTCTGCACAAAGTCATTGAAAGTAACAATTTCGATATCTAGCCCAGCTTCAGGTGCTAAATTCTTTTTGACAAACTCTAAAATCTCTCCGGCTGGAACTGGTGTGACACCAACTTTTATTTTTTCTTTGGTTGCGGTTGTGGTGGTGTTAGCAGCTAGGGTTGCTGATGAATTTGTGCTTGTATTAGCAGCAGAATTATTTTGTGGTGAACTACAGCTAGAAAATATTGTAGAAGCCGCAAATGATGTAATGGCTATTAAAAAGAATCGACGGTTAATGTTAGTAGGTAATTTCATAGTTATAATTACGAGTTATCGTCACATTTTTTAAATGTAATCTTGGTTTTTTAAGAAACATTTTGAATTAGTTTTGGGCATAAAGAATTATCTCGTTTCTATGCCTAAAGCCCCAAAACTTGTTAAGTTTTTTCCAAAAAAAATTAGTTCTATTAGGAAGAATATAATATATATAGCAGATAACTATATAATTGTTGTGCTCGTGGCAACTAATTTTTATTTTTTATGTAAATTAATCCAAAATATTGAGATTTTCATAATTTTAATTAAGAAAATATTAATATTTTGGATTAATGATTAGTAATATTGTTAGTTGTTATGAATACAGCTTTGAGAATTAATAAAATATTTGCTCTCTTACTTCTTTATATTCCTTAAAAATTTGAATAAATAGTGGGCATTAACTAGTGTATTTTATATGAAAAGATAGTTTTACTAAAAATGCCCACCCTACTGCTTAATCATTTACACTCACAAGTTGGGGCAATTTAGTGACAGGGATATCCAAGAAATAAGATAAAACTTCTTGCCGCCAAGTATCGTAAAGTATTGGCAAATCATCAATTTCAATCCCAATAGCTTTTTGACTCAACCGCCAATGATCCCAAAGATAAAGATTTCGTCGGCGTTGACCTTCTTCATCAGCTTCTAGAACCTGTGCAACTAAATCCTGTTTTTCTGTTGGCGAAGCTCGATCGAATTTACGTTGCCACCAGTCTACAACTCCCAGGCGATGTGCTGCTTCATCTGGCAGAATTCTTTCTGCGGCGTACTTAGCTGAGTCTGGGTCATTGATTTTGCTGCTACGACTGTTGATGAATAGCAAAGCTACTATATGAAGTTCATAGTGCAACTCAAATGCTAAAAAGCCTTGCCAATTACGAATGGGTAAATCACCCATATAATCCCAATGCTTTTGTACTTGCTTTTGAATATCCTCAATCGGGTTTCGTCCTGATATCGCTTGCGCTCTTAAACGAGTATTTTGCGCGTGTGCGCCATCATCCCCGATTTGTCTACTCAAAAATAGCTGTAATTCTGGGTCGGGTATTTGGTCTATTATCTTAGCGCAGGCTTGCACAATAAATAGGTCATGGGCTGCACCAGCAACACGGAAACGGTAGAAATTCTCTTTTTCTTCTTCAGTTTCTGGTTGTCTGGGTTCTTCTAGTCGCTTTTTTGGTAAGTGAGGGGCGTGTTTATCAAGCAGTTTGTCAAAAATTTCCAGTTCTAAATCAGTAGTCCAAGCTGGACGAGTAAGTATTGCAGTCATAGATTTTCCCTTATTAAGTGGTGATGGAGCATAGGGATTCAATCAAAAATTGTTAGCCCCTATTTTCAATTTGCAATTGCTTTTTCTCTATCTTTTGTTAATGCCCGAACTCGCGGCATAATCTCCGCAGAAAAACGCTCCATTTCTGTGGAAAAGGGCTGGAATTGCAGCATGAAAGTACCGACTCCTACTTTGGTAAATTCAGCAATTCGATTCGCTACACTTTCATAACTACCAACTAGTCCTGCTGCTGTACCGCCATTACTCCCCACACCAGGGTACTTAGCCATATTTTTGAACATGACTACTTCTGAATCTACTCCTTTGAGTAGTTCGGAGCGATCGTCTTGTGCGAGTACCATTGCTCTTAAATTTTGATATTCTGCTTCTGCTTCTTCGTCTGTTGGTCGAGCAATAACAAAGGCCGACATGGCGAAGCCCAGAGGTTGAGCGTGAGACTTAGTTTTTTTCGTAACTTGAGCAATAGTTTCGCGGATGACTTCAATCGGACGACCGTTGAGGAAAAATGTATGCGCTTCTTTTGCAGCTAGTTCTTGGGCTGGTTCTGACTCTCCGCCGACATAGACGCGCGGATATGGTTTGGCTATGGGTGGTGGACTGAACTTTAAGTCATTAATCTGAAAATAGTCACCGTGA
The DNA here is from genome assembly GCF_034531035.1 of Nostoc sp. DedQUE02. NCBI lineage: Bacteria > Bacillati > Cyanobacteriota > Cyanophyceae > Nostocales > Nostocaceae > Nostoc > Nostoc sp. DedQUE02. The sequence goes on along the minus strand of NZ_JAVRBY020000056.1, from coordinate 35,291 downwards.
AAGTTAACTTTTTCTCCACTCCACAGAGCTTTGACAACTCTAATCCATTCGTCAGAATATCGATAACGTTCATCATGGGGAAGGAAGTTGATCCCTGGTTTTTCCATTTCTGGTCTGAACCAAGCACTGACTAAGTTAATCGCAAAACGTCCGCCACTAATCGCATCAATACCTAAAGCCATCTTCGCTAAGACGGCAGGATGAAATAGTAATGGTTTAACTGCTGCAATAATTTCTATAGTTTCTGTCGCTTCTGCAAGTGCTGCTGCGGCTGTCCAGGTTTCTAGCTGGTCAAGTTCTTGGTTCCTGGGATTGATGATATGTTGCGCTATTAAAGTTGTGGTAAATCCGCACTTTTCGGCCAATTGGATAAGATTCTTGGCTCGTGAGTAACTAGCATCACGAGGTTCAAGAGGATGGTTCATTACGCCGCAGTTGCCGTAAACGGGAATCCAAATCCCATAGCGTGGTTCAGACATAGCTTTCTCGAACCTTGATAATAGGTGCTAAAAGTTAATTTTGCACCCAATTTAACTACGGTAACTTAATCAATTTACTGTAGTATATTATGAGATTTGCACAGATAAGCATAAAAAACAAGGGGGGTATTAGAGATTAAGTTACTCATCTTTGGGGAAACTCAAGTGAGATGCCCCTCATATCTTTAAGGAGGCAAGAATGTCAGAACCTCGATACGGTATTTGGTCACCTGTGGGCGGTAACTTTGGCCCTCTCAATACACCAGATGAGCCGATTGATGCTAGTTATGAACGCACGCGATCGCTAGTATTAGAAGCAGAACGTTTAGGATATGTCACAACCTTAGTTGCACAGCACATTGCCAACCCCCGCAGTTTAGATTTAGAACAGTTAGAAACTTGGACAGCTTGTGCAGCCTTAGCAGAAGCTACAGAAACTATAGAAATTATCGCCGCCATTAAACCTTTATTATTTCACCCAGCAGTCTTAGCGAAGATGGCTTTAGGTATTGATGCAATTAGTCAAGGACGTTTTGCCATTAACTTAATTAGTGCTTGGTTCCGTCCAGAAATGGAGCGTACTAATATTCCCTTTCCTCCTCACGATGAACGTTATCGCTATTCGGGTGAGTGGTTACAAGTAGTGAGAGCCTTGTGGAGTGGAGAAAAGGTTAACTTTGAGGGTGAATATTTCAAAATTCAAGATTTAAGTTTTCGACCCTTTCCTGTTGCTCAACCCTATCCACGTATTTATCTTGGAGGCGCATCAGAGCCAGCGCAGATATTAGCAGCGCAACAAGCGGATGTTTACTTTATTCATGGTCAACCAATTGAAGGTGTCCGCAAAGTAATTCAACAAGTTATCAGCCGTCCCCGTTCCTTACCCCAACCAGTGCGTTTTGGTTTATCAGCCTTTGTTATTGCACGTCCCACCGACGAAGAAGCACAAGCAGAACTAGAACGACTGATGGCACTACAAAAGCTAGAAGAACAATATAAATTAAGTGTTGCTAAAGGCGTTGACAAAGAAGCAGTTATGTTTCAACTCTTCGCTAAAAATCCTGCTGTTGGGGGGAATGGTGGCACAGCCGCAGGATTAGTTGGCAGCTATGATACAGTTGCCAGTCGCGTTGCAGCTTTTGTTGATGCAGGTATCGATACTTTCATGCTGCAATTTAATCCCTTTCTAACAGAGATGACACGTTTTGCCGAAGAAATTATGCCGCGTGTGCGACACTTGCAAAAAGTTGCTTAGTAATTCTTCAGCAGGCATCAGTAACAGAATTAACTCGCGATACTTAATGTTTGACAAACTAATAGTTAGAGTACCATACTATCTATAATTCATTTTACGTATTCTTTGTGTATGTTATGCAGACTGTATTTTGTGCATAATTCAGTCCGACGAAATAGCACTCATTCATCACAAACAAATCAGAAGCTACTGCTAAGGCAATATCAAAAAGGAGAAAGAAATTGCTCACAGAAAATGAACTACAACTAAATGCTGACGTGCTGGTGATTGGTGGTGGCCCTGCCGCAGCATGGGCAGCATGGTCAGCAGCATCTCAAGGTGTCAAAGTCATCATTGTTGATAAAGGTTTTCTGGGTACTAGTGGTGCTGCTGCTGCGAGTGGTAATGGCATCATGGCTCCTTCTCCAGAGAACTGGGAAAAAGTTGTCTCGGAGCGTTATCGGATAGCAAAAGACCTCGCTAACTTGCGTTGGATAGAGCGTGTAGTTGAAAAAACTTGGCTGAGTTTACCTTTATTAGAAGATTGGGGTTATCGTTTCCCGAAAGAAAATGGGGAATCTGTGCGTCAGAGTTATTATGGCCCGGAATATATGCGGGTAATGCGGAAAAACCTGTTGCGTTCTGGAGTGCAAATTCTCGACCAAAGCCCGGCTCTAGAGCTTTTAGTGGCTGAAGATGGTTCTGTGGTTGGGGCAAGAGGTGTACAGAGACAACATCATCGTTTTTATACAGTTCGTGCTGGTGCAGTTGTTTTAGCGAATGGCGGTTGTGCATTCTTAAGTAAAGCATTAGGTTGCAATACTAATACAGGTGATGGAATGCTAATGGCGGTAGAAGTTGGTGGGGAACTCTCTAGTATGGAAGCTTCTAATCACTATGCAATTTCAACCGCCTTTAATGCCACAGTGACGCGCGGTGTTCCCTTTGGTTGGGCTAGTTATAGCGATGAAGCAGGTAATGACCTTGGTGGTTATATCAATGGTCGTCGCGATCCTGCATTCCTTCCAAATGCTTTGATGAAAGGGTCTGTTTATGCTCGTTTAGATAAAGCCACACCAGAAGTTAAAGCCGTGATTGAAAAGTCACATTTCATCGCTTTTTTACCATATAAAAAAGCTGGGATCGATCCCTATACAGAACGCGTACCTGTCACATTGCTTTTAGAAGGGACAGTTCGGGGGACAGGCGGCATTCGGATTATCGATGATAGTTGTGCTACAAAAGTGCCTGGACTCTATGCTGCTGGTGATGCAGCATCGCGGGAATTTTTAACTGGTTTAGCTTCTGGTGGTGGTGGCCCTAATGCGGCTTGGGCAATTTCTACAGGGCAGTGGGCAGGAGAAGGGGCGGCGAAATTTGCCCAGAGTTTGGGCGCACGTGCAAATGAAAGAATTGCACGTGCAGCTGGTCAGGTGGGAATGCGATCGCACTCCTTTACGTCTGCAACATTCGATAGCGATGTGATCGCGCGTGGTGTGCAAGCTGAAATGTTCCCATTGGAGAAAAACTACTTGCGTTCGGAACAGAAGCTTCTAGACTCTCTTGCCAAATTAGAAACGCTGTGGCAACAAGTACAAGGTAATCCCAAACAAGATAGTGTACGCGATATCGAATTTTCTCGGCGTGCGGTTGCACTGACGGCTGTCGCCAGATGGGCATATTTTAGTGCTTTATATCGCACAGAAACCCGCAGCGAACATATTCGTATAGACTATCCTGAGACCGATCCCAATCAGCGTTATTATCAAGCCACAGGCGGCTTAGATAAGCTTTGGGTAAGACGCGATTGGATCGCGGATGCGCCTGCTACGCCAGCAATAGAAACCATTCAAACCACACCCGTTGTATCAAAGTCGTAGCCAGAATAAAATCATGATTGAGCTTGTCAGCCATAAACTCTGTATTAATTGCAATCTGTGCGTTCAAGTTTGTCCGACTAATGTCTTTGATGCAGTTCCCAACGAACCACCTGTAATTGCTAGGAAAGAAGACTGTCAAACTTGTTTTATGTGTGAGGCATATTGTCCGGCGGATGCGCTTTATGTTGCACCCCAGTCTCATACAGAGATTGTAGTTAATGAGGATGATTTGATTGAAAGTGGCATTATGGGCGAGTATCGAAAGATATTGGGTTGGGGATATGGCAGAAAAAATAATAGTGAATTAGATACTGCTCATAAACTCCGTCAACTGCCGCGCCCTTACCAAAGTTAGTTTTAGTAAAAAGCGATCGCATTCCAAAACTGAAATTGCGATCGCTCATATTTTCCTTAAACTCCAAATACAGGATAAGACTTGATACAGAGTACCGTATAAACTTTAACTTGCGACATTTGGTGATTTCCGAAGGCGATATCTGCCTTAGTCTAAGAGGTTGCTTGAAAAGTATCAGCAAAGCAGGGTATTAAACTGGTATTATGCCAAAAATCAAAGAGTGCGTAGGCGTAGCCCGCCGTAGGCATCGCTCTCTATGTGAAGTTGGTCGTCAAAAGCTTGAAACAACCAAATTCCGTTAATACACAAGATAGTATTTTTGTAAGCGTGCGTAAGTTCTAGTTATAGCATTAACTAAACAATTTTCTTAGAGGATAAAGGCGATCGCAGTTTGGGTGGCGATCGCTTTGAAATTTCACGATTGAAACATTATGAAGGAAACAGCAATTGTACCAGTTATCGAAACTCGTGTAGTTGATGGAAAAACTGAGTATCGCGCAACCTATTATTCGTTTGATAGTGGATGGTGTAAATCAGAAGAAGATGCTTGGTTAGAATTTGAAAATTGGGTTACTGCATCTTTTCATAGTTTTGGGCTTTGAAGTGAGTGCGATCGCCTTTGTTTGTGGAGAGCGATCGCGCCCATCACAAATGCACCAACACCACAAGCGGGCAGGGCAGTGATAGGTGTAATCCGCCGTCATTACAGTAAACCTAGATCCTGAAGGATTTTAAGCAGAGAAAGAACAACAGAGACAACAGAACCTACATCCTTCAGAATTTCAAGCAATCTTCGCCAATCCCAAGGAGTTTTTCCCTTGTCAGGATCTTCTTTAGGATTTTCAGGCTCGGTTGAGCCACAGCTTAATGCGGTTAAAATAGAATAAAGCACAATTCAAACTCCATACTTGTGTTTTGCTAACAATATGCAGGTTGAGTACCAGTCAACCAAAATTGATCAATCGACTTTGTTGATAGTCTTTGGTTGAGTACCAGTTAATCAAAGGCTATTGATCTGAAAAAGTTGGGTCATCTGCCTAAAAGTTTAGAAAGCCAGTTGAACCACATCTTCATATCACTGATACTAAATAGTTAATTTAGTTCTCACAACGTAAAACTCTTTAGTCTAAAAGCCTTTAGGCTGAAGTTTTTTAGGTCTATATTTCAGGTTTTATACTAACCTCTTAATTTAACTTCGTAAACTTATGTGTAGATATCAAAATTTCTGCTCAGTTTCTGATACTTTTTCTTTGCTCTGCCTTGCTTTTAGTTTAATTGAGGACTAAAAACTTAATAAGTTTATGCTGACCCTAAAAAAATTTAGGTTGATAAATCTCTATCTATAGAAATAGGATAACTACTAACTATAGAAATAGAATAACGATACTATGTTATTGTGAAACTAAGTTGTAAAACTAGGCAAAATCTGAGCATTCAAAAGCTGTTTATAAACCTAAAAAAGTTTAGGTTTATAAAAGTATCGTTTTTATTCCCAAAAAGCGATTTCTTAAGTCAATTTCTGATAAGCTAGGCTAAACTCATTGCGTCATCCTAAAGCGCTATGGATAGCCCCAAGTCTAAACTGCGTAGACCACGTTCCAATATTGCAACACTCCGCCGACAAGCGGATCTAACCCAGAAGGCTCTTGCAGAGCAGATTGGGGTTACGGTAAATACTATTGCCAATTGGGAAAATGGAAGGGTTGATCTATGGTTCATCGTAGTCGTAGGAAAATTATGTGAAATATTTGGCTGTTCACCTAACGATTTGATTGAACATAAAGATGTTGACTCTGAAAGAAATGCTCTTAGCTTAGAAGAAATGAGAGAAAGCTTAGGTACAAATGAACCGCAAGTAACTTATGTAACTGATAAGCAGGAGCAAAAAGATTTATGAAAGTCTTAATTGATGCGGATTTAATCTTAGAGCTTCTCATTAACAGAAGTGAAGTAGTAAAAGATGCCGAAGTAATATGGAAGCTGGCTAAATCTCAGAATATTGAAGCGTTTGTAACAAATGCAGGCTTAGAAAAAATCTATTTTTTTTGCCGAGAATTAACCGATGAAAATCGTGCGGGTGAAATAGTTTGGTCTTTAGAGAAGGTATTATCAAGCTGCAACCTTGACCAAAATATAATTAGAAAAGCAACCTCGTCTCAATTAAAAGACTTTGAATCTGCAATAGAAATTACATGTGTAAAATACATGGGATTTGATGGAGTTGTTACCCATTGTCTACAAAATTTTTCTGGTTCTGACTCTAGTGTTTGGTCTATTCATGAACTGCTAACAGTACTCAAAAACAATGAGAAAAACCGAACAATTAAAACAACTAAAAAATTAACTGAACTCTACAAATTAGAAAATAGAGAAGAAACGATCAAGCAAGAATTGAACACTTACAATACGGGCATAAATCAAAAAATAATACCTATAAAACTGCCACAAACAGCAGTCACAAAAAAAGATAATTTAGAAAATATAAAAAAACAAGCAAATACTTTTGAAGCCGAAGAGAAACGGAACTGGGCTGTTAAAAAAAATATGCGCCAAAAGGTTCTGAGATTGTTTCACCTTAGATTCAGGCAATCTATTTTGACAGTAGTACTATTAATAATCATATTGATAGTTTGTATATTATTGCTGACAGGAAAGGTGCTAGAAGCAGCCATTATTACCAAGGCAGTTTTTGTAGCTTTGCTGACGTTGTTTGCTAGCTCTAGGCTTAAGAGGTTGTTTGAAAAGTTTTAGGCGAATATAATTCGCCTAAAACTTCCAGAGTGCGATCGCTCAGGCTCTCAACTAATGACACCAGAACAACGCCATGAACTAGAAAAGGAATTCGCTAACTGTTGTCAACCAGGGACGACCCAGAACTTTGCCATGCTGGTCTACCAATAAAACATCTACACGGGTATGGTCACATTGCCAAACATGGTTACTGTAATCTACTGTTAAATCCTTCCCGTCACGGGTTTTCATTGCTAGGCGTGACCCCCGCCAACCGGGACTGCGAACGCTTTTAGCTTTCTCTTGCTTCTCAATTAATGGTTGCAAAATGCGGTATACGGTCATGTGGGAAGGAGGTTTAACACCAAGTTCATCAGCCCTTACCTTGACTCTCACAGCTACCTGCTGACGAGTCATTCTTTTACTGCCTTTATTGCCTTCTTTGTAGGTTTTTAAGATAAATTCTTGCCAATTCTCATTGACTCGGTGTTTTCCTTTGTCTGCACGTTGAGTTTGAGTAAGTCCTACTAATCCTTCTTGCTCTCATTTATCAATCAGTCGCCGTACTGTTCGCACTGATTTACCCAGCTTTACTGCTGCTTGTTGGAGCCTTTGAGCATATGTTGTGCGATCGCTTGCTTCTAGTAGACTTTGAATCACCTCCATTTTTAACTTTGCCTCATCGGTAAGTTCCGAGACAATTACATTTGCTTTGATGATACTGGTGCTTAAGTCTGTAATGCTTGTCTTGATTGCAGGTGTATCAGAAAAATCAGCGTCCCGCATAAATATAATTGTTTAATTGAAACATATATGTATTTAGTAGAACTGCTGTGGTAACTTTTTCATGAGCAAAGAAGCTTAAAGACCACCAGAATATGTGTGTATATTGGGCAGATTCGTACCATGTGAAAGTGTAGATGAGGTATGCGATCGCAATTGCCCCAATGTCCCTATAAGGCGATTTCAGCACACACCACAAGCACAAAGCTATCAGCGCTAAATACACAGCTAAACCTAGAATTCCCACTGATAAGGCAGAATCAATAAAAAGATTGTGCGCTTTAGTTGCAGTTATGGGTATAGTTTTTATTTTTCCATCTGGAAGATGAGGATGGCTACTGTATAAGTCGTTGAACCAACTTTAAAAGTAGTTGGCAAAGGCGCAGAATCACTATCTTTAAAGCTTCCAAATCCGCAGGCGTTTATCTTCACTGTTTTCACAGTCGCTTTGGGGATATCGAGAGTTGCGCTGCTTCCTAGTGTATTTCCAACTAAAACCACCTTACCCTCTATCGTCTCTTTCATCGCCCTCACTGCTGTACTTTCTTCCAAAACTAAATCACTTGTAGAAGCGGCGGCAGATTCCACATCACCCCGTGCAATGGCGCTGTCACAACAATGGACAGTTGCGATGCTGACGGGGACACCATCACCGTGCGCCGAGGGAACGAGAGGAAAAAAATCCGGTTTTGCGGAATTGATGCAGTCGAGAAGCAACAAAAGCTAGGGCCACAAGCCAAGTCTTACCTGCAATCTCTTATTGACAAGGGAAACGGCACGGTTACAATTATTCTCATCGAACAAGATAGGTATGGGAGAACTGTTGCTGAAGTGTTTGTAAAACCGCGACCAGGAACGCCGGGATACTAAAGCGAAGAAGAGATATTTTTAAACGGTGACATGGTTAGGGCTGGATTTGCCCGACACTATACTCGCTACAGCAACAACTGTCCAAATAAGGGAGTGATATAACAGTCTGAGCAGATGGCGATCGCAAACCGCGCTGGAGTGTGGAATGACCCCAACGCAGTACCACGTTGGGAATTTAGAAAACAAAAGCGTTAAATTAGATGCTAGAAGAAAGACGAACCTGAATTACTCGTTAATCTCGCCTGAACTCCATTTGGGCGAAGTGGTCTTGCAGCAGTTTGTGGATGAAGCGGTAACGACCACCAACACGCTGGAGGAACAATCGCTCGGTGCAGTAGTCGAGGAAGCGGGCGTAGTTCCAGGAGATGTAGCCGCTTTGGCATAAAGTAATACGTAATGCTAAATGTTGAATACAAGCAAGTCCACCAAAACCGTCAGTAATTGGAAGAAAATATATAGCAAGAATCCATGAAACAAGTGCATTTGAGAAAAAGGGTATACATAGCGCAACTACGAGAATAACACCTATAAAAATAGAATTTTTAGCAGATTCTATAATCCCTTGATTGGGATAAAGCTTACTTGTTACATCTACTCGTAAAGCTTGAATTATACCTAGTATAGATCCTCTAACGAGTCCTATGCTTAATCCAAGTACTAAACCTAATATAGATATGAACAATGGTACTAAAAGTGTTGTTAATATTACAGACCAATTTCCGGTTCCAATTGCTATTGGTATAGCAATAATTAATGCTATAGCTGATAAAAAAGTAAAACAACCAGCTACCATATATTTTCCACGAAATATCCCCGATCTGAATCCATAAGTAAAACCATTAAAAAACCCCTTGCTAAATCTTTTAAACTCCTGTGGGTTTGTAGGAAATTTTAAATATTCAATAGTCTCTATATTCTTAAAACCAATATTAAAACCAGCTACAGAGCCTAAAATAAAACCGCTAATATTAAACAGACCATCAAGACTTAGACAAAATGATTTTATTTGATTTATGTTAGAAAAACTTATGAAGTTTAAGTTAGCAAAATCCAGTAAGCTGTTACAGTAAGAAGAAGCAGAAGCTATTCCACAAAAAGCTAATATTAAAATTGTAAACACCCATTTTGATGAATTTGCGTTTGTTAAGTATTCTTCAGCTTTTCCTAGATCCTGTTCAATAATATCTTTAATATCGCCAAAAGAGCTAATCTGTGCCTTTTTATTATCTTTCTTATCTTCAAAAGCTAGATTAAGCACTATGATTAAAAATATTATTATCCAACTAATGGCTTGACCAATAATTCCGCATATAATCACTAGTATTAGCCTATATAATAATCGAGAAAAAGATTTTTTTAATAAAGATGGCTGAATTTCTTCAATTAAAAAATCAGAATGAAATTGCTCTTGCATATTCTGAGCTAACCAAGATAACTTGGTAGAAGTTTCCTTAATTCCAGGCATAGATTTCTGTTCAGATGTATTTCGCCTAAGAGTACGAGTAAACATTTGATGTATGTAGGCATCCAAGAGTCTTTGTAAGCAATTTTCATTAGACGTTATTTGTTGCCAATCGCTTGCTGAAATTTGAGGAAAAACTAAGGTAGCAACACTAAGCAGGAGTGGATTACTAACTAAATCTAGCAGAACCTGATCATTCTGAATTAAATTCCAGAAGTCAGTCCGTTCAACTCTTTCAAGAAAAACTTGAATTTGTGAGTTTGTCAATTTCCGCAAGCAAATTGCTCCATTAAGCAGAAGCCTTTTTGTGTATGCGTTGTAATTTTCAATTCGGCTACAAACTACCAGAAATATCGGTCTATTCTCACTTTCAATAAACTGGTTAATTGCTTTGACACAGAATGGTTGCTGATGCAGCGACACCTCATCTAATCCGTCTAGCATAGGTAAAAGCTGACGCGATTCCAGCCATTGCTTACTAATGCTAGGTCGAATACCATACTTTGATTTTAGTTCTGAAACCAGCCACTTTTGAAGCGTCGGACGCTCATCTTGCCAAGAAGACAAATTGAATAGTACTGGAACAGGATAATCAGGCTGTTCTTCAGCACGCATAATTAAAGCTTGAGCTAATTCTAATTGAGTAGTGGTTTTACCAGACCCCGGCATACCCAGAATTAAAAGTTTACCTCCGATTTCTTGTGAGTCAAAAATTTCCAGAATACTAGTTGTTCTTGGGAGAGTTTCAGGAGACCTCTGACCAATACTTATCTCTATATCCCAAGGTCGCTCTACCTGCTGGGGTTGTGATTCTTTATCCAAATTAATCAACACGGCATTGTGTAGCGACTGCCTTAACCGTGCTGCAACTTCTTCCTTAACTGCGGCTAGTAGCATCCGTTCATTCTTTGACCGTGCAGGGTCGCCTACTGCTTTTGTTGTCTGTCCACCTAGAGAATTAAAAATATTTTGAAAAACATTACCTTGAATATAATCGCCTTCAATCCGTTCGTTATAATTACCTCCTCCAGTATTAATATTGCGGTTTTCAGGCGGGTTCGGCTTTTCCATTGTTATATGAGCTAATTATTAAATCTATGGATTGGCAAACTATAAACTTAGAAGTCTATCAATTCTGTTTCCTTAATCTTCAGCTTCTACTTCCTGCCAGCCTTTGATAGCGCCAACAATGAAAGCACCTGCTGGGTTGTCAATAGCTTTCTCAAAAGCAGCCAAACCACCTTCTTTAACGGCATTGATTACTCGTTTTTTTAATGTAGGGTTGCTTTCAATGCGGTTTATGACTTCTGCTGCTACTACCATTTGTTGTGATGTAGTAGTACTGGGGTAAGTTTGCTCTAATTGTTTTAGTAATAGCTGAATTTCGGCAGCAGCTTGGGTAAGACTTTGGGGCTGTCCGGCAGCATAGTAATTGCCCTGAACATAGTCGCCTTGAATGCGTTCGTTATAATTGCCGCCACCTGTGTTGATATTGCGTAGTTTACCGCCGTAGGCATCGCCAGTCATGGTTGTATCTCCTTGAACTACTGAGTTGCCTTCACCTTGAACGTTGTTGACATTGCCGCCAACTGAACCATCAACTGAAAATCCACCGGGGTTGTTTGTCATAGTACCTACCTGTTCTACATTTGAATAAAAGCTAGGGCGTTGTAATGCCTGATTAACAAAATTTTCTAAACTACGAATTCTACTATCTTTTTCTGCTAAAAGTAATTTAATTTCTCTGTCTGGCAAGTCTTTTATCTCGTTATAAGTGTCAAAATACTCTGCACTCAGTTGGGACTTGTCAGCCGTTGTTGCAGTTTTGGCACGAAGTAAAAACTTGTCCTGTCCCCGTTTCTCCATTGCGACAATCTCTAGTTCAGCATCAGGGTGATTTTCTGCTAATTGCTTAAAGGAAATTGCAATAGCACGCGGGTCAACACCTTGGTTGTGGTAAAGGTCGAGTGTGTCGAAAATTGGTTTGATAAAATTCCCAAACTCACCGTATGCAAACACTTCTTTGTGGTTATCTGGTTTGCGGAGTGGGTCGGGGTTTTCTTTTGTAGGGAGTCGCATATAAACGTATTCACACCGCACTCCGTCAAACTTGGTATCGGTGGTAATACCCCAATCTTGAATATATGCCCCGGTGAGAGTAGCCCCTGTTAAATTAGTTCCATTAAGTTGTGCCTGTACTAATTTCGCCCTAGATAAATCTGCGTCTTGTAAGTTGGCTAGGCTCAGGTCTGTACCAATAAAACTGGCATCTACCAAATTCGATCCTTGAAAATTGACTCCTCGCAAATCTTCACGATCAAAATTCTTTTCTTGCCCCTGAAGAGTCACTAGCACTTGACGAATTTGTGCGTTTTGAAGGTAAGTTGTGCCAGGGCGAACACGATCCAGTTTTTTAGTTTTTTGGAAACAGGTGCGAGTTAAATTAGCTTTTCTAAAATCTGTACTTTTAAGTGTAGCTGCGGTGAAATTAGCATCAGTTAAATCAGAAGAGTAAAAGCTTGTACCACCACTTGCTGCAAAAGCAACAGCGATGTTCCGAATCGAAAAGTATTTTTCATCTCCTTTCATTGCTCTCCAAGCAATGTAAGCACTAAGTAAAACTCCGGCAAAGGCTCCGGCAAAGGCTCCGGCGAAGGCGAAGGCGATGGCTCCTGCGAAGGCGACGGTGACAGCGACGGCGACGGCGAAGGCTCCTGTGAAGGCGACGGCAAAGGCGACGACAAAGGCGAAAGCGACAGCGACGGCGAAGGCTCCTGTGAAGACGACGGCGACGGCTCCGGCTCCGGCGACAGCAAAGGCGACGGCTGAGTTCAATCCTTGGTGAAGAATGATTATAAAAACAACAATTACTGCTATTAAGGCAGCCCAACCCAAAACTTGATTTAATTGACTCGAACTGTCAAATATATAAGCTATTAACACTCCAGTAAAGGCTGAGAAAACTCCTGAAACTCCAGACAGCACCCACGAAACACAAACTAAAAAAATAGCCCAACGCCTTTGTAGTCCAGCAGTGGCATGACTAAAGTTTACACCCCTCAGATTCGCTCCTGTAAAATCTGCACTTCGGATATCTGCATAACTAAAATTTGCCCCTTCAAGGTTTTGTCCCTTGAAGGAGCGCCCACGAAGATTTTGATTGGAGAAGTCCTGGGGCATAACTGGTAAGAAGACGCTTGCACTTCAATTCTGATACAAATTGGCGATGAGATATTCCAGATTTGAGAAAAATCAATTTGAAGACACGGTGACAGAACGCGAACACTGTTTTAAAAGAGCGATCGCAATCTCTCATAACCACTTAAGCCGAGCTAGAGCTTTCTCCAGTCATGACAGCAGATGTAATTAAATGTGCCAACCGTAGAGCTTCTGACATTAAACCGCCGTTCGCCCAAAGGGGTTTTTGAGTACTACAAAGCACTGCATTTGTAGTGTATTGGAACTACTACCACAGTCCCAACAAGTCTTATCCAAAGTGGCGGATTGGAACGAGCAGCTTCTTGAATATGGGCAGCAGTTAAGGCGACAGCAGCAGCAACGCCAGCCGGATGATGAATTAAGTCTTTAAAAGTATCAGTCTCTTTCCCAAAATTGAATTGATTGTATATTTCTACATTTGATGAATTAGATGCCACACATTTGATGCAACTGCGTCCATCTAATTTTGCAGCATATAACGCCAGATCCACTGCTCGTAATAGCTCATAAGCATTTCTCAACCTTATTAGAGGATATGACTCTGTAATGGGAAAATTCCCTGTGTAATACTTATGTATTATTTCATCGACTGCTTTTAAACTAAATAGTTTAGTTTGAAAGCAGCTACCTTCACACTACCCCTTTATAGAAAAATAAAGTTGTAATTAAAGTTTGCTATTAAATCGATAAAATCAAGTGTTTATATGTATTTTCCCAGCAAAAAACTTCAGTTAATACACGGGTACAAGAAAATACAGGATTCATACTAGGAGAATATTATGACAACACGAGCTTTTCGCGGCATTACCTATACTGTTCAAACGGCAGCAGGTAATGGTCGAATAATACAAGGTACGCAAGGAAATGATTGGATAGAAGCTCCAGGTAGCAACAATTTCATCAGCACTGGAAAAGGAAATGACGTTATTCTGGCAGGACTTGAGTTTTTCAAAATTAGTTCCTATCTTCCATACGGGGGTGAAGCTATCTTTTTTAATACGTTACCTGTAACTGGGAATACTGTCATCAATGCTGGTGCTGGTGACGACTATGTTGCTGTAGGTTTAGGGAACTACGCGATCAATTTGGGTAATGGTAATAATATTTTCGATGGTAGTGTTACTTCCGGTAATATCTTCGTATCGGCAGGCAATGGTGATGACATCATTGATGCAGGAGGATTGGGCAACTATCAAGTTGATGCGGGTGCTGGCAACAACTGGATTTATTTAGCAGCAGGGAATGCCCAAGTATCAGCAGGTTCGAGTAATGATGTAATTACCACAAATCAATTCGCTGGTTTGAGTGCGCTTTTGAGCTATATCTTTCCAGAAGAAGGTACGCCACAACCCTACAAACAGGTGATTGATGCTGGGAATGGGGACAACCAAATTGAACTCCCTGTGTTTGGGCAAACAAGTATTCGCACAGGTTCAGGTCAAGATTTTGTTTTAGCAGTCTCCTTAAATTCGGCAATTGGTGGTGCAGTCAATTCTGATACCGTAGATATTCTTACTGGCAGTGGTAATGACACTGTGATCACAATTGACACAAAAAGTTTAATCAACACTGGATCGGGAGATGACTTAATTGTTGTAGGAGCTGGAGATGACATGATTTATGCCGGAAGTGGTCGCAATGTGATTAATCTTCGGGGTGGTTCTATCTCAATTCCTAGTCCCCTAAATAATCTTGGATTATTCGCTTCGGAAGTTACAGTTCAAGGAGGAGGAAACGATACTCTTTACCTGGAAGGCCGTTTTAACAAAGTGATTTTGGGTAGTAGTGGTTTTGCGACAATCTACGGCTTTGATCGCAATGATCAGTTAGATGTTAGTGGGTTAAATGCAACTCTCACTCGTAGCGGACAAGACACCTTGATCAGCGCTGGTAGTACTTCTTTGGGGGTTCTCAAAGGATACACAGGTTCAGTAGATTTAGTGTAAAAGCTAGTGTGATCGCTTGGGTATCGAAAACACCCCATACCCAAAAACTCCATTCCACAAGTGGAATAGAGTTTTTGATGCTGTTAGCACGGGAGCAACTGGCATATTTTTTCGTAGGGTGGGTGACGCTGCGATGATTTTTGAACGTAGTAATCAAATTTATAGCGTCACGCACCAACCACCATTTGTGACACGCAACTTTAGTCCAGCAGTTTTTGTAATCGCATTTTGACGGCTATTATTTTGTTTTTCAGTTTTGACCCAAAAAACTTGTTCGCAAATTATTGCGTACTGTGCGTCAAAAATTAAAATTCAAGTTTAGTGAGATGCCGTGAAATTGCCGCAGGTATGCCATATATACTCCAATACGCTTGGGTTAAGCAAATTTATCTGTTAAGGCAGGCTGTTCTTGAGCAGGGGAGGCAGGAGAAGCAGGGGGAGAGAAAAAAGCTTAACTGAACTGTATTGATATATACTCCATGAGTTAACCATGTTTTTATCATAAAAATCGGTTCCAGGAACTTCCTGGAAGTGGTAAGAACTGACTGAAGAATGACTGATAAATGCCATGAGTTTTACGTTATTTTGACTGAGAATTGCCACAGAAATGACATACTCTCAATTCGAGCATACTGATGTATTTTGATACCGAAAAAATTTTGATGGAGCCGGAGGTAGCAACAGTCCCGCGAGAAAGTTTAGAAATTTATGAACAAATTTTGATAGATGAGTCAAATCCTAACAATAGTGCTTGGATTGAATATGAACAAAAGTGTCTTGCTGTAGGGTAGAAGCCAAAAAGCGCTTCAATGCTGACAAGCAATTGCAAAAGCGGAAATTTGAGTTAGCCCAACGCTAAAGCATGGCGATGGTGGAAGCGATCGCCAACGCACTCTTAGCAGGCGGTTACACCATCGCACTTCGCTTAATATCTGTTTAAACAACATCAAAGCAAAAGGTCTGACTGTAAAGCATTCAGCCGCAGATTAAACCGCAAGTGTGATCCATGAATTGAAAAGACTTTGAGGCTTGTATTCCACGTAATAGCCCTTTCGTGGAGGAAAGGGCTTGATAAAAGCAAAATGGTAACTAAAGAATTAAATTTATTTGTGTTTACCCTCATTCTGCTCTTTTTTTAGCCGTCTAACTTGTGAGAGTACAACAAGGCACTTATTAGCCACCCAGATTAAAACCTCTACTGGAGAGTCCCCCTGCTGAATACGGTTTGACGCTTGTACACCAATTAGTAATGTTTGCAAAATTAGTAAGCCAGCGATAATTTTCTGACTTAGGTTGGAATTGCGTTTTTTAGTTGACATTTAATTCACCCTGTTTTTTAGGTTTACAAGGTGAATTGTTTTTTTGGGCTTTTGCCCAGACACGTTCCCCAAACAACGCTTATAATGTCCGTATAATCGGGGTTTGAAGCTTGGGCACACTTGTCTGTTTGGGCTATCGATATTTTTAATATTTTGTTTATATTTGACTAATGCTAAGGAAGATTCGTTGGGATGAATCAGTAAAAGAGAATACACTGTATTTGGTAGAAGCTTTACTGTGTCATGCGGATGATGAATTTGAGGATGAGGAACTAAAAACCACAGTTTATGTGGAGTGGAAGACGGAGAATAAACTGCGAGTTACAGGATTTGAAGACAAGCAGACAACTAGAAAAAGAAAGCAAACAGTTGAAGTTGGCACAAAAAAAGAACATTTACTCAAGCTGCTCAAAAAAGCTGGCAAAAGTTTAAAACTTCCTAAACCAAAAAACGAAGTTAGTAAAAGCCTACAAAACAGGGAATTAGATGAAATTCAAACTGCACTCGACTGTTTGAAAGAGTTGGAAGTGCGAGAAGACGAAAAATCTATAAAAAATCAAGGTTACTGGAAATTTACTCTGACACTGGTACATCAAACGAAAAGGGAAGAAAATCTTAAATTAGTTAAGCAGAAATGGAAGGAACATCCGAAAACGAATCTCCTAAAAACGCGGGAACCTGAACAGTTTGAAATCTTAATTCCTCCAGAAAATCTTCCTCGTAGTGGCGTTGTAGAGTTTGTTGGACGGCAAGATGAGTTGAAACTGCTACACCAGCAGTTACAGCAGACCAAGCCAGTAGCGATTTCTGCTATTGCTGGCATGGGTGGGATCGGAAAAACAGAACTGGCACTACAATATGCCCTTTATCATTTGCATAAAGGCACATACCCTGGTGGGGTTTGCTGGTTGATAGCTCGGCAAGAAAAGGAGACTCAGACTGTCAACATTGGAACTCAGATTGTTGCGTATGCTGTAGTGTATTTAGGGCTGAGGATTCCAAATGGGTTAGAACTAACTGACCAAGTGGCATTCTGCTGGCGCAATTGGCGTGAAGGCGAGGTGTTAGTAGTGCTAGATGATGTGACGGATTACAAAGATATAAAGCCGTATCTGCCACCCCAAATTCAGCGTTTCAAGGTGCTGATGACTACGCGGCTTGAGTTTGGTTCACCGATTCAAACCATACTATTGGGAGTGCTGGCACCGGAGAAGTCACTTGAACTATTGGAAGTTCAGATTGGAAAAAAACGGGTAGGAATTGAGCTAGAGATTGCTAAATCTCTGTCTGAATGGTTGGGACATTTGCCGTTGGGGTTGGAGTTGGTTGGACGATACGTGGCGAAAAAACCAAACCTTTCATTGGCGGAAATGCTATTTCGACTTCAGAGAAAAGCAGAAGAACGGCGCTCGCTGAAAGACCCATCACTTGGGGGGAATCCAAATGATCCAACCTGGATATTAACAGCTAAACGTGGGGTAGAAGCCGCTTTCGAGTTGAGTTGGGAAGAATTGGATGTCAATAGTCAGCATCTAGGCAAGCTTTTGAGTTTGTTTGCTCTCGCTCCAATTCCTTGGAATTTGGTCGAGGATACGGAGCGGAGATACTCTGAGATGTCTCCCAATAATGGAGAATTTGAACCTGAAGAGTTGGAAGCTTCCCTTGATCGGTTGCTCCAATTGCATTTAGTTCAACATATCAGCCAGTACACGTATCTCTTGCATTCGCTAATTCGAGAGTTTTTTAAGAGCAAGCTAGAGGGAGAAACTCATGCCACTTACTGAAGTCAAGCAATTAACTGAAGCAGAGAAAATCAAACGCGCTTTTGCAGAAACAATGGTAGCAATTTCTGCTAAGGAAATCCCCGCTACACTAACTCAAGAGTCAATTAAGTCAGTGAAAGATGCCATTCCACATTTAGCAGAGGTGGCACAAAATCTGATCGATGCAGTTAGTGATGAAAATTTAATTTGGGCTTTTGTTGGCTTAGGTAGATTTTATCAAGAACAAGGTTTGTATAAGCTTGCAGAACCCTGGTTTGAGCAATGTGTATCAGTAGTGAAATCCCGTTTAGGAGAAGAACATTCCGACTTTACCGATAGTCTGAACAACTTAGCTAAACTCTACTACTCGCGAAGGCAGTATGAAAAGGTTGAACAATTGTTAAAACAAGTTCTGGCACTTGATAGAAGGGTGCTGGGAGAAGAACATCCCAACTTTGCCAGTCACCTAAATAACTTAGGTGTACTTTACAACTCCCAAGGGCGCTATACTGAGGCTGAACCATTGTTAAAGCAAAGCCTGGCGCTAAGAACAAAGGTGCTGGGAGAAGAACATCCTGACTTTGCCCAAAGCTTGAGTAACTTAGCCTTACTCTACAAATCTCAAGGGCGCTATACTGAGGCTGAACCATTGTATCAGCAAGTCCTAGTATTAACAGAAAAGCTGCTGGGAGAAGAACATCCTGACTTTGCCCGAAGCCTGAACGACTTAGCTCTACTCTACGACTCTCAAGGGCACTATAATGAGGCTGAACCATTATATCAGCAAGCCCTCGCACTAAGAACAAGGGTGTTGGGAGAAGAACATCCCGACTTTGCCAGTAGTCTTAACAACTTAGGTGTACTTTACAACTACCAAGGACGCTATACTGAGGCTGAACCATTGTTAAAGCAAAGCCTGGCACTAAGAGCAAGGGTGCTGGGAGAAGAACACTCCTTGTTTGCCAGTAGCCTGAACAACTTAGCTATACTCTACTACTCTCAAGGACGCTATGAAAAAGCTGAACCATTGTATCAGCAAGCTCTGGCACTAACAAGAAAGCTGCTAGGAGAAAAACATCCTGACTTTGCCACTAACCTGAACAACTTAGCTCTACTCTACTACTCCCAAGGGTGCTATGAAAAAGCTGAACCATTGTTAAAGCAAGCCCTAGCACTAACAAGAAAGTTAATGGGAAAAGAACATTCCGACGTTGCCACCAGTTACAACAACCTGGCTTTACTCTACTCTAACCAAGGAAGGTACAGCGAAGCGGAACCACTTTACCTAAAAGCGCTGAAACTAAGGCAACGGCTACTGGGAGAGGAACATCCCTCTGTCGCCACCAGCTTCAACAACCTGGCAGGACTTTACTCTGACCAAAGAAGGTACAGTGAAGCAGAACAACTTTACCTAAAAGCGCTGGAACTAAGGCAACGGCTATTGGGAGAGGAGCATCCCTCTGTCGCTACCAGTTACAACAACTTGGCAGTACTTTATGAATCCCTTGGACGTTACACAGAAGCCGAACCTTTGTACGTCAAAGCTTTGCAATTAAGGCAACGCTTGCTAGGAGAGAAACATCCCGATGTCGCCCAAAGTTGCAACAATTTAGCAGGATTTTACAAATCCCTTGGACGGTACGCTGAAGCCGAATCATTGCTTTAGCAAATATTAAAATTTACAAGCGACAGTTAGGTATAGGTTATCCAGAAACAATTATCTAGCTCTTTTGCGTAGTTATACAGATTATCAAAGAACAAACTAAGTGCCAGTTGAATATTCCACGTTAGAGCCAAAACGTGTAATCCCCTAATTAATCCTCAACTAATCAAATTCATTAAGGTCAATTCCCATATCCTTGCAATCCCGATCAGGATTTAACTTTGAACCCTCTGGTAATATTGTTTGACACAATCTTGCTGAATTCAGTTGATTTTCAGTCCAATTCGTTACATCACTAAGGTCAGTATTTACGAGCATAGTACCTTTCAAGTTGGTATCTTGAAGATTGGCACCTCTAAGATTAGCAACGACGAATCTGGCACTTCTGAGGTCAGCATCTCTGAGGTTAGCATCTCTGAGGTTAGCACGGAGGAATCTGACTCCTTTGAGGCTGGCACCTCTGAGGTCGGCATCTCTGAGGTTAACATCACTAAGATTGGCATCGCTAAGATCGAGGTTTAACTTGCTGATCACCTCTGCTTCAATAAGAAATCGAATAACACTCGCCTTGTGTTCTCCGTCTTCTCCAAATCTTCTTAAGATTGATAGTGTTCTGGCTCGAATCACATCTACTGCGGCACTAAGTAACTCTGCTTGTTCATTTACGGAGTTATTCTCAAAATTATCTACAGGTATTTCCTGATGATTTTCTTGATGAAAATTTATCTGATTAATTCTGATAGCAATTGCAATCAAATTTTTATCAACTAATAGTGTTGATAATCGATCAAAATAATCCTGCAATAATTCCTCAAGTCGGTTAGATTCTGCTATTTCTTTTTCAAGTTTTACCTGTTGTTCAGCTCGTTCCTTCTCAAACTTTGCTTGTTCATCATCTCGATTTTGTTGTTGTTGTTGAAGCCAATATCCTAAAACAGCTAATGACAAGGGAACGCCTAATACACTCAACCAATCCCAAAGCGTTTTTCCAGACTGCTGAACTTCGATAGTTTTTATGACTTTGCCCGTACTATCCCGTTCTGTGTTTGTCGTAGAATCAGAACCAAATCCAGTCCAATCTGGTGCGTAAATAATTGACGCGATCGCTCCAGCAACAAACAGAAAGGTGCAACCTCCAATCAATCTACGTTTTGTCAGCCAAACAGGTATCTGCATCTCGATGTATTAAATAGTAAACACTGCTTATAATACGCTGACAAAACTAGACCCTACTGTTCCTACAAATAACTTCAAGCAGTTTAACTAGTTACTAGACAAAATTTTTCTAGATATACACCGGGAGCGAAAGAACTATGGTAAGGGGTTTAGTCGTTCTAATTTGCAGTATATGCGCCTGTTTTATTTGAAGTATGAAAATTGCCAAACACTGTCTGGCAAATTGAGTTGGTCGCACTATACAGAGCTTTTGGCTATTTCGGATGATTTGGTGCGGTCATTTTATGAGCAGCAGTGCATCCAAGATCGCTGGAGTGTGCGGGAGTTGAAACGCCAGAAGGATTCGGCTTTGTTTGAGCGTCAACTTTATTTGCCAGATCCAGAGGTTTTAAAGCAGGAGTTAAGGCGGCTTTTGGAGGTAAATGATGGGTGATGTTCCCTGCCCCCTGTCAAAAGATGTCGTGAAACTTGATTTTCCGCCTAAAGAGCGATCGCGCTTATATACAGCAAGGCTTTTCAGAGTAGTCTGTCAGGCAAAAGCCAAAAAGATGAACACTTGCAAAGTTTTTTAAAAACATTGTTGAGAAGAGTGCAATGATTAATTAAAAAAGTAAATATAGCTTGAACTCCTTTCTTGCAATGCAACAAGCCTCTAATTCAAATAGCGGCGCACGTCCAAAACATCGACATTGGTTTTGGTACATTTTTGGGACGTTAGTTGGTTTATTCGGCTTATATGGACTGGTGAGTTATATCGTTTTACCAGCACTGTGGAGTCACTACGAACATAACCCCAGGCTGGAACATTCTCCGAAAACAACGCAAACGGCAGAAGGGATCTCTGGAGATCCTCTGAATATTGGATTTGTCGGTACAACAGCAGAAGTGGTACAGACGCTACTGGCAGTAGGTTGGTATCCGGCAGACCCGATCACCTTACGCTCAAGTGTTGGGATTGCTAAAAGTGTTCTCCTCAAGGATTCTTATCCAACTGCACCTGTGAGTAATTTATATTTGTGGGGACGCAAACAGGATATGTCTTTTGAACTACCCGTGGGCAATAATGCCAAAGCTAGACATCATGTGCGCTTGTGGCAATCAAAGGACTTAAGTAGTGATCATAGACCTCTGTGGTTGGGTTCTGCGACATTTGATCAAAGCGTTGAACTTAGCCATCGCACAGGACAGATTACTCACCACATTGATGCAAACATTGATCTAGAAAGAGATAACCTGATTAAAAGTATTGGAAATACACACCAAATCGCCCAATTATATCAAGTCACAGGTGTCGGAGTTCAATGGCTTGGTCGGAATGGAGGAGGCGACAAATATTACACAGATGGGGAATTAACTATTTGTGTACTTTCGATGAACAGTATTGCCCAAAAAAAACCATTAACTCTTTTGCCTAATCCAGAGCCTGTGAATCTCAAAAATGAAGTATGGTCATGGCTGCGACACTATTTCAAATAGTTTGCCTTCAAGTGATTGGAGGTAATTGGAGTATGATTTAACAATTCAAAATTCCAGTCAATTTACAACAAAGCTTGCTTTGATATTTAACTGCTGCCAAAATGACTGCCAATGGCGCACCACGAGTTAACTGCGACCATCCATTGTCTTGAACTCTGAGATTCGCCATTACTATCACTTATTCTCCTGTAGACTTAGATTCTCAACAGACTAGGAAATTTATCTAAATAGATTTCTATTTAGAATAGAATATAACTATTTTGTATTAGATGATTAAAAATGTTTCCATTTACTACCGCTTTTGTAGCTTTCCTCATATTTCTATCAGGATTCAAATTAGACCGAGAATATCAGCGTGGGGTGATCTTTCGCTTAGGTAGAATCAATGGAGTTCGTGGACCTGGACTATATTGGGTTATACCTTTGATTGACCAAAAATCTCAAATTGATATTCGCACTAAAACAGTAAATATTGAACCTCAAGAAACTGTTACTGCTGATAGCGTCACCATAAAAGTTAATGCTGTTCTCTATTATCGCATTACTGACCCAACTCTGGCCATCAACAAGGTTGAGAACTACCAAATAGCTGTCTATCAAACTGCTTTGACTACTTTACGCAATGTTGTAGGTCAAAATATATTAGATGATGTTTTACAAAACCGGAACAAAATTAACACCAAAGTTCAAGAAATTGTCGATGAAATAACTGGACCTTGGGGCATTTTAATTGAACGTGTGGAAACCAAAGATGTAGAAATTCCTCAGTCTATGCAACGGGCAATGGCAAAAGAAGCAGAAGCTATTCGGGAAAAACGCGCACGGATAATTAAGGCAGCAGCTGAAAAAGAAGCTTCTATGCAGTTATCTGAAGCTGCACAAATGATTATGCAAAATCCTGCCTCTCTAGAATTACGGCGGCTACAAATGTTAACCGAAATTGGTGCGGAAAATAATACTACCACGTTACTGATGATGCCTTCAGATTTTATAATTTTAGCGAAAAATTTGTCGTCATCAATTTCAAATCAGAGTCAGAAGTCTCAAGAGGAATAAGTTTTGGGCACCAGAGAGAAGTGACAAGTTTTGTGTAAAGCGAGGATGAAAAGCATCTAGGCATTGGGTGTTTGACGATATTGAATCAAACAAAAAGTAAAATTATAGAAGTTCAACACTCTTGAAAATGATCGTCGCTTCGCTCCAATTCAAAATTATCAATTCAAAATTTAAAATTATTTAATTAATTTTTCAACTTTTCAATTTTTAATTCTCTGAATTTTGAACTTAAAATTGAATTGGAGCAATGGTTACAAGCCCATTATTTTATTAATGGAGACATAAAAAAGCACAGTATCATTATATCAAGCCCACGCATTTATGCGTGGGGGTTGATAATTTTGAATTTTGAATTTTGAATTGTTTTGACCGACACCCCCGTAACGAACTCAAAAGTGAAAAATCAGAACAATTAATACGATTGCTCATTTGACCACTAAACTTGATCGGAAGAATAAACAATGGTCGTAACAAATACCCAGTCGGGAACGAATGTCTATGAAGTTGCTGAGGGGATTTACCGAATTAATACACCGATCGCACTCCCAGGTGGAGGGGAGGATTTTCATTCAATCAATACCTGATTGTTGACGACGAATCATTGATTTTTCATACTAGGCCGCGCAAGATGTTTCCCTTGGTGTGCGAGGCAGTTGCGAGTGTATTGCCAGTAGAACGCCTGCGTTATATCGCCTTTTCTCATGTTGAAGCAGACGAGTGTGGATCGCTCAATGAATGGCTAGCTGTAGCCCCAAACTCGTCGCCCCTTTGTGGCACGATCGCGGCAATGGTATCTGTCAACGACCTTGCCGAGCGTTCGGCAAGATCGTTGGAGGACGGTGAGTTGCTCTCAAGCCGAGTTTGTAAATCTATAATCAGATTCTCTCCACCGCGTCGGGCTGACCATAAACCAGAATACTGCAAACCTATATTCCACTCTCCTTGCATATAATCTTCATTTTCTGAAACTATGCCTGTATATCTAACTTGTTATTGTTGGCACTGTGGCGACGATGATAGGTGTGTTCCGAGAAGATGACGATTTATTCAAGGAACGGCTCAAACCACCCATTCAAGAGTCACAACCCCTGGCTGACAAAATTCTTGCCAGCTTATTAATCGCAACATTCTTAGGTATAATTGTTTTCATCCCCTTAGATGTGTTCCGATTTCATCTGTTTGCTTAACCAAGCGAGATCGTTTCGGTACTGGGATTGGTCGTGTATATTGTTGGTTGGTGGATTATTTCTCTCTCGTTTAAGGTAAATACCTTTGCAGCAACTGCGGTCAAACATCAGGCAGACCGACAGCAAACAGTGATTGATACAGGGGTTTACGCCGTTGTGCGGCATCCTATGTATGTAGGTGCCATTCTGGTGATGGTTGGTATGTCCCTGTGGTTAGAATCTGTAGCAGCATCTCTACTAACGATCATCCCTATTACAATCTTAGTGGTACGGATTCAATTTGAGGAGCAATTTTTGCGGCAAGAACTCAAGGGCTACGATAGCTATACAGAAAAAGTTAGGTATAAGTTGTTGCCATATCTCTGGTAGGTTGTGCTGTATGAGTACTGCTTACCTTTATTCCCGTAGCAGAGCAATACATTAGCGATCACAGTTTCACTAAATCTCACAGTTCTTGCGTTCTTGCTTGTGATGCAATGCAAACCTGAGTTCATTGATTTTTGGAAACACACTGTTAAGTGAAACAGGGCAACCTAATACTTACCGTGTTGGTGTGAGGTAAAGGTTATTTGCAGCCGCTCGAACCGTTAGTAGTAGTTACGATGCACTTCAACGGACTAAGAACAAGCAACTAAATCGAAATTACAATCATTACGAGACAAAGTAATCATGGAATTCAACCCAAACAACAATGTTGTTAAACTCTGTCTTCAAGGTATGGGCATGGAAGAAGAAGGCAAACCAGAAGAAGCAAGTGAACTGTTTCTTCAAGCCTGGAACGAAGCGACATACGACTTTGAAAAATTTATTTCAGCCCATTATGTAGCTCGATATCAGAAAAATATTTCTGACAAATTAAAATGGCTCGAAACGGCTTTGCAGTTTGCATTAAAAATAAATAACAACACTGTTAAGAGTGCTTTCCCTTCTCTATATTCAAACATTGCCAAATGCTATGAGGACTTAAGCGACCCTGACAAGGCAAGAAAGAATTATGAATTAGCAACTTCGTTTAAGGATAAACCTTCTGACAAAGGCCCCTTTTATCATGGAACGAAAGCAGATTTGCAGATTGGCGATTTGCTGACAGCAGGGGGCAGTTCTAATTACAAACTTGAACTCAAAATGAATCACATTTATTTCACAGCCCTTGTCAATGGGGCGGGACTAGCTGCTGCATTAGCAAAAGGCGATAACCGTGAACGTGTTTATATCGTTGAACCAACAGGGGAGTTTGAAAATGACCCGAATGTTACAGACAAAAAATTTCCCGGCAATCCAACACGCTCATATCGCTCCCAAGCACCATTAAAAATCGTTGGCGAAGTCACAGATTGGGTGAGACAAACACCTGAAGAACTCCAAAAATGGCGTGAAAAGTTGGCCAATAACAAAGGAGAAATTATTAATTAATTTCTAAGATTACTCTTCTAATATTTCGTAAGTGAGTCAGTAAGGATAAAAAATGGTCAAAGATGCGGTGCAGCGAATAATGGAACGTACTTAATTACCTAATATCAATTTAAGATGAAGCTGCATATAATAGAAAGAAGCAAAGTCGGTAAGTTGATATATCCATAACCCGCCCGTTTAAAATTGAAATCGCCCAGAGCGAAGAGGAATTAAAAAAACGCCTACAAACAACGTCTTCAGGAATCCAGAAAGAAAAGTTACAAATGTTGTGGTGGCTTAAGAGTGGTCAAGTTAAGCAACAGCAAGAAATAGGGCAACGTTTGGGCAGAGATACATCAACAGTAACAAGATGGTTGCAGAAGTACAGAACGGGTGGGCTGTCTGGCTTGCTGGAAATCAAGAAAGCAGCAGGAGCAAAACGAAAAATTAATGATGCGGCACTTGCTGCCCTCAAGCAGGAACTGGAAACAGAGAAAGGATTTAATAGTTACGGTGAAATAGTCGAGTGGTTGAAAAAAGAACATAGACAAGATATAGAGTATGCAACAGTTGATGCGTGGGTGAGATATCGATTTAAGGCAAAATTGAAAGTGCCTCGCCCGCAAAGCCATAAGCTTTCTGGAGAAATTGGTATCTGAGTTTAAAAAAAATCGGCATCATTCTCAATTGTCATGAAGTTCATCTAGCATCCGGCAAGTGTGTTCGCTACCTGTGTCAGGATGAAACAAGGGTTGGACTGAAAACTCTTACAGGAAAAGTGATTACCGCTTCTGGGGTCAAACCAACTGTTGAGGTGAAATGGCCCAGGGGCAATTTTTGGATTTATGGTGCTATTGAACCGTTAACTGGAGATCATTTCCTTTATGAGTATCCGAAATTGAATGGCGAGTGCGCGAATTGTGCTTTCAGTGGGGGTCATTGGAAAAGCTTATGCCTTGCATGGGACAACGATGGAAACCCGGATTACTGTCATTGACAAGGTTCCATCTGATAATCCCAGCAACATTCCTTGCATAAGAGAAACCTTGGATTTGCCTCAACTGCTGCCATTGATTGAGCAATTACCACAGCGATCTCTGTGGCAGCATTCAACTGCTAAAGCGGAGGCTGCGGTGGCGAAGGTCGTTAAGCTGCCAAAGCGTACTGTAGCAGATCAACCACAAACAGTTTTCGAGATTCCAGACGTGGCAGTTCTGGAGTACGAATTGGTCGAGTGGAGTGGCTCAGACAGTTTAAAAGATGCCTTGTACGAAAGCTACCGACCGCAAAGAGTTTGGATTCACAGTGCAAAACCACATCCCTCATTGCTTTGCGAGAGCGCAGCCCTAGCACTTGTTTCACCACCAGCACCTACTTACAAACCACATCTCCCACGCAACATCATCACACAAGGCAAGTTGTCAGAGGCACAACTCAAAAGCGTTATTTACGCAGGTCAAACGCACTGTGAATTTCTGTCTGGCTCTTATATTGTGGATGATTCGTGGGATAATGTGACTGTAGCAGCTCAGGGCGAAGAAAATGCGGTGAAATTTCGCCGTGGCTGGTTCTTAGGCGATGGTACAGGCTGTGGCAAAGGTAGACAGATCGCGGGAATCGTTTTGGACAATTGGTGTCAAGGGCGAAGTCAAGCCATTTGGGTATCGAAAAGTTCTGCTCTAGTTGAAGATGCGCGTAGAGATTGGTGTGCTTTGGGAGGTAATGAAAAAGACATTATCGACCTTAGCAATATCAAACTAGGCGATTTAATCCCATTCTCCCAAGGTATTCTGTTCTGCACATATTCCACTCTGCGATCGCAAAAGAATGGCAAAAGCCGACTCAAACAAATCGTGGAGTGGGCTGGTGCGGATTTTCAGGGTACAGTTGCTTTCGATGAGTGTCATGCAATGGGTAACGCGATGGCACAAGACGGTAAACTTGGTCTGGTCGCCGCTTCCCAGCAAGGTGTTGTTGGGCTTCGGCTAG
Organism: Nostoc sp. DedQUE02; assembly: GCF_034531035.1. Taxonomy (NCBI): domain Bacteria; kingdom Bacillati; phylum Cyanobacteriota; class Cyanophyceae; order Nostocales; family Nostocaceae; genus Nostoc; species Nostoc sp. DedQUE02. Next base: position 7,312 of record NZ_JAVRBY020000056.1, on the reverse strand, counting down.
AAAACGCATTATCCCAGGCACGGGTTGTCTATGTCTTTGCGACTGGAGCGACGAAGGTTTCCAACCTATCTTATGCCAATCGTTTGGGACTTTGGCACTACCAAGACATCACCCACTGCGGACATTTCCTCAGCAACCCCTTAATCACAATTTGCAATGCTGGGTCATCGTTTCAGCACTCCATGAGAAAATCAAACCCAGGATTTTACACAAACTCCTTGCGGCCTTCAATTATCGTATACCGCCGCATCATCTCCGCAACTGCCACCGCCTCACCATCCGCCGTATACACAGTGTCCCCCGACATCGCAATCGCAATCCTGTTTTTCCTTGCCCACTCGAACCAATCTTTGACCTGTGCAGATTCTGGTTTTCTCCCCTCTTTACAAGCTGCCACAAACACAGCCTCTGGTGACTTAATACCTTTCCAAGTCCGTATCGCCTCCTTCAAGTAAGCGATCGCTCCTGGTACATTGTCCCAACATCGCCTGACTGTGCGTTGAATATCTGCGTTTAGTCGAAACTGAGGAGTGCAAGGTATTTCTCGTAGCTATTGTAATAAGAATTAACTCATTAAGTTTTCAAACAATCCACGCTTACTTTATCACTGACGATGTTTAGTGTGACGTTCATAATCCTCAAAACGAATCTTAGCGATCATACTTCGAGAAAAAGTTCTGGCAACAATACCCTCGCCTCGACCACCAGCACCCTCATCCAGAGCTAATAAGGTTTTCGGCAACAAAGCTTTGAGAAACTCATAAGTTTCCTCAATACTTACGGGCAATGCCTCAACAGTTGCAAGTCGCGGTGTTAGTTCAAATCCAAAATCAATAGATGCTTTCCTGAGTTGGTCTTCATCTAGAAATGTCTGCCCACCGTTGTCTCGCCATGATGCTAATTGTTGTACGGACTTCGTAAACAGCATGGTAATATCACTGTTCACTGCAACATCAAATAGCCGCCAAGCAATACTTTGCTTTGCTGTATATTGCTTGCTGCCAGCAGTAACTTTCCCACCGTACAGTTCAAGATAAGCAACAATAATCTTATGCTCTGAGTGCGGCAGTTGATCTGCAACACTCCTAAGAGCATCTACAATTCCCAGTGCCGGATTACCGATGAGATCGCCTTTAGCAAACAACAATTCTTCCCTACTACCTAGAATGTAATTACCATCGGGCAACATAATAATGCGAGAATTAGTCCCATCTATTTTCTCAGTTAAGATAACCTCTCCATTGAAGCTAACGACCTCATCAAGCAATTTTCCTTTATTATCTAAGGCATGATATGTTGGGATACTAGGATATTTGGTCATGGAGTTGAGCTTGTTTAAATCACAACTTCGCACCGAAAAATTGTAATTCATCAAAAACCTCACAGACTTTGTAAACTCTTAGCTTGGCTTAATACTATTAATACTACAATTGTAGTATATAAAAACTAACTATTACTTCATGTTTTAGAGGACGTTGTTGCGTGGCTTTAGGGATGCGGACGAGTTCTCAAATATGCCACTAATAAATAGCTGATAACATTCACCCCTGCACCGAATACCGCCGCATCATCTCCTGTAACGCCACAGCCTCGCCCTCCGGCGTATACGGCACTTACAAGTAATAAAATGCCTAGCCGTATCAAGGATATTTTGGCTACACAACTATATTTCTGGCGCTTTCGCCCTTCGGGGCGAAAGCGACGGCTGGGCATTTTATTATTTGGATCTCCCTACACAACCTCACCCGACATCGCAATCACAATCCGTTGTTTGCTTGGCGTTGGGAGTGGGAACGAGATTGCAATATGCCAGTAGTTGAAGTGCGTAGGCGTAGCCCGTCGTAGACATCGCTCAAAGGGTTGTCGTAAATATCGCATGAAACCACAGCCTGTCGCTCATTAGTAACGATTTATTTAGTTTCAACTTTTACAATTGCTGACATTCCCGGATAAAATCGGGACTCGTAACCTTGAATGCTTGCCCCATCAAACACAATCTTAACGGGAATTTGATGTAGTGAATTATTAGAAACTGAATTACTGGTAGGATTATCTTCTGGCATAAAGGCGATACTATCGACCTTGCCTTGAAACTGCCGATTAGCAAAAGCTGAAACTGTAATTTTTACTTTTTGTGCTGGATGTATATTTTCTAACTGCTTTTCTGGAAAATAAGCAATAACCCAAGGACGTGGCTGCATTATTGATAAAAGAGTTTGTCCTAGAACCACCTGCTGTCCTACTTGGACGTTTTTATTTCCAACTAATCCGCCAACCGTAGTTGCAATGTTAGTGTAGCTTAACTCCAGTTGAGCTTTTTTTACCTCTATCTGTTTTTGAGTAAAATTTGCCAAAGCTATCTTATATTGCTGTTCGTTTAGCCTCTTTTGCTGATTAAGGACTTGTGCTTGTAAAGTTCTTTTTTTAATTAAGGATTGTTGTTCTATCTGAGTATTTTTAAAAGTAGTAACTGGTTCTAATCTCTAAAGAGCAACTACAATCTGGGAAATCTTCTCCCGTGCTAATGCTGCTTGCTGTTTAGCTAATTCTAAAGATGTTTTTGCCTTGTCGAGAGATAATTGGTAGTTACTTTTATCAAGTTTCACTAATACCATGCCGGGAGATACCATCTGATTATCATTAAACTTAATTTCAGCAACTATTCCTGGTATCCGGGTAGTCACAGGGTTGATATCTGTGGTGACATGAGCATTATCAGTTGCTAAATATCTTTGCCTATCAAGCCATTCAGGGTAAGCATAACTAACCAAATAAATTGTCAGTCCACCCAATAATAATCCTGCCCCTGTAAATATTAGCAGATATCGAACCCAAAAAGGTGATAATTTTGACTTGAGAGTATTGTTTGATTCAGTAGAAGTCTTGATTACCTCCTGTTGTGATGACACGGAAGTTTTGTCTGATGATAATGTTGTAACTTTGTGGGACTGTTGTAAAAAATTTTTAAGTTTCATCTTAGAGCGTTTTTGGAAAAAACAGTAAATTAATTAAGTCGAAACGTGTAAAACAGCTTTCTCAGGAAAACGTCCCTCAAGCAGTTATTGAGCTAAATCGCCAATTTCTGTCAAAGAAGCTTCTATATCAATATGAGGACGTAACTGACCTGCTTCAATAAGCTGTAAAAGCCGTTTTACCCTCACTGCCGCTGATTTGCATTGAGTTCGTGGAACAGAAGTAGACTGTAGAAGCTAGCGCCTTAATTCTCCCCGATTAAAAGAAATTGCTGCAACTTTCACTGGTACTTCATTGGATGCGGGTATCGGTGTATCCACTTCCCCAAATACTAAACGCCCTGGTACATTCGGGTTAACAATCACAGCACGAATTTGGCTCACAGTTAAAATGTCCTGAGTTTTGTTAAAGTTTTAAATTAATTTTCCGCTATTTGCAGTCTTTAATAAATACATCTGTATATATAGATAGACACTGGATAGCAAAATAACCCTCTTGAGAAAGATATATTCTCAAAAAATCATTTAATTTTCAGGGATAAATCCAGAGTAAACTAGCTATCGCTGATTAAGCTATAGGAGCGATCGCAGTTGTCTATGAGAGATCGATTATGATTAATCCCGACCCGAACCATGCCTTACTTACTCACCACAAGCGGAATATTGCGCTACAGTCCGTAAAAGCAGATACTCAAGTTGTATGAAGCATAAACCCTCGCTTTCACCAGTTTAGCCATGCCCCAAGACAACTCCTGTCAAAATCTCAGAGGTCGTTCATTCAAAGGTCAAGACCTTGCAGGGGCAAACTTTAGCTATGCAAATATTAGAGGGGCTGACTTTAGTGAGGCTAATTTAAGAGGTGCAAACTTCAGTCACGCTAAAGCTGGATTACAACCCTATCAGCAAAAAAAATTACTATTAATTGTATTTGTACTTTCAGCAGTATCAGGAATTATTTCAGGGATTATTGGTTCTTCGATAATAAGAATTAGATATTGGAGTATTCAATCTTTTATCGCCGATTTAATTTCTTTAATTATACTTGTATTATTTTTCCATATTACTATTAATCAAGGTTTTGTACTAGGATTGGGAGTAGTTGCTGCTACTTTCATTGGAGGCTTCTTGTTGTTAGGGTTAGGAACCGCTTCCTTCCCGATTGGAATATTAGCTTCAACCACTTCCATACTTAATCAAGCAGCTAATATTGCCAACAGCGTTATTATAGTTGTTTCATTTATTATTGCTGAAATTATTATTTTGATTATAACTATAGCTTTTGCGTCTGCTATTGGCAAAAAGAAAATTAATAATTTATTAGTTAATGGTACTGCTATCGTAACAGCAATTTTTGTTGCTGTTAACGCAACATTGGAAACGGAAGCTACTACCAGCATCTTTTCAGCAATCGCTGCCATTATATTTGCTACAACTGCTGTGTTATTTAGCAACTATATTAATCGATGTGCTTTAGCTGGAGATGAAAAAAATGTGTGGATTATTTCATTCGCAACTGCCTTTGCTACTACAGGAAGTACAAGTTTTCGTAGTGCTAATTTAACAGATGCTAACTTTACCAAAGCCACACTAAAAAATACTGATTTTAGAGATGCAGTTTTAAACTGCACTGAGTGGTATGGATCAAAATGCCTTGACGCAGCTCGTCCTGGTAAAACTTACCTGAAAAATATACCGCTACGAAAATTATTAGTTACAAGAGATGGGCAGAATCTCAACTTTGATGGGCAAAACTTACAAGAAATAAATCTACAAGGTGCTAACCTCAAATATTCTAGTTTTATTGGTGCTAACTTAAGTGGTACTAATTTACAAGATGCTAATTTATTCCAAGCTAGATTAGTACAGACCCAATTAGATAGAACTGACTTTAGAGGTGCTTGTCTTACAGGAGCTTTTATTGAAGATTGGAATATTACTAGTGATACCAAATTTGATAATTTGAAGTGTGAATATGTTTATATGCAGCTTCCTACAGCTGAGAAGCCCAATTATCTCCGAAAACCAGATAATATACAAGAAGTTTTTGAAGATGGAGACTTTGGTAATTTTATAAAACCACTTGTTGATACGTTAGACCTTTATCATAATCGTGGAGTTGATCCCCGTGCTATTGCAATTTCATTTAAACAGCTAGCAGAAAATCATCCAGATGCCAAATTAGAAATTGTCGCAATGGAGAAGCGGGGTGAAGATAAATTTTTACTTCGTGCTAAAACTTCACCAGAAGCTAACAAATCAGACTTGAGTGCAGAATATTTTTATAATTACAATCAATTTAAAGGTTTAAATGAACGAGAAATTAAACTATTACTATCAGAAAAAGAGAGTCAAATCCGCAGATTGGAAAATATGGTGATGACAGCACTAGAACGTCCTAGCTTTTACGCCGAAAATTATAATAATCAAGGAGATACCATAATGTCAGAAGCTTCTAAAAAACAGTCCAACTTTGATCTCAAAGGCGCTCAATTCGCTGGTGGTCTAGTTAACGCAGACACAGTAACCGCAAATCAAATCGGCGGCAACATTACCAACTACTCTACTGAGCAAAAGCAGAATCTTGCAGAAGCAGCAGCAGAAATTCAGCAGCTTCTCAACCAGTTAGAGCAGAGTTACCCTATTAACACTCCACTAGAAAAACAGATAGCAGTGACAGAAGCACTCAAGCAAATCGATAATAATCCTACTCTGAAAGCGCGGGTAATTGGGGCGTTAAAATCTGGTGGAACTGAGGCATTGAAGGAACTAGTGGATCATCCTCTTGTGAATATACTTTTGGCAACTTTAGAAGGCTGGCAGGATGCTGAATAGTTCAGTTGTTACAGATGAAGTAGGAGAGTAACTGGTGATGGCGAATGACGAGCATTTGGCAATACTTAGCCAAGGGGTAGAGGTTTGGAATGAATGGAGAGAAAAAAATTTACAAGTAAAACCAGACCTTAGTTTGGCAAACTTTAGTTCAGTTAATCTCAGAGAAGCAAACTTCAGTTCAGCAGAACTCAGTTCGGTAGACTTCAGTTCAGCATATCTTCATTTGGCGAACTTCAGTTCGGCTAATCTTAGAGAAGCAAACTTCAAATCATCCAGTCTCTATTTGGCAAACTTCAGCTCGGCATACCTCTACTTAGCAAACTTCCGTTTAGCATATCTCAAAGAAGCTAAATTTAATTCGGCATTTCTTCATTTGGCAGACTTCAGTTCAGCAGACCTAGATTCAGCAAACCTTAGTTTGTCAGACCTCTATTCGGCAGACTTAATTTCGGCAAATCTCAGTACAATTCAAGCATTAGGAACAAATTTTACAGCAGCAAATTTGACAGGATCTTGTATAAAAGACTGGAATATTAATAGCAATACTAATCTGACTAATGTATCTTGTGATTTTATTTATTTGAAAACAGGCTCAGGCAATGATGACAACATCGGTTATGAATATCTAGAACGTCGTCCAAGTGACCGGGAGAAAAAATTTCTCACAGGAGAATTTACAAAGATATTTCAAAAAATCAAAGAGACTGTTGATTTAATATTCACTAATGGCATTGATTGGCAAGCATTTCTTACTTCCTTCCAAAGACTACAAGTTGAATGTAGTGGCAAAGAGTTAACCATCCAAGCTATTGAAAATAAGAATGATGGTGCTTTTGTAATTCGGGTAAATGTTCCTGCCGATGCTAATAAAGCTGAAATTGAGAAGTATTTAAAACGAGAATATGAATTAGCTCTTGTAGCGTTAGAAGAAAAATACCAACTTCAGTTACAGGGTAAAGATGAGCAGATAGATATTTACCGCAAGCAAAGTACCGATTTGACTGAGATTGTAAAGCTCTTGGCAAGTAAAGCTACTTATGACCTGAGAAATTCTCAGATTGGTGGAAGCCTAATTAATGCCGAGACAGTTAACTTAGAACGAATAGGTGGTAATATTCACAACAATAACGCTTAAACCTGCCCAAACCGACCCATGTCCGATTCAGAAGACCCAAAGCAAGTCAGCAATGACTTACGAAATTCCCAGTTTGGCGGTGGGTTTATTAACGCTGGCACAGTGAATGCTGGGCAAATTGGCGGCGATATCTACAACATTCACCTTGGGCAGCAGACGGTGGCATCAGGTAATTCAGTCCAATCCCAGAGTCAACGGCAGCGATCGCATGAAGAACCGCGATCGGTGTTCCATATTGAGCAATTTTCATTTTTCTTCTACCTTGGGGTAAAATTCCCATTACAAAAAGTAATTGCCTTAGAGGATGTTTGAAAAGTCCTCTTCTTGGTAGCAAAACGTTCTAGATCCCCCTAAATCCCCCGATAAATTGGGG
>NZ_JAVRBY020000055.1:0-47194 GCF_034531035.1 Nostoc sp. DedQUE02 | reverse complement strand
TTTCGTTATGAGACTTGGAATTTATTCCGAGGCGGGATAGATACACTGCACCAACACTTGTGTGTACACCGTAGCCCTTTCCCCGTGGGAGAGGCAGGTTGTCTGGGAGAGGTTCACTAAACTCACGTTAAAATTGGTATGACTTTGTAAAACTCAATCCGCTTCAAGATATTTCAATAAATTAACAACTAAGTTTTTTAACAATAAAAGGATGTTTGAAAAATCATCTTCTTGGTAGTAAAACGTTGTATATATCCCTAAGTACCCCGATAAATTAGAGTATTTTGATTATTGACATGATTCACACAATGTGTTAATAATTATAGTTTGTGGAAACTTTACTTCTTAATATAAGCTCTTGGCTAACGTCATTGTCATAGGTGCCCAATGGGGCGATGAAGGAAAAGGTAAAATAACTGACTTACTCAGCCGTTCCGCAGATGTTGTGGTGCGTTACCAAGGGGGTGTCAATGCTGGACACACGATTGTAGTTAAAGGTCAAACCTTTAAACTGCACTTGATTCCCTCTGGGATTTTGTATCCAAATACCGATTGCATTATCGGCTGTGGAACAGTGATCGATCCACAGATTTTGATCGCAGAAATCGACCAACTAAAAGAATTAAATATTTCCACTGACCACCTGCTGATATCTGAGACAGCCCACGTAACAATGCCTTATCATCGGTTGATTGACCAGGCATCTGAAGAACGACGGGGAAGCTATAAGATCGGCACAACAGGTCGGGGCATTGGGCCGACTTATGCTGACAAATCTGAGCGTACAGGCATCCGAGTTTTAGACTTAATGGATCCTGATGGACTACGTGAGCAGTTAGAGTGGACGATTAATTATAAAAACGTCATTTTAGAAAAGCTTTACAACTTGCCACCTCTAGATCCAGAAGAGGTGATTGAGCAATATTTGGGCTACGCAGAACGCTTACGACCTCACGTTGTTGATACATCGTTGAAAATATCGGATGCGATTTGGCGACGGCGCAATATTTTATTTGAAGGCGCACAAGGTACGCTCCTTGATTTAGATCACGGAACTTATCCTTATGTCACTTCCTCTAACCCTGTGGCTGGGGGGGCTTGTGTTGGTACAGGGATAGGGCCAACAATGATTGACCGGGTAATTGGCGTGTCAAAAGCCTATACAACCCGTGTCGGAGAGGGGCCATTTCCCACGGAATTGGATGGAAAATTGGGAGAATTATTGTGCGATCGCGGTGCTGAATTTGGCACAACCACCGGACGCAAACGCCGCTGTGGCTGGTTTGATGCGGTCATCGGTCGCTATGCCGTGCGGATTAACGGTATGGATTGTATGGCGCTCACCAAACTGGATGTTCTCGATGAATTAGAGGAAATCCAAGTTTGTGTCGCTTATGACATAGATGGCCAACGCAGCGAACACTTCCCCACCAGTTCTCGTCAATTTGCTAGATGTCGCCCCATCTACAAAACCTTACCAGGGTGGAAAGTGTCAACAACTCACTGCCGCACTCTAGAAGACTTGCCACAACGAGCATTGGATTATCTCAAATTCTTAGCCGAATTGATGGAAGTTCCGATCGCGATCGTCTCATTAGGAGCCAGCCGCGATCAAACCATAATCGTAGAAGACCCCATCCACGGGCCTAAACGCGCTTTATTGCACCCCGACGGTACACCTGCTACCCTACTTAGTGCGTAAATTTAGTCATTAGTCATTTGTTGTTGGTGAGCCAGTGCGGTCTTCTCCCAAAGGGAGAGGCTAGCGCCAAGGGGGTTTCCCCCATGAGCAACTGGCGAAACCGAAGGTTCATTAGCAAATGACTAATGACAAAGGACAAAGGACAACTGACAACTGACAAAGGACAACTTTTATGGCTATTACAGTCGAATCTCAAAAACGTCCAGAAGGCAGCAAGCCAAGAGCTTTGCGCCGTGCTGGACTGATACCTGCCAATTTGTATGGTCATAAGGGTACAGAATCCATTTCTTTGACCATTGAAGCTAAAACTGTTGAGCGTTTGCTCAAAAGAGCTTCCGTTAACAACACCTTGATCGAGTTGAATATTGCTGATGCACCTTGGCGCGGTAAAACCTTGCTGCGGGAACTTCAAATCCATCCAGCCAAAGGTACGCCTTACCACCTCAGCTTTTTCGCGGTTGCTGGCCACGGCGACACCACTGTAGAAGTACCTCTGCGCTATGTGGGAACTGCTGTTGGTGTTAAACAAGAAGGTGGTTTTTTAGACACTGTTATCACTGAGTTGCAAGTCAGCTGTGCGCCAGAAAACATCCCGGAAATAATTGAAATTGATGTCTCTAACCTGAAAATCGGAGACAGCTTGCGTGTTCACGAGTTAGTCTTGCCTCAAGGTGTCACAGTTCTTGGTGATACGGAGCGAGTCGTAGTTAGCGTCTCGCAGCCGCAAATCAGCGCTGCTGCTGAGGAAGAAGCTGAGGCAGAGAGTGAAACAACCTCTGAAGCTACGTAAGTGTGTAATAATTTTTGATGATAGCCAGGAGGAAACTCCTGGTTTTTTTGTATTTGAACCGTAGAGGACAGAGATGACAGAAGCGACTCTTCCAGCTTTAATTCAGCAAATGTTGCAGCCTGGATTTTATCCCCATACGGTAACAGAACCTATTCAACTAATTCAAACCCACGCTTCTTATCTGCTGTTAACTGGGGATTACGCTTATAAGCTGAAAAAACCTGTGAATTTTGGCTTTTTGAACTTTTCTACCTTAGATAAGCGGCAGCATTTTTGTCAGGAAGAGTTACGCCTAAATCAGCGCGGTGCTGGTGAACTGTATTTAGAAGTTTTGCCCATAACTTTGGTAGGGGAACAATACCAGTTAGCGGGAACAGCCGAGGCTGTAGAATATGTGCTGAAAATGCGCCAGTTTCCTCAAGAGTCGCTATTAAGTACACTTTTTGAAGAAGGTAAGTTAAATGAGACACGCCTAGATGAGTTGGGACGGGTGGTGGCTCAATATCATGCCCAAGCACAGACGAATAATTACATTCGTACTTTTGGTGAAGTGCCAAATGTTCGGGCTGCCTTTGATGAGAATTATCAGCAAACTCAGAAGTATATTGGTGGCCCCCAGACTCAAGAGCAATTTACAGAAACAAAGCAATATACAGATAAATTTTTTGCCGAACGTCCAGAATTATTTGCTAGCAGAATTCACAACGATTATATTCGTGAATGTCACGGGGATTTACACCTGAGAAATATTGCCCTGTGGCACGATAAAATCTTGTTGTTTGATTGCATTGAATTTAATGAGTCGTTTCGCTTTGTCGATGTGATGTACGATGTGGCGTTTACAGTGATGGATTTGGAAGCACGGCAGCGTCAAGACTTGAGTAATGCGTTTTTGAATGCCTATATAGAGCAAACTGGGGACTGGGAAGGTTTACAGGTTCTGCCCTTGTATTTAAGCCGTCAGGCTTATGTCCGGGCAAAGGTGACATCGTTTTTGCTCGATGATTCGAGTGTACCCGCGACGGCGAAGGAAGAAGCGAGAAAAACTGCCACTGACTATTACAAACAGGCTTGGGAATACACTAAACCAAAGCTGGGACAACTAATTTTGATGTCGGGGTTGTCGGGTTCTGGTAAAAGTACCACAGCAAGGTTTTTAGCTCGTAAACTGGGAGCGATTCACCTGCGTTCTGATGCAGTACGGAAGTATTTAGGGGGAATTTCTTTGTGGGAACGAGGTGGCGATGATTTGTATACTCCTGAAATGACTAAGAAAACTTACACAAGGCTGCTGGAATTGGGAATTATCCTGGCTAAACAAGGTTTTTCGGTGATTTTGGATGCCAAGTATGACAAACGGCAGTTAAGGCAAGAAGCGATCGCACAAGCTACAAAGCACAAACTCCCCGTTCAGATTATCCAATGCACAGCACCGCTTGAAGTTCTAAAAGAGCGTTTGAATAATCGCACTGGTGATATTGCTGATGCTACCGCCGATTTATTAGCCTCACAAATCAAACAAGCTGAACCTTTCACTGAAGAGGAACAACCTTATGTAAAGATTTGGGATACAACTCAGCCACAACAGGCACAATTAAAATAATTCGTAATTCGTAATTCGTAATTCATAATTGAATCGAAAATTAGGAATTACGTTAGCGAGTCCGCGTACTCTTTCAGAGAAGCAAGCTACGCTTTTAGCGTCTCGAAGAGAGCGTCATGAGTAATTAGTTAAATAAGTTTTTTATTTTATGGCAGACAAAAAGAACGACCTTTTCAGTATTTCTCCCAGCTTCTTTTCTCAACTATTATTTGGGGCATTTTTAACATTTATATTAATAATGACTGGCTCCGCACCAGCCCTGAGCATCTTTTTAGGAATCATGGGCGGTTTCATCTTAAGCTGGATCACCAATGTAACTGATAATAGCCCCCAAGCTCCAGCAGTCGCCTCATCTGATGGTGTTGATACAGGATTGAAATACTGGTTATTTTTTATGCTGGGCTTTGTATATTTGGGCTATCCAGCACCCATGAGTATCTTGCTAGGTGGAATAGGCGCTTTAGCTGGAGGCTGGATTACTGCTTGGTGGGGAAGTAAAGAAGAAACTAGAACTCAGTTGCAAATTGAAGAGCCAGAAGAGGGCGAAGTTGAACCAACAAACGAGAGGATCAACAAACGGCAAATCAGAAGAGCCGGTCGCCGTTACCGTCGCGCTCCTGGAAATAGTTTCAATTTCAAGTTTTGGGAAAAGTAGTAATTTGGGGATTGGGCATAAGAGGCAGAGGGGCAGAGGGGCAGAGGGGCAGAGGGGAAAGACTTACTGCAACTGCTCCCCTGCTCCCCTGCTCCCCTACTCCCCTGCTCCCCTGCTCCCCTGCCCCATGCCCTAATAATATGTTTTTATATTTATCCAAATTACTGCCACTATTTTTTTATCCACTAGGATTAGCCTGCGTGAGCTTGGTTGTAGCATTAGTTACGTTGTGGAAACGACCGCGAACTGCTGCGATCGCAATTGCTTTTGCCTTAAGTTTATTGCTATTTTGTAGCAATGCTTGGATTGCTAAATCTTTAGTGCGATCGCTAGAATGGCAAAATCTTCCACCCGCCCAAATACCAGTTGCAGAAGCGATTGTGGTTTTGGGTGGTGCAACTAAATCAGCTTTTCCTCCAAGACCTACCGTCGATTTGAGTGAAGCAGGCGATCGCGTAATCTACGCTGCACAACTGTATCGCCAAAAAAAAGCGCCTATAATCATTCTGAGCGGCGGCCGCATTGATTGGCGTGGAAGTGGTTCGCCAGAGTCGGCAGATATGGCAACAATACTTACATCTATCGGTATTCCATCGGAAGCGATTGTCCAAGAACCTGATTCTCTCAATACTTATCAAAATGCTGTAAATGTCCGAAAGATTTTGTCGTCTCGTGGCATTCGTCAGGTATTATTAGTAACTTCGGCAATGCACATGCCGCGATCGCTTCAGATTTTCCAGCGTCAAGGAATCAATGTTATTCCTGCACCAACTGACTTTCTGGTTAGTGAGGGTGAACTGCAAGAACTCGGCAGCACTCCCAAAGCCGCTATACTGAATTTATTACCTGATACCGACAACTTACACCAATTTACCACCGCTTTAAAAGAGTACATTGGTTCTTTAGTTTATCGCTTACGCGGTTGGCTCTAATTGTGATTGCCTCAATTCTAAACTCTTAATACTAATGATTAATAACTAACTCAATTAATTTTATGTCTAAAAATTTACCCTATATTATGCCATCTCCTCAACCCCAAGTTGAGGAAGCTTTTGCCGCTTACCAAACAACTCACCAGTTTTACCACGAAGTTCGGTCACGGTCAGATTTTCAACGTTATTGTGATTGGTATTATACAACAGCAGAACAAAACCGCCAAGAACTTAAAAGAATGCGCGGCGAACTGAATATTTTTCAGTGGTTTCGCCGCCGATAAGTGATTTAGATGATTTCTAGCTCATTTTCACGCAAATGAGCTTTAAACTTTTTATTAAACTGGACTACAACCGGCAGATTAGCGCTTACGGGTCTACCTTGCCATTGGGTGGCAATACCGATTACATCGCCTTCTGTGCCTTTGATGTCAAAAGGCTGATTTCGATGTTCAGGATGATGATACACTACCACCGAATCTTTAACGCGGACGCGATCGCCAACTTTCATAACAACATTCACACCTAAATTTTCTTTTCCACAAGTAGCTGCTACAAAATATATGATTAAATCGCTTAGAATTTGATTTAATCAGCTATTTCTTGACGCTTCATCGGGGTGCAACGGCGCATTTAACCCTCTGCGTCCAGGCACGTCTTAGCAATCCGTGCGTACTTTTTAAGTTTTTTGCCGCGTTAATAATTATCGCCCTTACCTTTCGTGTTTACCCAAAAAACAGGGAAATGAAAGGAAATCAGGCGACATCAGATGTGCTTAGGACTTTGACAGATATCTAACTCTTTTATCTTGACCTTAGGATGTTCCCCAGGTCAACTCTCTTATGAATTTTCGTGTATGGTAGATGCGCTGTTATTGCGATCGCTCATTTGTATGCAATCAAGTTGAGAGTTGTAATAAAGAATACGTGGATTTTATGTCACATAGTTGCTAAAGATAGCACTCTCTCCGCTACCAGGTTCGCCAATTATGCTAAAGTAACCACGATGCTAGGGGCGCCAAGTTACCCAATGCTGAAGGGATTTGGGTAATATAATCAACTACTACTTAAGTAAAACAACTTTTGTTTGAGACAACGTGATGCTGGAATTTTGGAAAAGCCTTCTTGCTTATAAGCAGTTTATTCCCCACGGTCATTGCTATCTTTGGAAACCAGAATTAGTGGGGTTGCATATTGTATCCGATAGTTTAATTGCGCTTTCTTATTATTCCATTCCGATCACGCTACTTTATTTTGTCCGCAAGCGCCAAAATTTTCCCTTCAACTGGATATTTCTGCTATTTGCAACATTTATTGTTACTTGTGGCACTACCCACCTGATGGAGATTTGGACGCTCTGGTATCCAACTTATTGGTTGAGTGGTTGCCTTAAAGCTATTACAGCCCTAGTTTCAGTCTACACAGCTTGTGAACTTATACCTTTGATACCAAAAGTACTTATTCTCCCCGGTTCTGCACAACTTGAGGCAGCCAATCAAGAACTGGAGCGGGAAATTAGTGAACGCAAACAGGCAGAACTCGCATTACAAGAACGGGAAGCTATGTTGCGGAGAATTGGCGATAATCTGCCTAATGGGGCAATTTATAAGGTAATCCGCGAATTTGATGGCAGCAATCGCTTTGACTATATCAGCGCGGGGATTGAAAGACTGATGGAAGTCAAGGCAGAAGACGCACTGAAAGATTCAAGTTTACTCTATCGCCAGTTTATCCCAGAGGACGCACCGCTCCTGTTGGCAGCAGAGGATGAATCCTGGCGGAATCTCTCAGTGTTTGATATACAAGTGCGAATCCAAACGCCCAGCGCTCGGCTGAAATGGTTTCATTTTCGTTCCACACCACGCCTGTTGCAGGATGGCCGTGTAGCTTGGGATGGGCTGGTGGTGGATGTCACCGACTTCAAACATGGTGAAGAAACACTACGCAAGAATGAAGCTTTATTAGAAGAATCTCAGCGAGTTGCTCGTCTCGGTAATTGGGAGTTTGATCTTGCTAGTGGCAAAATAACCTGGTCAAAGCAGCTTTTCACCCTGTTTAATCGAGATCCGGCACTTCTTGAGCCGAACTACCAAGAAAATCTGCAACTGTACTTGCCAGAAGATGCAGGAAAATTAGCCCAAGCTGTTGAGCGAACAATGTCAACTGGCGAATCCTACAAACTCATTCTGCGGGCGTCTCCAACTTACGGGTCTACTATTTATATTGAAGGGATTGGACATGCAGAATTCAACGCGGATGGAAAAGTAATTCGCCTCTACGGGACTGCCCAAGATGTTACAGAACGGCAAGTCGCACTCAACGAACGCAAACAAGCCGAAGAAGAACTCCGTCGTAGTGAAACACTGCTAGCTACTGCTCAAAAGATTGCCCATCTGGGTAGTTGGGAATGGCATTTAGAATCTCAAAGACAAATTTGGTCAGCCGAAACCTTCCGCATCTTCGGTTTAAATCCTGCTGAATCAGCACCGACACAGGCTGCATTTATGCAGATGCTTCATCCAGAAGACCGACCAGTGTTGCAGAGGCATCTACTAGGGGCGATCGCCAATAAAACTCCTTTCGCTCTTGAATATCGCATTATCCGACCTGATGGCTCATTGCGCTACCTGGAGTCAAGAGCAGAGGTAGCTTATGATACTCAAGGTAAGACTATTAGACTGTATGGAGCTATTCAAGATATTACAGAACGCAAGCAAATCGAAGAAACACTTTTTCAAGAAAAAGAATTAGCTCAGGTGACGTTGCAATCGATCGGAGATGCAGTGATCACCACAGATGCCTTTGGTAGGATTCAATACTTGAATCCAGTTGCAGGATCTCTGCTGGGATGTAGTGAAGCATCCGCACAAGGGGTGCTGTTAGAAGAAATCTTTAAAATTGTGCATGAAACCACACGGGAGAAAGTTCAGAACCCAATTGAGCAAGCATTACAGGAAAATCGAGTTGTCAATTTAGCAAACCATACCGTCTTAATTACTGAGAACGATCGAGAGATTGCGATTCAAGATTCCGCCGCGCCCATTCGCAATCGTCAGGGAGAAGTTATTGGCGCGGTTATGGTGTTTCATGATGTGACTCAGAACCGCAAGTTGTCGCGTCAGCTATCCTGGCAAGCAACCCATGATGCTTTAACGGGATTGGTAAATCGCCAAGAATTTGAGCGGCGGGTTGAACAAGCATTGCGCCTTGCCAAGTTAGACTACCAGGTTCATGCGTTGTGCTATTTGGATCTCGATCACTTCAAAATCGTCAATGATACCTGTGGTCATGTGGCTGGAGACGAATTACTGCGTCAAATTACTGTCTTATTGAAGGAGAAGATTCGGAAAACTGACACACTTGCACGCTTAGGCGGCGATGAATTTGGCGTATTACTCAATCAGTGTACGCTTGATGAAGCTTTACGAGTTGCCAACAATCTGCTTTTGTGTGTTCAACAGTTCCGGTTTGTTTGGCAAGAGCAGGTATTCTCAATTGGAGCAAGTATCGGCTTGGTTGGTATCGACACGAATAGCGAGAGCCTTGCAGAGATTATCAGCACGGCTGATGCCGCTTGCTATAGCGCGAAGAACCGGGGGCGCAATCGCGTGTACGTTGCTCAGACTGACGACCAGGAGCGACTCCAACAGCGTGGGCAGATGCAGTGGGTCAGCCGCATTTCTCAAGCCTTAGAAAGTGATTGGTTTTGTCTCTATGCTCAAAAGATTGCCGCTATTATCCCGACAGAGCAAAACACCGACCATTATGAAGTGCTGCTGCGGCTCCGGGATGAGCAGGGAAAATTAGTGCTGCCGATGGCGTTTATTCCAGCAGCAGAACGCTACAACTTGATGCACCTGATTGATCGCTGGGTGATTCGGACTCTGTTCAAGAATTGGTCAAGGGTTGTTGACAATAAACAAAGCATCTATGCAATTAACCTTTCTGGCTCTAGCATCAATGACGATCGCTTCATTGACTTTTTGCATGAGCAGTTTACCCTACACCCCATCTTACCCCAGCATATTTGCTTTGAGATTACCGAGACTGTGGCGATCGCTAATCTGCTCAAAGCCAGGAAGTTCATTCAAGAACTTCAACGGATGGGCTGTCGCTTCGCATTGGACGATTTTGGGGCAGGGATGTCATCGTTTGCCTATCTCAAGTCTCTGCCTATAGATTACCTCAAAATTGACGGGAGTTTTATTCGTAACATTGTCGAGAATCCTGTGGATAATGCGATCGTGACAGCAATTACGCGCATTAGCAGTGTGATGGGTATTCAGACGATTGCTGAGTTTGTAGAAAATGACGCGATTTTAGAGCGAATTACGGCACTAGGAATTGATTACGCACAGGGATATGGCATTGGAATACCTTGCCCATTGAACTAACTCCTACGTAAGTGGAAGATTTGATGTAGAGTTATCTGTGGTGCGATCGCAACCTATATTAACTCATTAGCGATCGCCACTTTATTGTCCGTGACTGTAAATGTAGAAGTTATTCTTACCAAGATTGCAATATTCATCATCAACATTACAACATTCATAAGGAATATTATAATATTTCTCATCAACATTACAATATTCGTTATCAATACTACAATATTCCTCACCAACATTACAACATCCATAAGGAATATTGCAAGATTTCTGATCAACATTCCAATATTCCTTATTAATACTGCAATATTCATCATCAACATTACAATATTTCCGGCGTTGCTGAATTGAAGTATGAATCTAGATGTAGAGACGTAGCACTGCTACGTCTCTACAAGGATTTTGGTATTATGCAAAATCGTTTTCATACATGGAATCAGCAACGCCATATTTCCGTATTGCTTCCCCTTTTTGCAAGCAAAAAGGGGATTAAGGAGCAAGATGCAACCACTGTAGGAATCATACTTCTTTTTAACTAAAACTGCCTTTGCTTATAACTCCTAACTCCTCACTTTATTGAGCTTACCTGCAAGTTCAGCAAGATTCATCTGCTCGTAGTGTTCAAAAGGTTGGTGAATCCACGGGTTATCAGGCAAATAATCGACATAATAATCGGGTTTGATAACAGAACAGGCTTTATACCAAAGTACGGCAGTGCGAATTTTCTCAATGGGAAAATCACTATTTTGCTTGATCCAAGGTATAGTTTGTTCCAGTGTGATTCCAGAGTCTACTAAGTCATCCACTAGGAGAATGCGCGAACCTAACCTTTCAGCAGTCATCGTCAAGTGACGGGAGAAAATTAAATTACTTCTTTCTTGCTTACCAGTGCCACTGTAAGATGAGGTTGCTAAAATTGCCAGTGGTTGCTGGTATATACGCGAAAGAACATCTCCAATTCGTAGTCCTCCTCTAGCAAGACAGATAATCTGGTTAAATTCCCAACCGGATTGATAAATCTGAATAGCCAGTTGTTCAATTTTTTGGTGATAATCTGACCAAGAAACGTAAAGGTCTGGCATAAGTCTAACGGGAGTGGTAGATAGCTAGTATTGAAGGCGATGTCTACGACGGGCTATGCCTACGCAGATTTTTTATTTTAGTATGAGTGCAAAGTTTTATGAATGATTCTACTGCTGATGGCAATGCCCAACAAGATATTCTCAGTGAAAAACTCGATTTAAAAACAAAGCTGGCTTACGGTGCAGGGGATTTAGGGCCAGCAATTACTGCAAATATCTCCGTCTTTTATCTGCTGATTTTCTTTACCAGTGTTGCTGGTATTCCTGCGGGTGTAGCTGGCACTATTTTGATGATTGGCAAAATCTGGGATGGCGTAAACGATCCGCTTGTCGGGTTCATGACTGACAAAACGAAATCTCGGCGTTGGGGTCGTCGTCTTCCTTGGATGTTTTATGGAGCAATCCCCTTTGGAATTTTCTTCTTCTTGCAGTGGATTGTACCGCAATTTAGCGCAAATCAGAGTGAGAATATTTGGCCACTGTTTTTGTACTACGTAGCGATTGGGGTGATATCTCAGTCCTTTTACACGGTTGTGAATTTGCCTTATACGGCGATGACTCCAGAACTAACTCAAGATTATGACGAACGCACCAGTCTTAACAGCTTTCGCTTTACATTTTCCATTGGTGGCAGCATTCTGTCGTTGATTTTAGCGCAAATTGTTTTTTCGCAGATTGCCGATCTCAAACGAGCATATCTCGTTTTAGCAGCAATTTGTACTGTAATTTCGATTTTAGGATTATATTGGTGCGTTTTTGGAGTCCGCGATCGCATCATGGCTTTTGAAGCCAAACGTATCCAAGCCGAGGAACCTGCATCTCTCTCTTTCGGCGAACAGTTAAAAATTGTCTTCAGTAACCGACCTTTTTTATTTGTTATTGGTATATATCTTTTTTCTTGGCTAGGTGTGCAGATAACAGCCAGCATTATTCCTTATTTTGTAGTCAATTGTATGGGTCTAAAATTTGCAGACGTACAAACAGTACTGATTGCAGTCCAAGTAACTTCCCTGCTGATGCTATTTGTCTGGGGTGAGTTGAGTAAGAAAATCGGGAAAAAAATTGTTTATTTTCTGGGAATGAGTTTATGGATAATCGCCGCCACCGGACTATTTTTCTTACAACCTGGTCAAATAGTTTTGATGTATATAATGGCTGTGATGGCGGGTATTGGTGTATCTACAGCTTATCTAATTCCCTGGTCAATGATTCCAGATGTGATTGAATTAGATGAACTCCAAACCGGACAACGCAGAGAAGGTATATTTTATGGCTTCATGGTTTTGCTGCAAAAATTTGGTTTAGCTTTTGGGCTATTTTTAGTAGGAAATGCTTTGCAAGTAGCTGGTTTCAAAGAATCTGTAGCCGGAAGTCCACTACCCATCCAACCGGAATCAGCACTGTTTGCTATTCGCGTTGCCGTTGGCCCCATACCGACAGTTTGTTTGATTTTTGGCTTAGTTTTAACGTATTTTTACCCAATTACCCGCGAGATGCACGCAGAAATCATGTTGAAACTCAAAGAACGGCAAGAAAAAAGGACAAATTCGTAATTCGTAATTCGTAATTCGTAATTCGTAATTGAATTCTTAACTACGAATTACAAATTATTTTAAGCGGTTTCTATGAACATACCAGTTCGTGCAAACTCTTCTTCTTCAGGGGTGAAGAGGGGAGCTTTATCGGTAAGTTCAGGCTCAAAGTAGTATGTCTCTTGCAGAAACTCGCCACGGATAATAGCTTCTTCTAAATCTCTAATGTGGTTCTGTGCAACTATACATGCTTCCTTGAGGTTATTTGTATCGCCCTTTTGCAACAGCTTTGGCAATTCCGTTTTCACTCCTGTTAGTCTTGCCAATGGTTTGAGCATTCCATAAATGTTGTAAATACGAGCAGTTTCAATGCTGGTATATTTGAGAGCATTGGCTCTTGCTAGCTCTGAGTCAAGACTGGGCCAAAAGCGGGTAGTGTAAAATGCCTTCTCATCCTTGTGATACCACTCCTCCGATCGCGCAATGGAAGAGGAAACGGTATTATGTAACTTCCAGAAGAATAAACGCAGAGAGGAACCATCGACTACGGTGGATAATTTTGCCTCCAGTGACACCTCAAAGTCGCTAAGATTAGGATCGCGTCCAAGTACAAGGTATTCCACCGGATACATATCTATCTCTTTATTCTGCACAACGTACATATTCAGGTGGTGACGGCAATAAGGACAGGGGTACATCGTGGCAAAAAGTTGGAAGAAGTCTTTGAAGATTGCTATTGCGGCTTTTTGTTCTTCGTCTGTCTTGGTAGTCACGATTTCAGCCGTGGTGTGGAAGAAGCGCCACACTGCTGGGCCGATGTAATAGGGGAAGCTGACGCGCATTTGGGAATCCTTCACTTCAGTCCGATTCAGATAGACATCAATGAATGCTACATACTGCGATAGCGCACCTGATTCTCGTCCAAATTCTAGGCGTTCGCGCCGTTTCTGCACTCCATTTAGGTAGTGATGCGTTAACCGCCATGCTTGTTTGAGCATCAGTTTCTCCTTTGGAGTGCAATGGAGAAAGTTTTCGGCAACATCTGCTCCGTAGCGGCTAAATTCTCCTGATTTTTTGGTGCAGTTATACCACTCATCCAAAGCCGCCTCATCAGGTACGGTGTTGCTTTGGATATCTGCTGCCGTAGACACACTAAAGGCTGCTAATAACTTTGGCATAAAATCTTCATACCAATATGCCACTGGCATCATTGCACCATCAACTTCCTCCGTCGCCTGCGAAAGGATGACGCGGTTCCACTTCTTTAAATAGTCCTTGGGATTTCCCTGAGATTCAGGAGGAGGTGGAGCCATCTCTTCATTCATTTCTATTGCTCTGAGCCGATTAAGCTCGTTAATCGCCAACACACCTTCTACAATGTCACCCAAGCTAAGACTTTTCTTTTTGATGGTAATTGCAAACTCGACTCCGGCAGCAAACTTTTCTTTGACATTAGCAAATTTACTCCGCGCCTCTAAAATCGCTTTCTCTTCTGCCAACATTTCGGGAGTCTTTGCCACTGTTTTCCAGTTTTTGATCCGATCCTGCAATCGAGCATATTCATCGGCAATCGATTCAACTACTGCATCCAATACGGGGTGGCAAGCCTCTTCTACTACACCTAATCCTTTGTAAAGCGCGATCGCCTGCTTGACAAATTCCACAAAGTCAGTAATTCTGTACGGCAGATTTTTGACGCGCAAGTGAGTTTCATGGTTCGCAGAGAAACTTTCCCGAAAACTACGATAAGCTGCTCCTTGAATTAGCCGAAACAAACCAATCTGCATTTGTAAGCGGGAGGTTCCACTTTTTTTTTGATTTGGTGAGTTTGGGTGTTGCGCCAACTGTTCTTTTAGTTGTGCCAACTCTGGAGTTGTGTTGCCTGCTTCTTGGAGATTAGGCTGTGTGGTGGCAACAACTCCTGTAGTGTTAGTGGAAACTGTTTTGAGCGAACTGTCAAGAGAAATTGGTGAATCTTTATAACCTGTTTTGCTCTCTAACTCTTCCGGTACTAGCTGACAGAATTCATGAAAATCAATTGAGCCATCGCCATCATGATCTACTTCCTGTAGCATCTCCTTTAACTCTGCGTCTGTCAGCCCAAACTGACTCATTACTTTCCGTAACTCGGCGGTAGTAATTTGGCCGCTATTGTCTTCATCAAAGGCGCTGAATGCTAACTTGAGGCGGCTTTCGCGATCGCCTACTTTAGCTACCATCAGCGTTTTAAATTCTTCAAAGTCGATAGTGCCTGACAAGTCAACATCAATCTCTTTGATTAAGTCACGCAGCCCCGTTTCCGTAGGATTTTGCCCTAGCGATCGCATTACCTCCCCCAATTCGTCGGTTGAGATCGATCCGTTACCGTCTACGTCTAATACCTTGAAAGCTTGCCACAATTTTTCTATTTCTTGCTCATCAATCACGGTTTTGTTCCAATTGCATAGCTGTCACTAATAAATTTTTTACCATGTTTTTTAACAGCTACTTCAATACTGTCTAATTATTTTCAGTAAATACCAAGTATCAGGAACGACTCAAGTTAGTTTCAATATTACTTGCAGTCGCCTAGTAAATTTGTCAGTTGCTTATTGTTGCAATAAATTCAGCTTTACGGGTTTAATTGCAAATGCTCCCTTGCCTACTACCTTCTTTAACCTTTCACCTCACTCACGGTAAGTTATTGCGCTGATTTCAGTGTCGTAGGCGATCGCTTTTGTGTGAGGAGAAAGGCGTAGGCGTAGCCTGCACTTCTCTACGAGACGCTTTGCGTAGCTTGCTTCCCCGGAGGGGTACGGCTACGCGGTAATCGAGCGACTTGCACTGAGTTTCGACACTTCAACTACGCTCAGTGCATCGCTACGCGGTAATCGAGCGACTTGCACTGAGCGGCGTCGAAGTGAGTCGAGATTCAGTGACCGTCGTAGACATCGCTTTATGGTATGAGTAGTGGTAAATTAGATTTAATTTATGTATGCCAGCTAGAGATATATTTCATAATATAGTTAAAACTGCCCTTGAAAAAGATAAATGGACAATTACTGATGAGCATCTATTTATTCAAGTTGAGGATATTGATTTTTACATAGACTTAACAGCAGAGAGAATTTTAGCTGCTGAAAAAATTGGTAAAAAAATAGCAGTAGAGATAAAATCCTTTTTAGGAGCCTCAGACGTAACGGAATTTCATCTAGCTCTTGGTCAATGCCTCAACTACCGTTCAGCATTGAGGTTGACAGAACCCGACCGGATTTTGTATTTAGCAGTTCCAGTAGATGTTTATAATGAGTTTTTTAGTCGGAAGTTTATTCAAAGAATTATTGGCGAATATCAACTAAAATTACTAATTTTTAATCCAGTTCAAGAGGAGATAGTTATATGGAGAAACTAAATTATCAAGAAATAGTCCAAAAAATTTTGGAAATTCATGCCAAAAATCACTCAAATAGTCAGACAGAAGTTAAATTGTTATTTGATACTGAACGCGATCGCTATCAAGTTATGAATATTGGTTGGCAAGAGCTAACCCGAATATTTGGTTGTATTATTTATGTAGAAATTAAAGATGGCAAAATTTGGATCGAACGCGATGGAACGGAAATCGGAGTGGCTAATGAATTAGTAGAAGCTGGAGTTCCTAAACAAGATATAGTTTTGGCTTTTAAAGCCCCATACAAACGAAAATTTACTGATTTTGCTGCTAGTTAAAGCCGCAAATGCGATCGCAATGATACTTTATCAAAAAGCACTACTAAACTAATAAACACTTATTTTATGTAGTCAAACTCTTTACTGACACTACTTTTTCAGCTTCATTTACCGTAATTTGCGCCAACCCAAATTGTTCAATTACTGCTGCATTCGTCGTCAAATGTCGACTCACTTCAGCCACCCGATAATGACTTTCGTGTGAAGCTAAAGCCGCCGGCAATAATAACTGATCTGCTAAATGTTCATCCACTGCTGCGCCAGTGTGATGAAACTCAAGTAGTTGCTGACAAGCAATCTCTGCAACAGTTTCCGCCGACAACCGCAAACGCCCAAACCCACCAAAGCCAGTCAAGCTGTTCTCATACTCAGCAGTGAGAAAAATACCCGCCCCTGGTGCAACACCTCTTTCGCGCAAAGTCTGTACAGCAACTTTCAAATGGGCTTCTCGTAACAAATTTTCCGCCCGATTCGCCATCCGTTGGGGAATATGAGAAGGCAATTCCGTTACCACTGCTATTCCCCGCACTTGTTGTAAATTGCCCCGTTCCAACAAGTTGATCCCGCCGATTTTACCACCACCATCCACTTGTAACTCTACCTCTCCCCCACCTTGGGGAAACCACCCCCAAGCGCCTAACTTAACTTGGGCTTCTACACCCATGCGTTGCAGTGTAGGCAGATAAACTTGCTCAATGTAAGTCGCTGTCGGGCTAAAGTTGACATGAGTTCCACCCTTTAGCGTTACCTGAGAATTCCCCGTTGCTAGTGCTAAAGGTAAGAGAATTGTCTGTAAAACCAGAGCGATCGCACCCGCAGAACCACCTTGTTGTGCTTTACTAACATCAAAGGTATAAATTCCAGCTTGCACAGCACTACCTGGAATAAATTGCAGCAGCGTTGAACCCAAAGCATCACCCTGTAGTTGGGCATTACAAATTCTCGCCGCCGCCCGAACTGCTGTTAAATGTTGTGCTGCTAATCCTGGCTTTTTACGTCCAGCACGAATGCCTGTAATCCTTATGGGTTCGCCAGTGATGGCGGCTAGGCTTAAGGAAGTGCGAAGAACTTGTCCGCCTCCCTCTCCATAGGAACCGTCAATTTCAATCATGGGCGATTATTGGAATGTTGGATTTTGGGTTATCCCCACGGCTCTTAAAATCAAACCACAAATTATAAACGCCCAGCAACTAGCTTTTTAGAAGAAGGTTACACAAATATACAGAGAAAGTTATGATTTCTATTTCTGTAGTTTGCTAATTTGGAATTTGGAATTGAAGAACCTTGCTTTTACCAGGATTCATCAACCCATAAGGATCAACGATTTCTTTAAATTTTAACTGCTGAGGATCAATAACTTTTCTGCCGCCGTCTTCAATAATATACGTATGAGGATTGGCAATACTCACACCCTGTTCTTCGTGATAGGAGATAATCTCATTAAGGCGTTTTTCTGTGGTGTAGCGCACAAGTTGCAAAGCACCAGGAACTACGACACCGTTTATCCGAAAAAATTCTAAATGCATCATTACCTCATCGCCGAAATGATGATACATCCGATCTACTTGTTGCAAACTTTTATCCGCAGGAAACATACTTTGTAAGTAGGTAATTCCAGTATCTACACTCCGGGCGTGTAAGGTGGTGTGGTTCCAGCAAAATTCTGCTAAATGTATACCTTTGGCTGTTTCCTCGGCTGGTTTTTTATATGTAATCTGGCCGCCATATTGCTGCACCAAACCCGGTAAGAATTCCAAACTCGGTTCGGCAATTATCAAAAATACTGAGTGAGTTCCTTCAGGAATGTACTCTTGTAGGGTGTGGAAATATTGGGAAATTGGGGATGCAAAGACAGAAATTAACTTCTTAATTATCCCATCAGCATTGCCAAGAGCCTGACCAAACTTCGCTGCCATCATAAACTCGTCAAATGTGACAATCACTTCTGCCCAAGGATAAGCTGGCCCCAATGGGATTTCAACTTCGGTGATAATGCCGTTAATTCCCCAAGCATGATTCACCTTTTGCACATCGTCGCCGCGTAATTCGATCGCACGGGGTTCATCTTCTACAGTTACTATTCGCAATGCTAAGATATTACCGCGATCGCCTAATAACCCATATTGGATCGAGCCAATGCCCCCACTTCCCCCAGCAATAAATCCGCCAATTGTAGCTGTGCGATATGTGGAGGGTGCCATACCGATTTCCCAGCCAATTTCTCGTGTTTTTTTATCCAAAGCCGCCAGCTTCACTCCGGCTTCTACCCGCGCCATCCCCGGTTTTGCCCAAAGAATCTCTTGCATCCGCGTCATGTCTAAAATTACGCCACCATACAACGGTACGCACTGCCCATAATTTCCGGTGCCAGCACCCCGCACAGTTACAGGTACACGGTATTTAGCACAGGCGGCTGCAACTTTTAAAACCTCTGCTTCATTGGCGGGACGCACTACAATATCCCCAACTTTTCCCTCTAGTTTCGGCACCAGCACCGGGCTAAAGGTGTGATAATCTTGGGATAATTTTGCCACTTGGGCGGAGTCGGTAATGGTTTCTATGCCTTCTAAAGAATTAATTAGGGCATCTAATTTTGTCGTCATAACTGATATATCCTTTTTTTAACGCAGAGAGTCACTGAGGGAAACGCAAAGGTTCGCAGAGAATTATTCCTCTGCGTTCCTCTGCGTAAACCTTTGCGTTCCTTTGCGTTTTAAAATCCTAGTTTTCTTCTTTCACTACACTTTCATGCCACTTAATTAATATAAGGTCAGATAGGGCGCTCAAGCTGAGAAAAATTAATACACCCACCCAGTTGTGAGAAATGGGTATGGCCCTGGATACATGGAAATATAGCAGCCAGCAAGAAGCTTTGTAAAGTTGAAATAGGTTGAGCAAGTTTCGGTCAAAGCTGTTGAGTCCTAATGTAGTGTTAGATACGATGGGGAAAAAAGCGACTATCCAGGCACAAACTACTAAAGCAGCAAAGGTATTATTTTTGATCCAGATAATTTTGGGGGCGCGATCGCAACTATCGGAGTTGTTTGTAAAATTACTGTATAAGGAAATAAACTGCGTTCAATCCATTTGCTTTGGGTGAATAAAACCGCCATTAGTAAACCAGAAATAGCCGCAGCGATCAAAGCAACGGCTGTGATTTGCAATGTAATTAATAATTATGAAAAAAGCGCTCATACATCAAACTGTCTTACTATTTACATCCTCTATACTGCTGGTAGCTTGTGGTAAAAGTGGCAATAATAATGCAAATTCTGCAAATAATCCAACAGTGACAACAGGTGTAGCTAATCCTATTTCTATCGGTATTGCTTTTGCACAAACGAGCAATGTCGCATTACTTGGTCAAGAGGGAACTGATGGAGTAAAAATTGCTGAAAATTATTTTAATAACAAAGGAGGTATCAATGGTAGACCAATTAAATTAGTCTATCAAGATACTGGTGGCGATGAAGTTGGAGCCATTAATGCTTTTCAAACTTTAATTAGTAAAGATAAAGTTGTTGGCATTGTTGGCCCTACCTTATCACAACAAGCTTTTAGCGCTGATCCCGTGGCAGAACGCAATCGAGTTCCAGTTATTGGAGCATCAAATACTGCTAAAGGTATTCCCGAAATTGGTGATTATGTAGCTCGTGTTTCTTCATCTGTTGCAGTTGTCGCTCCTTATTCAGTAAAAGCTGCACTCAAACAAAATCCTCAAATCAAAAGAGTAGCTGTATTCTACGCTCAAAATGATGCTTTCAATAAGTCGGAAACAGAAATATTTCAGAAAACAGTTACAAATTTAGGATTGAATTTAGTCACAGTCCAAAAGTTTCAAACTACAGATACCGACTTTCAAGCTCAAGCCAGCGATGCCATTAATTTAAAACCAGATTTGGTGATTATATCCGGGTTAGCTGTAGATGGAGGTAATTTAGTTAAACAATTACGAGAACTTGGTTATAAAGGAATAATTGTTGGTGGCAATGGTTTTAATACATCTCATATATTTTCTGTGTGCAGAGCGCTTTGTGATGGCGTAATTGTGGCTCAAGCTTATAGCCCTATATATGCCAGTGAAATTAATAGCGCATTTCGCAAAGCTTACTTTGAAAAATATCATCGAGAACCACCCCAAGTAAGCGCTCAAGCTTTCGCGGCTTTACAGGTATATGTAGAAGCTCTTCAATCTTTAGATAAAAAAAGCAATATTAACAAATTGAGGCTGCCACAGTTGCGTACAGAATTGAATAAGGAGTTACTAACAAAAAAATTTCAAACTCCTCTCGGTGAAATTGCTTTTACGCCAGTAGGCGATGTAATTCAAAAAGAATTTTATGTTGCACAACTCAAAATGGAATCAAATGGTATCAATGGAAAATTTGATTTTTTAAACATAAAATAGTTGCAATATCGACAATGTTATGCGAAATCAGAAAAGGAGCCGGATGAAATTTGTCGGGGCGCTTTTTATCTTCGCTAAAACCATACTTTGTTTCGAGTAAAGGTCAATAGATAATGTTAGCAGAAGCAAAGACATAAGTTGCTTTACCTTTAAGATCGGCAAGGATTTTAATTGCTGGGTTGGGATGTGGAATAAGGCACTAAGGGTCTTTCTGGGAAATTGCTGCGACTGTGATTTTAGGAATACCTTGTGCTATGGCGTTCACGGCATCGATGCCATAACCTATAAATAAATCTACCGCACCCACATCAACTATTGAATACCACTGAGAACCTGCGGACTACCCATTTTGATAGTTACATTTAAACCGTAGTCTTCGTAAATACCACTGGCGTAGGCGCAGCCCGTTGTAGACATCGCCTGGTAAAATCCACTATGTTCTGCTTGTGCTAGCCAGTTTATACCAAAGGTAATCTTTATCCAACCGAGAATTGATAGTTGACGGTTGGTTGCTGTTAGTACAAGCAGCAATAACGCTGCTACTTATCCAGATAAAAGCGTATTGAAGAAAATTGCGGTGAGTAAGGTAATGAATTGCTGTTGATGAGGGTGATGACGGATTTATAAAATAGTATAAAGCTCCCTCCTATCTGCCATTGTAGCTGAATCTAAATGTACATTCTAGAATCAACTTTTGATTCACTAGCGAATAGGGCTGAATTTCTAGGGCGCGTTGAAAAGCTCGGATAGCTTGACCATACTCTCCTAGTGCTGCATAACATAAGCCCATACCATGAAGTGCCCCAAAATGTATTGGATTTATCTGCACAACCATCTGACAATCCGCTAAAGATTTTTGATAATCACCAATACTGTAATACAGGAAAGCTCGACGATTCCAGGCTTCAGCAAAGTCTGGCTGGTCATTAATAAGTGCTGTCAGTGCTTTTTCAGCTTCAGCAATTTCACCTGCATCCAGCAACTTTTGACTGCGGTCAATTATTTCTAGACCATAGATTCCCTTTTGCTGAAACCAGATTCGCCAGATTTTTCTGGTTGCTTTGTCCCGGACTGTGGCATCGGGGTTTTTCAACTCTTCAAGTAAGGAATTGATAGATAAAGAATCCATGAATTTGAGATCAGTGAATATACCTTTGTATTAACTTTCTCACAAAATATATCTATTAATTCATTTTTAAAGTCATCTTTAAATTTGCGGGGATTAATTGCTATTTATGAATTTTCTGTATAATTTCCTATATTCAGCAATATCACTAATATCACACTAGGCATTTAGAGTCATAAAAATAAAAACTGACTAGAGGCAGTTGACAGATGCCTAGCGAGTAATAAGTGATAAAAACATCCCAAGAAAATAATGACTATGCCAAAGCAAAACGACGTTTCCAGGCATATTGTTCTTACTTTCCATCCTAGCCACTTTCACCCGAAACCAATCCCTATTCAACGGAAAGTAGCCTACCATATTGAACACGGGCCGATTATTGCTACGCTAACGAAGCAGGCACATCACAACGTGATTGGCACTCAATCTTGCAGTGGCTAATCCCTTATCAATAAAGTTTGTCTGCTTATTTGCTGCACCAAATGGTATAAAGTATTTTTGTGATGTACATCCTGATGTGCCGTTGTATACCGCCACCATTGATGACTATGGCTACATTATTATTCTTGGGTTGGGAGATGGAGGCGATCGCTTATTTGGCATAAAATAAGCTGATATCCCTGAGCTGATGATCGGCAATGTCAGCAATGCAGTAATTGACCCAATACGGACAAAATCGTTGATTAACAACTTTTATTCTCGTCAAATTTGGGAATTTTTCTAAATAAATTCATAACAAATAAATCAAGCTAATCCCCTAACTTAATGTCCAATCTTGATTTATTTTTTCTGACTATCCCATAATCATCTACTATAATATTGAATAATTTAAATCTCAGGCTCGAACGATAAATATGACATTGTAGCTGCTAATGGTACAAACTCATCTTGAACAATTAGAAATAGAAATATCACAGCAGATCATAAAATTATATAATGAGAAAATAGGTAAGCCTCCTAGCCAAATCATTTGCCATTTTTTTGATACTGAAATTGTTATTTCTCTAGAAAACTCTGTTACTCAAGCTGAACAGACTCTACTGAACGGAGGCTATGAGACTTTAGCTGAACAAGTGCGATTATATTTAGAGAAAATAATTAAGCCAGAATTAAAAACTTTGATTGAGGAAATTATTGGTAAGCCAGCGATCGACCTGATGACAAACACAAATTTAGCAACAGGCCGGACTGGGATTATTGTGGTTTTCAATCAATTGCTTGAGGTTCGTAATTCCGAATCTCTATCCCAACGTAACTTTCAAGAATTTAGCTGACTGATGTGGCGAGTGATTACCACTTCTAATTGATTAAAATCATAGGGTTTAGTAATGCAATCATCAAATCCCGTCAGTATTGTGGAGTCATCTTCTTGTGCTATTGTTAGAGGTGCTAATGCAATGATTGGGATAGTTGCAGTTTTTGAGTCGTGTTTGAGGTCATCAATAACTTGGTTAGCACTCAAATTAGATAGCATCATATCTAGCAAAATTAAATCTGGTTGATGAGTTTGTGCCAAGACCACAGCCCTCACTCCTTGTTTGGTACAAATGCATGAGAAATTTAATATTCCTAGATGAGAATTAAGTAGCTCTAAATCATGTAAACTCTGTTCTACAACCAAAATTAAAGGCTGTCCATTCATAAGCAGTTAATCCTGTCCAAAAAAGGTTAGGCATTAAAGACTCCATCTATCATGAGAACTTGGAAGTCTTTTTTTCTGATAAGTGCTTAAGCGAATGTACGGGGTTGTCTTCAGGCGGCTAACCAGAGCATAAAATGAATAGCCTGTTATATAATCCATTAAATTGCCCATTTGAGCTGAATTTTAGGGAAGAACATAATAATATAGTCAGAATGTCAAGCAAATATTAGCATAAGTGATGTATATCATTGCAAGGATTGACTATAAAGATTGCGATTTTATGTTAAGTAGGGACATCTAAGCTACTTGGGGTTGCAGATTTACCAGCCTTACCCAATAATGCCAAATATTGGTAGGTGTGGCCCGCCACAGGCATTGCATAATATAGTATCAGCAGAAATTGGTTAAGTATATTTAACCATCAATTAACTGACGTGCAAGAGCGATCGCTTCTGTTGGTGTTGAGACTTTACCCTCAGCTTGTGCTACGGCAATTTCTCTCAACAGTTGACCGATGATTGGGGAAGCTGGAACATCTAATGCTATAATCAACTCCTTTCCGCTCAGTAATGGAGTGGGATGAGCGACCAGATCATCAGGATTCAGGTAGCGGTTGATCAAAGATGCTAATACTTGGCGCCGTCTTGCTTTGATTTCCTTTGTCGCCACTAGTGTCTGTGGTGGGTTGTCACCAGACATGACCTCCAGCAAATTATCAAGTGCTACAGCTAGCACTGCCGTAGCGGGAAATACAATATCTAAGTTATGAAACAAAAAGTATTGTTCTCGCAAAGACATATCGACTACTTGAAACTGCGGTAACATTTTCAGAGCAGTAGTTACACCCCGGATTTCAGCGCGACTATAAGTTAGTTCCTGTAGCTCTATTTCCGCTAATACTGGGTCTGGGTTGACAAGACAAGCAAGTTTGGCAATACCTAACCAAGTGGTTTTGATACTATCACGGATATACTCTTGCAGTTGTACCCCTAATTGTTGCCAATTTTCTGTAAGTAAGGCAGCTGCATTGTCAACTGCTGCTAGTTTGATCAAGCTTTCACGAGTGGCGTTTCTAAAGAAAGGAGCAAGTAAACCATCTTCCCAAGCACTTGTCAGCCAAGGAGTACCTTGAGAATTTGCCAGTAGATAGCCAATTTCTACCCGAAATCGTTCAGCTGCAACTTTGCTGATATGTGATGCCAAAGAACGAATTGCGGCTTGGGTAGCTAGCTCAATAGTAAAACCTAGTTGGGCGGCTTGGCGATAACCTCGCATTAATCGCAAAGGGTCATCTTCTAAGTTTGCAGGTGATACCATTCGCAAAATACCCTGTTGTAAATCTACACAACCTTGCAGAGGATCGATAATTTCTTGCGTATGGGGATTATAGGCGATCGCATTTACTGTAAAGTCCCGTCTGTGCAAATCGACTTCTAAACTATTTCCTTCCTGTTGAGCAAAATCGGCTGTGGCGTGGGGAAAAACCACACGAGCAATTTGTCGTTCTGCATCAAGTAAGACAAAACCAGCTTTGTAATGATGAGCGATCGCTCTCGCTACCTTTACTGCCTTAGATGGTATAACAAAATCTAGATCGAGATATTCGCGAGTTCTACCAAGGATAGCATCTCGTACAGCGCCGCCTACCATGTAAGCAGGTTGTGGCAGCCATTCCAAACTAAAAGGCCAATTTTCGGGAGCTAATACCATTTTGGATTTTAGACTTTCCTGCGGAACGCTACGCGTAGCTTGCTTCCCCAAAGGGGTACGGCTACGCTCAGTCGAACGATTTTAGATTGTGTACTATTACGGAGAAGCAAGCTAGGCAAATGCGGTTCGTTTTCATGATTTTTTGTTCACAATTTATCTAGGATTGCTGTAGTAATCGCATTTAGCACTCCATCTTTCACAATCATTTTTCAAATTGGTATAAGTTAGAAAGAACTAATTTATGCATTGTAATAAAAATCTACCTACCAACTCATGAATAACAGTTGGGCTTAAGTTAGATTAACAATAAAGGCCCCTGGAGTTGTTTCTATTATGTGTATTTGCGTGAACTGCCACTATGTAGACAGCTGTGTTACCTATCATGCCGTAGAAGGGCAGCACCAACAGCTTCACTTGACCGAAACACCAAATTTTGAGCCAAATGAACCTTCTATCAACGTCAACATTCGGACTCAAGAGGATGTAATTGAAATGGAATGGGATGTTGTTGGTTGTCTTAGCTTTAAGCGGGAAACAGGTAAGTGGTCAAAATTGCGTCCTGGCGAATTAGTGCCGACTTGATAGAAAATGATTGGTGTATCTTAAAGGTGACTACTGCACCAAACAGCAGTAGTCATCAAGAGTGCTGAGTATGTAAATATTTTTGCAAGTAACTATAAGCTTAACTCTAGCCGCATTTCTCAGTTGTGAGAAATGCGAAAAAAAACTTTGTAATCTCGTTGTTTCCAGCTTCTCCCTTCAGCCTCAAAACCTCTAACTTTATACTTCATCCGAACGAAAACTGCTGTATGTATAGATGATAGGCTTGCAGGCAGTGGAGACGAAGCGTAACTTTGGCTCTTTAGGGTTCTTGAGGTTTAACAAGTAATCAAGCAAAGATGACTATATGCTGCCATATATATGTTAAGGGTACACATCTGTGTACCCTTACCCTGTGTTATGTCAAAATAAATAACACGCATCTTCTTTTTAGAGGTTTTTAGAAGCTTCCTTAAGGCTATCAATTTAGCGCAGAAAGCTACTAACCAACCACAAGAATATAAATGTCAGTACAGTAGAAAACTGATTCGATGACAGATTGAGGAATGGTACTTGTGATAAGAGCCAGCTAGCAACTAGTCCCCCAGCAATTAAGCCAATAATTAAACTGACTAAGGTGAACAAAACGGCTCGACCAAATTTGCCTTCCTTGCGATTGAGAAAGTAAATACTAGTACCTACTCCAACCACCAATGCTAACTGCAAAACCTGATCGCCTCCCTCTGGATAAAACAGGCTAATAGAACTCAAACCGAGAAACCAAGCTCCTGGTAAGAGTATATCCGCAGGTGTTGGCTGATCCAGCATTCGTTGCAGCCATGCAGGTGACTGCTCACGAGGGGTTGGACTTTCCTTAGGAGGCGATTGCACTCGCAACTCTGGAAACCGGATGCGTTCAGGAACTTTGATTTTACCTTCCTGGCGCATCCGTAAGCGATCCATTAAAATCGCATCGTAAGCCGCTTCAATTACTTCTAAATGCTTGGCATCGCCATTATGTTGCTCGAATAGGCGATTACGAGCATCCTGAATCTCATCGAAGCTAGCCTCTTCTGATACCCCAAGTTTTTCGTAGGGATTTTGATCGCTCATGGGAGTTTATTACTTCAGCCTCAATCAGCGGCAGTCTTTAATGTCTAAGAAAAAACAGCTTTAGGTTTTATTTTGATCGAAACTAAAGTCTCGACCTATTTTATGCCCTACCAGGATAGTAGCACGGGTTAGTTTGATCGACTTTGTAATTTCAACTATAGTCACTTTAACATATTGCTATAACTCCGTGTATACCCTCATGTCGTTGCCTAATTCTGGCTCTAATCTAGAATTTGAACGGAGAGTACTTAAAAATGCATAGTTTTTATGAAAAAATCAACTTTACTGTTTCAAATTTGGCAATTTACTCTGCCCTAATAGAATTTTTTTAATTATACTGAATAATCGCTTGTGGTATATATCCGCATATCGATTTAAAATTGAAACGTTTTAAGTTACCACCTAACTAGGGTCAAGGAGATGTGTTGGTGTCAAGAACTGTTGCGACTAAAGTCAGAGTGCTTATATACTGTGGCTAACAGAAGTTTCGCGTTCTCATCACCCACAATCCTGATTAGAGTATTTATTTTTGAATGATCAGGATTCTTATACCCTAGCCATGTAGATTCTTAGTTAGAGCCAAAGTGGCAACTGCGTTTTTACGCAATTCTCTTGTTAATCTTACGAATTTTTGTGCAAAGTAATGGTCATGGCTCCCGCCAAGATTCTTGTAGTTGACGACGACCCTGCGGTTCGGAATTTAATCCAACGCTTTTTGATTAAACAGAACTATCAGGTGGAGGCTGCCGAAGATGGAAAGACAGCCTTAACTCTATTTGAGCAATTTAACCCTGATTTGGTGATTCTAGATGTGAATTTACCAGATGTCACAGGGTTTAACCTCTGCCAAGAGATGCAAAGTCGTAATGGTGTTTTTGTTCTAATGTTGACTAGCCGTGCTGATGAAGCTGACAAAATTCGCGGCTTTGCTAAAGGTGCTGATGACTATCTCACCAAGCCTTTTGGGTTAGGAGAGTTAGAAGTCAGAGTCGGAGCTATTTTAAGGCGTCAGCGAGTGATAACTACGGCCGAGCAGAAACGCTTGGTATTTGAAAAACTTATGATTGATCCAGTGCGACGGGAGGTAGCACTTAATAACCAACCAGTACCCTTAACTGCTCTGGAATTTGACTTGTTGCATTTTTTAGCCAGTCATCCAGGCCGAGTTTGGCGGCGTGCAGAACTAATTCAAGAGGTATGGGACTATGAATATGTCGGCGACCAGCGCGTTGTAGATGTACATATCGGCCAAATTCGCAAGAAGATTGAAATTGATGCTAGTCAGCCAGCATTAATTCAAACTGTACGTGGTGTAGGCTATAAGTTTGAATCTCCTGCTCATCCCCAGCACTTGGAAGCTAAGTCTTGAGTTTATAGTCTAGAGTTTTT
Source organism: Nostoc sp. DedQUE02 (assembly GCF_034531035.1). Taxonomy (NCBI): domain Bacteria; kingdom Bacillati; phylum Cyanobacteriota; class Cyanophyceae; order Nostocales; family Nostocaceae; genus Nostoc; species Nostoc sp. DedQUE02. The sequence goes on along the minus strand of NZ_JAVRBY020000055.1, from coordinate 18,878 downwards.
TAACTCTTGACTCTTAACTCTTGGGGGAGCTATTTAGTGAATTTATTTGGCCTTAATAAAAGACAAATTTAGACAATCAAAATAGGTAGATATTTCTCAAATACAGACTATGTAGTTATTTGAGATATTTATTTATCCATTTAAGACAGTGGACAGGGGAGAAAGTCCACTGGAAAATATTTCTTGCCATCTGACAGTTTTGCTAGATATGACAGTACTTAGTTTGGAGTTCGTCGGGGCGTATAGGTGTGCGCCCCGACGAAAGTGTTTGTATCCAAAAGAAAACCGTTATATAACAAGTGTTAACGGTCAGCTAATATACTCAAGTCTTGCCTCAATTCTAAATCTGGCGTTATTTCTAACTAGTTTTGGCAGCAAGAGAAACTATTGGAACCTTTTAAGGATCAGAATTTACTGATCTTTTTTATTGTAATATTGCTGATCGTGGCTGATAACTCATTAATCGGGTATGAGCCAAAATAACGCTTTTCATACCAGTACTTATGGGGTATCTAGTAAATTAGCTGTTACTGGTGAGTCGGTACAGGGCATTTCTACTGAGGAGTGGTGGAACAAAGTTTCCAGATAGACTCGAGCAGCACGGCGATCGCTATCTCCATTTTGGAGTAAAAACAATGATAACGCCGCCGTTAATACTCTGTTTTCATCCCAATCAGGATGAGTTTCTAAGTAGTTTTTTAAGGATTCGTGGAGTGTTTCAGGAATTTCTGTAAAGATGCTAACCGTTGCTTTCATGAGATTTTCCTCCTACGAGGATAATCAAAAGGGACAAATTGCTTGCGATGAAGCGGCTTAGGGCTTCACACGCTCTTTTGCCATCCTGACAATCTACGCTTACATCTATTGGTAATATATTTTACACGTTTGATGCCAGCCGATTGAACGGATTACAAAAGCAAGCCGCATCATTGTGCGCCAAGAGGGGGTGGGTTTGTCAATGCTGCGAAATGTTAAAAACGATTGTATAAAAAATAAATGCGAACGAGATAATAGGGATTTAAGCCAGCTTTTTGTTACTTGACTTTACAAAAACTCAGTCCTTAAACTTCTTTGCTACTTGTAATTAACAATCCCCAGTCAGACGGTAAGAAGCCTATTAGCTCGTATAGCACCTGTGGAAAACTGCTAAAATCCCTGTGGAAACCCTGTGGAATTAGTGAGGAAAATTGTAGCCAATGATAAGAATTACAAAAATGTCACCAAGCTATGACATTTAAGCTCATGAAATTAGCTTCTCAATCGCAGCTACCATCGTGGTTGCCCTCGATACATCCCCAGGTCTGGATTTTCGCAATTGGTAGATTTCTGTCGGAAGTTGGTACTGGCTTTACCCTGTTTTACGCCCCCATCTTTTTTGTTAATCAACTTGGTTTATCTGCAACCAGTGTTGGGGTAGCCTTGGGTAGCGCCTCAATTTCCGGCGTTGTAGGGCGGATTACAGGTGGTTCTTTGGCTGATTCTGAATACTGGGGACGCCGCCGCACTTTGTTGCTAGCCACGGCGATTTCAGCAATTGCTTCTTTAGTTTTAGCTGCAACCAATAATTTCACTTCTTTGGTAATTGGCAGCTTGATTAGCGGTTTAGGGATAGGTTTCTATTGGCCTGCGGCTGAAGCTGTGGTTGCTGACGCTAGCCAAATTGACAATCGCCGCGAAACTTTTGCGATCGCCCGACTAGCTGATAATCTGGGGTTAGCGATCGGAATTGTGCTGGCTGGGTTTTTGATCGCGGTAATTGGGAGTTATCGATGGCTATTTGTGATTGATGCCATCTCTTTTATGGCATTTTTTGGAGTTGTGTATGTAGGGATTAATGAAACGGAACAACAGCAAATAGAGGAACCTGAAAAGACAGAACTTTTTGCTTCTTGGATTGCAGTATTAAAAGATAGGCGTTTCCTGATCTACATCGCAGTTAATATATTTTTCACAATCTATATTTCTCAAATCCACAGCACCCTACCGCTTTACTTCAAAAACTTTGTTTTTGTAGAAAGTACTACCGAAGGATTTGCTCAAACTACGATTAGCGGATTATTTGCTTGGCATCTGGTGTTCGCAATTATTTGTCAGTTACCTGTCACCAGCATCTTAAAACGCTGTTCTCACACACTCGCGTTGACTGTTTCCGCCATTCTTTGGGCAATTGGTTTTGGACTGATTTGGGTAAGCGGTACAGCCCCATCTCATCATTTGGTTTGGGTAATATTGGCATTAGGAGTATTTGCTATGGCGATTGTCTCTTACACCCCATCTGCTGCCTCTTTAGTAACTGAGTTAGCCCCGGAAAATCAACGTGGCGTTTATTTCTCCATCAACGCTTTGTGCTGGGCTGTTGGCTCTTTTATTGGTCATCCCTTGGGTGGATGGGCGTTAGATCAACCACAAATTATTACCAATAGTTACTGGCTATGCTTCATCTTGAGTGTGGCGATCGCTGTGGTAATTTTACAGTATCTCAATCGAATTTTGGCTGATTAAGGCGATCTGTTTTTTGCTCTATTGCCGACGTTCTTGGAGCTTGCGATATACCGATTTTAAATCCACTTGATGGTGAGCCAAGGCAACCAAAGTATGATATAGCAAATCAGCAACTTCACTGGCGATCGCATCTGCTTCATCATCTTTAAAGGCCATTACCACCTCAGCGGTTTCCTCACCAATCTTTTTCAAAATTTTGTCATCACTACCTGCGAATAACTTAGAGGGGGTCGAAGAGGTTTAGTAAGTTATCTTTATACGTGTTAATTAATGCCGAGGTGTATAAATGAGGATAACTGCTGAGGAGTTGTTGCAACGATATGCTGCTGGAGAAAGAGATTTTACTGGGGTTGATTTGCGTGGGGCTGACTTGAGTGGTATCAATCTTAGTGGAGCTAACTTGAGTTTTGCCAATTTGAGTAGTGCTAATCTCATCAGTTCCAATTTGAGTGGTGCTAACTTGTTTAGAGTCAGGTTGGATAATGCGGAATTAGTGGGTGCTAACTTCGCTGGGGCTGATTTGAGAAGAGCCAAGTTGGAAAGTGTTTACGTGAGAGGAAGTGCTAACTTCGCTGGGACTGACCTCAGAGATGCCTCCCTGACTGTTCTTTTCGAGGGCGTTAATCTGACAGGGGCTGACCTCAGTGGTGCTGATTTGTATAGGTCTTGCCTGGAAGACACTATCTTGAGGGATGCTAACCTGACTGGTGCTGATCTGACTAACGTTTATTTCGAGAACGCTGACTTTACTAATGCCAACCTGTTGAATGCTGATGCCGCTCATTGCACCTTTGACTGTGTTATTCTCCATAACACCACTATGCCAGACGGCAGTATTATCACTGATAACCGTTGGAGTGGATAAGGAATAAAAACTATTCAGCAAAGATTTTTCACAAATCCACGGTAGGATGAATTGTTTTTTTGATCTATTGCCGACGTTCTTGGAGCTTGCGATATACAGATTTTAAATCAACTTGATGGTGAGCTAAGGCAACCAAAGTATGATATAGCAAATCAGCCACTTCACCTGCGATCGCATCTGCTTCATCATCCTTAAAAGCCATTACCACCTCAGCAGTTTCCTCACCGATCTTTTTCAAAATTTTGTTATCGCCACCTGCAAATAGTTTACAAGTGTAAGAACTTTCAGTAGGATTATCGCGGCGATCGCATATTATTTGAAACAATTGCGACAATGTATCTCCTGGTGGTGGGGCAATTTTACCTTCTATTTGGTGAAAGCAACTGCGTTCTCCAGTATGGCAGGCAATATCTCCTAATTGCTCTACCCCGATGAGGAGCGCATCACTATCACAGTCATAACGGATACTTTGTACTTTTTGAATATGTCCAGAAGTCGCCCCCTTGTGCCATAGTTCTTGCCGAGAACGGCTCCAAAACCAAGTTTCTTCAGTTTCCAAAGTCTTTTGTAACGACTCCTGATTCATCCACGCCATCATCAGGACAGTACCATCTAGATAGTCTTGGACAATTGCAGGCACTAGACCCCGTTCATCGTAGCGAATTTTATCAACCGGGATGGTGTAATGCAGCGATCGCGAATCGTTAGAAGACATACCTGCTAGTTTGCTCTAATGAGAATAATTTATGGATTTACGATACCATTCAGAATAGGGTAACTGGTATGTTTTTTCGAATTGAACAATGTTATCTAGCTGTGACATACCCCTAAAGTGATGCAAGCATACAGTTCGCCAAAGATTTTGTTATGCCTCAAATCATCAAGTTTGAATATCTAAAGTCAAGTCTTCATTGGACTTGCATAACATATTGTTATTTTTATGGTTCAGCTAATTCTATAGGATAGAAATTATCAGCACTGTTTGACCCTATTCTAAGATAGAGCTTTTTATTGCCTACTATTTAGGAGAGAACCTTGGTAAATACCACAATTAAAACAACAAAATCACAAGAAGTCTTTGCCGCAGCTCAAAACCTCATGCCCGGAGGAGTCAGTTCTCCAGTTCGTGCCTTTAAATCTGTGGGCGGACAGCCCATCGTTTTTGATCGTGTTAAAGGCGCATATATTTGGGATGTAGATGGCAATCAATATATAGACTATGTAGGTACTTGGGGCCCAGCTATTTGTGGTCATGCTCATCCAGAAGTCATTGCAGCGCTACATGAAGCTTTAGAAAAAGGTACCAGTTTTGGCGCTCCCTCAGTCCTAGAAAATGTTTTGGCAGAAATGGTTATTGATGCCGTTCCTAGCATCGAAATGGTCAGATTTGTCAACTCTGGAACTGAAGCCTGTATGGGAGTTTTGCGGCTGATGCGGGCTTTCACCAACCGAGACAAAATCATCAAATTTGAAGGCTGTTACCACGGACACGCCGATACGTTTCTAGTGAAGGCGGGTTCTGGTGTTGCCACACTTGGCTTGCCAGACTCACCAGGAGTACCTAAAGCGGCAACTAGCACCACTCTAACCGCACCTTTCAATGACCTAGAAGCAGTTAAAGCTTTGTTTGAAGAAAACCGCGACGAGATTGCTGGTGTCATTCTTGAGCCAGTTGTTGGAAATGCTGGATTTATTGCGCCTGATGCTGGCTTCCTAGAAGGATTACGGGAACTGACTCACGAGTATGGAGCATTATTGGTATTTGACGAAGTGATGACAGGTTTCCGCATTGCTTACGGTGGCGCTCAGGAAAAATTTGGCGTTACTCCCGATTTAACAACTTTGGGCAAGGTGATTGGTGGTGGTTTGCCAGTGGGAGCTTATGGTGGTCGCCGAGATATTATGTCAATGGTTGCTCCCGCCGGCCCCGTATATCAAGCAGGGACACTTTCTGGTAATCCCTTGGCAATGACTGCTGGCATTAAAACTTTAGAATTGCTCCAAAAGCCAGGTACTTACGAGTATCTTGACCGGATTACTAAAAAGCTAGGAGATGGTTTGCTGCAAATTGCTAAAGAAAATGGTCATGCGGCTTGCGGTGGTCAAATCAGCGCCATGTTCGGCTTATTCTTTACCTCTGGCCCAGTTCATAACTACGAAGATGCGAAAAAGTCTGATACAGCCAAATTCGGACGCTTTCATCGCGGAATGTTAGAGCATGGTGTTTACTTAGCACCCTCTCAGTTTGAAGCTGGATTTACGTCTTTTGCTCACACCGAAGAGGATATTGATCAGACTTTAGCAGTAGCACGGGATGTAATATCGAGCCTGTAACCTGTTAAGGGATTTTCCAAATAAAAAAGTATCCTGTAACATTTTGTGGGGTTGGGCATCTTGCCTGCCCCATAAAATTGATTAGGAGCTTAATTCTGACGAGTCGTAATGAAACAAATGGTCTGTTTTTTGCAGAGATACGAAAGTTTGGTGGCCCCATTCAATTACAGTGGTAGGTTAATATGGCAAATTCCGCAGATTTACCGCCTATTTACGTAGATACAACCATTCAATTAGCACCTGCTAAAGTTATTACCTCGTTCCCAGTCAATACTTTTTTAGAAAATTTAGCGATACCTGCGGCGGGCTATGCCTACGCACCAGATGGCACAATTTTTGTAAGCAATCATGAGATCGGCAAGATTGTTCGCATTACCCCAGATGGCAATCAGCAAATTCATGCGACTGTTGAAGGTAAAGTAAGTGGTCTTGCTTTGACTACCAACGGTAATCTGGTGGCAACAGGCTGGAATGCTGATTCTATACCCGTGCTTTCTCTAGTTAAAAGTGATGGTACGGTGGAAACTTTGCTGACACTGCCAGATGCAATATTTCTCAATGGCATCACCCCACTTTCTAGCACTCAGTATTTGACAGCAGATTCCTATCGCGGTGCAATCTGGCTAATTGATATTGCTCAACGCCGTGGATCAATTTGGCTAGAACATCCAATGCTTGCTCGTAGTAATTCGGAAAATGTCACTCCTGCTGCAAATGGCTTGAAGCGTTTTGGTGATTTCCTCTACGTTTCAAATACGGAAAAAATGTTGCTGTTGCGGATTCCCATTGATATCACTAATAAACCAGGTGAACCGGAAATTTTTGTTGAGCAAACTAATATTGATGACTTTGCCTTTGATGTGGAAGGCAACCTTTATGGAGCAACGCACATTTACAATAGTGTAGTACGAATTGCGCCCGATGGTAGTACTACTATTATTGCTCAAGCCGAGCAAGGTGTAATTGGCAGCACAGCCGTGGCTTTTGGTCAAACTGAGGGCGATCGCACCGCGATTTATGTTGTAACTAATGGTGGAATGTTTTTACCTCCACCCACTGGTGTCGTTCCTGCTAATGTTGTTCGGCTTGAAGTTGGAAAAACTGGGTATTCCTTAACTTGAGAATGACTCAACCATGCTACGGTTACAAAAACTCAGAACTATTAACTTGATATGGAGATGGAACAAAACGAGCAATTTGTAACCGTGGTCATTACACAACTTGTCAAACCAGGATGCGAAAACGCTTACGAAATTTGGTTAAAAGATATTACTAGTGTTGCCAGAACCTATATTGGTCACATGGGGACAAATATAATTCGTCCCCAACTTGGCGTGCGAAATGAATATGTGATTATCTTCCGGTTTGACGGTTATGAAAATTTGAAGGTGTGGATGACATCGCGCGATCGCGAATATTGGCTGAATCAAGGTAAGCATTTGGTTGAATCTGATCCTTATGTTCAACAAATGTGTGGATTAGAAGCTTGGTTTTCTCTTCCCGGCCAACCACTGAAAACTCCACCGCGCTACAAAATAGCATTGCTAACTTGGGGAGCTGTATATGTGTTGATTAATTTGTTGGGTACGTTTATAGTCCCCCTACTTCGTGGTTTACCACCTTTGATTATTTCTTTGATCGTTACAATTACTATGGTTTTACTGTTGACATATATTGTCATGCCTAGAGTTAGCCGTTTGTTTAGCTTTTGGCTATATCCTAAATCACGAAAAGTTTAGCAATTGAAATTACTTTAACCAACAGCAAACTCAGTAAATTGCCGTTTAAAGGGGGAATGAAAAGCTAAAACGATGTCTTTTTTGGGTATGCCTCTACTAATGAGTTCATTGGCTATCCCTCCTTCAGTACCATCGTGTTGAATCCAAATTTTTTCGTTTTTAATATCTAAATGCAAAACACAGCCATATACACGGCGCTTATTTGACCACCCCGCATGAACAACTTGGTAGTGATGCCTACGGCGGGGCAAAGCCCAACGCGCTCTCTATCAAAAATAACTTCTGCTTCGACTTCTTCGTTGCTGGCTTTGATTTCGCTGTAAGTTAGCAGCAGTTCTTGAATAAGTTGACGGTACTCTTCTACTTTTGCCATTTTACAATCGCCTCCTCTTCTGGATCGAAAACAATCAGCCGAACTTGGTAGCGTTGGATTAATAAGCCTGGTAGTTCTAAGGTGAAAAAAGAACGATAGGTGTCTAAGGGAACTGCTAAATATAAAAGTCTCTCAGGTTGTTCTTCCTCAAGTGCTAATTGATATTTGAGATACTGTCCTAGAGCAGTACTAAATTCAGTTGTAGTAGATGGAGCAACAAAGCTTTCAACTTCAACCGCAATTTTTTCTTGATTTCGTTCAGCTGTTAAAACTTTCTCTGCACCAAGGTCGATGTACATATCCAAACCACCAAAACGCAGGAAAAGCGGGTCATTAGTAATGAGCCAGCCCTCTTTCTCCAAGCGCGTTTTACTGCATCATGGAATATGTCTTTCACCGCCATAGATTCCTATAATTTTGATTTTGTTCCTATAAAACTAGCTTACTTCCTACCAAATCTGACTTAAATCCAAAACAAATCCAAGTAGCAAAGGTTCACCATTAAGCGTGTTAGGATTATCCAATTGTTCAACCGCAATATTAGGACGATAAATAAAAACTCGGCGCTGTTTTCTATCAATTAACCAACCAAGTTGAGTGCCATTATCAATATACTCTTGCATCTTATCTTGCAAAATTCGTAAGTTATCACTCTCAGAACGCAATTCAATCACAAATTCAGGGCAAATCGGTGCAAATTTTTTTCGCAGTTCTGGCGGTATGGCTTCCCAGCGATCGCGTTTTATCCACGCTGCATCAGGCGATCGCACCGCACCATTCGGCAAAGTAAACCCACCACTGGAACCAAATCCTACCCCTGTACCATCTTGCTTTGTCCATACCCACAACTGCCCAACTAAGTTAAAGTTGCGTTCATCAGTTTCGGAACCAGTAGGGGGCATAATCACTAATTCTCCAGCAGCATTACGTTCAATGCGAAAATCGCGGTTTAACTGACAAAACTCATAAAACTGGTCTTCGGTTAGTGCGATCGCAGGTTGCAATTGTAAGACCATTGGTATAATTTCTGTGGCTATAGGTAAGTTAATGGTCATAATTCATATTTGGGAGTTTCACCTGTCTTTAGGATATATCTTGGCAAAATTTTAGGGGTGGTTTCGTAACCACCCCTTTATTGCCCTAATAATTTAGAATTTACTTGCAGACCCCTTAATGGGAAGTTAATTTACTCAGAAATGTTAATCAAACTTTCAACTTGAGAATTAGCCAATGTTGGCGCAGAGAAAATCCGCGAGTACAGACTTGATGGTTGTTGATGAGCAACGACTGGTAGAACTTCACGAGCATGGGCGGCTAATTCTATTGCCTTCACATCATAAGTCTGCGTTGCCAATTTGGGATAAAACCCAATACCGATGATTGGCAGCAACAAACAAGCGGTAATAAATATTTCGCGGGGTTTGACATCAGATATTACAGCATCCAAGTGTAACTCTTGACTTTGTTCACCGTAGAATACTTGACGCAGCATCGACAGTAAATAAATTGGTGTCAAAATCACGCCAACTGCTGATAGCAACACAACTACAACCTTGAAGCTGGAACTGTAAACATCACTGCTGGCGATACCGAGAAATACCATCAACTCACCCACAAAACCACTCATTCCGGGTAAGGCGAGAGAAGCCATTGAACCTATGGTAAACAGAGCAAAGGTTTTGGGCATTACCTTGGCCATACCGCCCATTTTATCCATCATTAAAGTGTGGGTGCGATCGTAAGTCACGCCAGACAGGAAGAACAAGCTAGCAGCAATCAAGCCGTGGGAAACCATCTGTAGCACTGCACCACTGATACCTAGTTCTGTATAAGAGGCAATCCCAATCAGCACAAACCCCATGTGGGCAATTGAAGAGTAAGCCAAGCGGCGTTTGAGATTGGTTTGAGCAAAAGCACAGCACGCACCGTAGACAATGTTAACCACACCCAAAATTGCCAGCACTGGAGCAAAAGTCACATGGGCATTGGGCAACATTTCTACATTGAAGCGGATAAGAGCATAACCACCCATTTTTAACAACACACCAGCCAAAATCATTGAACCAGGTGCAGATGCTTCACCGTGGGCATCAGGTAGCCAAGTGTGTAAAGGGAAAATCGGTAACTTCACACCGAAGGCAATCAAGAAACCTGCATAAACCAATAATTCCAAGGTTTTGGGGTATTCTTTCATTCCCAGAGTTGCCATGTCGAAGGTGACGGTATCTCCAGAGAACGCCATTGCAAAACCGGCAATCAAGATAAATATTGATGCGGCGGCGGTGTAAAGGATGAATTTGGTAGCTGCATAACGGCGGTTTTGTCCTCCCCAAATGGAAATCAGCAGGTAAACCGGCACTAATTCGATTTCCCACATCAGGAAGAACAATAGTAAATCCTGGGCAACAAATACGCCAAGTTGGGCGCTGTACATCGCTAACATCAAACCATAAAATAATCGCGGCTTGGTGGTAACTTTCCAAGCCGCGAATATTGCGAGGGTATTTATTAAGCCTGTTAGAAGCAGCAAGGGCATCGATAAACCATCAACCCCCACAGCCCAATGCAAACCTAACTGCGGTATCCAAGGATAGTTTTCTACAAATTGGAGTGTTGAACTCTGAAAGTCGTACTTATACCAAAAAGCATAAATCATCAGTGCAAAGTCGGCGATCGCAACTCCCAGACCATACCACCGCACAGTTCTACCTTCTTTGTCTGGGATTAGGGGAATGGCTAAGGCAGCCACCAATGGTAAAAAAATTATGGCTGTTAGCCAGGGAAATTCAATAGCATTCATCACTTCTGACAATCAATTTGCCTTCTCGCTTTTGGTTTCATTATATTAAGGAATCTATACTTTTGTAAACTATCTTGAATCCTAGAAGATGGAATCTTAATTATTGACAAGAATATATACTCATTGAATGTCAAATTCTCAGGATAAATAAGAATAAATACTTATTGAAATTTGACGATTCCATTTTAAATGTAAACTTTTGCAACGTCAACAAAAAACGGCAGCTAAGGCCACCGTTACAATTCCGTCATATTTTATGATTAAACTAAAAATACTTTAGCCGCTTGTAGTTGGAGCTAAAGCATTAAACAATCCGATTGACAATTGTCCACACTTCCCCATCAGAGCGGACATAAGGAACGGAGATTGTTTTAAACCCAGTGATGAAGGGCTTGTAATAAATCCGCCAATACATTGGACTTAGTTCATTAGCACAACGTTTAAGGAGACGGACTTCTGTCGCCAGTTCACCTGCTAGTTGATTAATGCGTTGAGCATGAAACTGAGCCACTTCTTTGGCTTCTTCTAGCTCTTGTTGTAAAATAAGTTCTTTTGATGCAACTTGCGATCGCACTAACTTACCTTGTTTTTGCTTGATCTGGGTTTCTAGGGCTGCGATCGCTGCATCTATGCCCTGGAGTTCAACTGATAATTGGGCATTTTCCCTGGCTTGACGGCGATAGGCTTCAACCATTGCCTGGGGTGAATCATTCTCGCTAGAGATGACATTATTAATAGTGAGTGCAGCGCGTTCTTCTAGGAGAATCTGAATTTGAGATTTAAGCGCCGCCATTTCAGCCTGAATTTGCTCCATAAACCGAGTTTTAAGTGCTGAATAAAATATTAAAAGCTTTTTGCGCCTTGGGTATCGAGAGAAAGCGATCGCACCTCGGCTGTAATTCCTTCTTCTTGCCAAGCAGCTAACATCGCCGTCTCCACAGCTTTCGAGTGTAACTTATCCGCCAAAGCTAACAGTGTCGGCCCCGCACCACTAATTACCATACCATAAGCACCAGCACTAACGGCTGCGATGTTGAGAGCATCATAACCAGGAATCAAAGCTTTACGATAGGGCTGATGCAATCTATCTTGCAAAGCTGTCTTTAACCATTGTCCATTACCAGTTTCCAAACCGCGCAACAATAACCCCAAATGGGCGGTATTGAAAATCGCATCCGCACGACTCACTTCTGTTGGCAGAACGCCCCGCGCCTCGGAAGTGGAAAGTTCAAAATTAGGAATAGCTACAACTGGTACAACATCTTTATGCCAGGGAACATCACAAATTTCCCAAGCTGTGCCAGTGGTAGCAGCGAGACGACATCCTCCCAACAAAGCTGGAACTACATTATCAGGATGTCCTTCCATTGCGATCGCTAACTCCATCACCTGCGACTGAGAAAGAGTAGCACCCTCAAGTTGATTAGCAGCAACCAAGCCGCCAACAATTGCTGTCGCCGAACTACCCAAACCCCTCGCCAGTGGGACACCTAACTTAATCTCTATTTTCACAGTCGGCGGTGTCTGTTCTATATGTTGATAGAACTTGACAAACGCTTGGTAGAGGAGATTACTTTCATCAGTTTGGACTCGTTCAGCTTCCGTACCAGTGACATGAATAGTTAACCCACTTTCTTGGCGAGTGAACTTAAACTCGTTGTACAGCTTTAAAGCTGCACCGATGCAATCAAAACCAGGCCCTAAATTTGCAGTTGTGGCGGGAACACTAACAGTGATGGCAGAAACAACAGACATTGGCTAAACTCACTAATCATCAACCAGCATCTCATGTAAAGGGTTGATTTGCTCATGAGTTATGGTAATCCAATATTGCTTTTGACTTAACCTCAATCTGCATCCAGTGTATCCAATAGTTTTTTTCCATGAATCACTGCTGCAATAGTTACAGTGTCGCCCTGAATTCGATAGATGATTCGATAACTGTATACAAACTTTTCCCTAATAGCATCTTCGCCAAACTCTGGTACTATTCGACCTGAGAGTGGAAAGTTATTCAATTGACGAGTTACATCAATTATCCTCTGAACCACTGATGCAGCATAAGCAGTCGATTCACGAGATATATATGTGGCGATCGCTTCTACATCTTCTAGTGCTTTAGAAGATCAGACTACTTCATAAGCCATTTGCTCAAACGTTTTTCAGCTTCCTCTTGTGTAATTACTGCTTCTATGTTGTCGGCTGCTTCTAATCCACGGCTAACTGTCTCAATTACATAAAGATGGTATTGAATATCTTCGATTGAGCAATCATCTGGCAATTGGTTCAGCAAAGATTGAACTTTTTGTTTTGTGGTATTCATAGTCTAATTTTTAGTTAATTTATAAAGCAACTGAACGCTGTAGTTGGGTGTAGAGTCCATCGTTAACATTAATATAACTTCAATAGGGAATTGATAGCCCACCTATTCTGATAAGCTATCAATATAGCAGTCTTAAATGATTCGTAAACTTCTTTCCTTCTTTTCTTGCCGCTCTTGGCGGCTTGGCGGTAGCCTGCGGCAAGCCACTGCGCGTCTACAATAATTTTTACAACTCAAATAGGATTGCTATACTCTGTCTATCCTCAGAAAAATACCTAGAAGTTCTCCAAGTTAGCGATCGCTCTTTTCGACAAGTCTATTCGTCAAAAAGCTTACTTCAAAGTTCCCAAAACTGGCGCTACCTCAACCTCTGAAATTTGCGGAACCAAGAAACCCTTAGCATAAATCTGGGGATTTGTTTGCGAGACTATAGCATAAGACTGGCGAAGATTAGCATTCACTGCGACGGTCTTCACATCGTACATCTGCATCGCCATCTTGGGATAGAAACCAATACCAATAATTATCAGCAGAAAACAGGCAGCGATAAACACTTCACGCGGTCTAGCATCGTCGTAGACTGCATCCTCTGGCACTAGGCAGTCTGTACCAAAACAAACTGTTCCTTCATCTTCTTGATTTTCCGAACCTGAATTATTAATGTCGCATAGTAGTGCTGCACCTTTACCATAAAATACCTCTCGCAGCATGGAAAGTAAATAAATAGGTGTGAGGATGACTCCAACTGCGGCGAGAAAAACCGTGACGGTGCAGAAAGTTGAACTGTAAACATCACTGCTTGTCATCCCAACGAATACCGAGAGTTCGCCAGCAAAGCCGCTCATACCAGGAAGTGCTAGGGATGCCATTGCTCCGATTGTAAACAGGGCAAAGACTTTGGGCATGGCTTGACCAATACCGCCCATATCTTTCATTACCATTGTGTGGGTGCGATCGTAAGTAACGCCAGCCAAGAAGAATAGCACTGATGCGATTAAACCATGCGAAATCATTTGCAACATCGCGCCGTTGATTCCTAAATCAGTGAATGAGGCAATCCCAAGCAGTACAAAACCCATATGAGAAATTGACGAATAAGCCAAACGCCGTTTCATATTCGTCTGAGCAAAGGAGTTTAATGCACCATAGATAATATTGACGACACCCAGAATGGCTAGAACAGGCGCAAAGTAAATGTGTGCATCGGGAAGCAACTCAAGATTCAGGCGAATCAGTCCGTATCCGCCCATCTTCAGCAACACACCAGCCAAAATCATCGACACAGGAGATGATGCTTCGCCGTGGGCATCAGGCAACCAAGTATGCATCGGGAAAACAGCAAGCTTGACACCAAATGCAATCAATAACCCTGCATAAAGTAGCAGTTGTAGCCCAAGGGGATATTCTTTCCTAGCGAGGGCAGTTATGTCAAATGTCATATCACCGCCACCGTATAGCCCCATTGCTAAGGCTGCCACCAAAATAAATATAGAAGCAGCTGCGGTATACAACAAAAATTTTGTAGCCGCATAACGTCGCCTTTGCCCACCCCAAATACAAACTAGTAAGTAAACGGGAATCAGTTCTACTTCCCACATAATGAAAAATAGCAGCAAGTCTTGGGCAACGAACACCCCTACTTGTGCGGAATACAGCACCAGCATCAAAAAATAGAAGAGGCGCGGACGGTGATTAACTTGCCAAGCTGAGAAAATCGAGAGTGTGGTGACAAATCCCGCTAGAAGCACAAGTGGTGCTGAAAGTCCATCCACTGATACCGCCCAGTTAAGACCCAACTGAGGCATCCAGGCATAATTTTCCACCATTTGAAAACTAGCGCTCCTGGGATCGTAATGCTTCCAAAAGGCGTAGCACATTAATGCAAAATCTGCGATACCTACACCCAGTGCATACCACCGCACGCGCTTGCCATCTTTATCAGGTAGCACAGGAATGAGCAGGGAAGCAACGAGTGGCAGCACAACAATCGCGGTAAGCCAGGGAAATTGATCCGCTATCATGTATATGAGGAAAAATACTTATTTGTTCGTCAATTATGTCATTTTACTAAACTGTGTAACAATTTCTTAATAAATCTTTGTACAGGTGATCCTTTTGACCGAGAAATAACTATTAAAAAGTATATTTACGGTACTAATCCAGCCCGCAAAGCACGGACGGCAGCCTGTGTACGGTCAGCAACACAGAGTTTATTGAGAATACCTCGAACATGAGTTTTTACAGTGCCGACTGTTAAATAGAGCCTTTTCGCAATTTCTGCATTGTCACATCCAGCGACAATCAACTCTAAAACATCCATCTCCCGGTGAGTTAAAGGATAGGTGACTATACTTTTCTCAACATCTGGATCAATACCTTCAATCAAAACTCGTTTTCCAGATGCCCCTCTACTGCCATCAGGGAAATCTTGACGTATTTGCTGTAGTACAAGGTCTGCGATCGCTGGATCGATCCATGAACTACCTGCATGGGTCGTTCGCACAGCCTCAACTAGTCTCTCAGTTTCAATATCTTTCATGCAATAAGAATCTGCACCTGCTGCAAATGCTGCTAAAACAGCCTGTTCGCTGTTTTGCATGGTTAAAATTAGTAGTTTTGTAGTATAATCTTCATTCTCTGCTTGATATTGCCTAAATGTGCGTGTTAGCTCAATACCATCCATGTCAGGCAAACCGATGTCAATAGTAGCAACATCCGGCTTGAGAGTTTTTAGAAGCTTGATGCCATCGGCTGCATTGGCTGCTTCACCAACAATGTTGAACTCTGGCTGGGTTTGTAAGGCAGACCGTAAGCCGATTCTTGTCAGGTTGTGATCTTCAATCACAAGGATCTTGATTTCACTCATAGTTGCTTAACTTTACTGTTATTTATCTAAAGTACAGATTAAAATAATCTAGTTCTTTTATTCGGGATCTTATACAAAAAGCAATGCGTTTGGTATTAGTTCCTGAACTTCATCTATCATTAGACATAGATTACCTTATCTCGTAAGCTTTTCCAAGGCAAGAGTTTCGATTTGACAGTATAATTCAATCAAAAAATATTTTTATACATTTACCTGATAATAGATGTCTAATGGTAAACAATTTCTTATAGACAATCTGGTAGCAAGCAAGAATGGTTGACTATTAAGTAGTTGCGCTTGCAACAACTAGGATAATCTACATAAAAGGGACTAAACTACCTCAACCTAAGACCCAAACACAGATATTGTTTGAGTAACATACCTTATATCAAGGTATTAAATACCACAATTAAAAAATATAGTTTTAAATATAATTACTTAAAAATTAGATATTTAATCCAGGAAACTTTAAAGGAAAATGTGAATCCTTAATAATCTCAGCGCTGGTGAAGTAAGCTATTACTAGATTTGCGAGGGATAGCCAAGCACTTCTTTTTTTATTTAGCCATGTCTTTAACTAAAACTGTCAAAAAAGATAAAATTCTCGTTGTCGATGATGTTTTTGACAATCTACTGGTCTTAGAAGCAGTCCTAGAAGATGAGGACTATGAAATTAGTTTGGTGGAAGATAGCAAAATGGCTCTAACTATGGTTGAGGAGTCACCACCAGACATAATTCTTTTAGATGTAATGATGCCGGAGATTGATGGGTATGAATTCACTCGACGCATCCGGCAGAATCCGGCGTTACCATTTATCCCTATTCTGCTGCTCACGGCTCACTATGAATCTAGTGTTGTTGAAGGACTCGATGCTGGTGCAGATGACTTTATTCGTAAACCATTCGATCCTGATGAACTACATGCACGAGTGCGATCGCTCCTGCGCCTCAAGCATAGTATCGACGAACGAGATCAGATGGCTAATCTCCGGGCAGATTTTGTCTCGCGTTTTACTCACGATTTACGCATACCGCTAGTAGCCTCCAACCGTGTATTAAAATTATTGCTGGAAGGCAGGTTTTGCGATGTTTCACCGCAATTGCAAGAAATAATTGATACCATGATTGGCAGTAATCAAGACCTGCTGGAAATGGTAAATACTTTACTAGAAGTTTATCGCCATGAAGCGGGCTGTAAAATATTAAAAATTTCTCCCTGCAATATTCAGGAATTAATTAGTGAAGTTTCCCAAGAGTTAACTCCTCTAGCTGAAGAAAAAGGATTAGCTGTAAACCTTGAGAAAGGCAAAACTTTAAGTATCATCATGGGCGATCGCGTAGAACTGCGGCGAGTTTTGACAAATATCATCGGCAATGCCATTAAATTTACAGACAAAGGTTCTGTAGATATTCATTGCTATCTCACTCCGGTAGCTGTGAATATTGATATCCAAGATACAGGCCCAGGAATTTCTAAACCAGATCAGGCAATATTATTCGAGCGATTTCGTCAAGGGAAACATCAACGTTCTGGTAGTGGCTTGGGACTATATCTATCTCGCTGCATTATTGAAGCACATCAAGGCACAATCGATGTGACATCTGAACCAGGAAAGGGTAGCACATTCACTATACGTCTACCTCTAACTGACGAAAACAAAAATTAGGTAGACAAAAATTATTACTTATGACTGGAGTTTAAAATAATCTCTCTTTAATCACTACGGGGAAAGAAAAATACTATACCCAATCTGAACCTTATACAAAATCAGAAATTAAGTGATCGCGGTATCTTTTTCTCATTTAAGCTTGCTTGTTGATAAATGGCGGAATAAAAGTTTAGGAAAGTTAAAACTACTTTTGCTGATTATTGCAAGGGTTTTTTATGATGAAAACTTTAATGGACTAGAATCTTAAACAGCAGAAATAGCACAAACCTGTAATCCAACAGGAGTGTAAATAATCACAGATTCCACACCAAATACTTGTGCGATCGCATTTGGTGTTAGAACTTCTTCAGGTGTACCAATTTCCCAAATGTGACCCTGTTTTAACAATGCAATACGGGAACTATACCGTGCTCCTAAATTCAGTTCGTGTAAAACTGTGATAATAGTTAATCCCTGCTGCTGATTCAGTTCTTTAAGCAGTTCTAATAGTTGCAATTGATAGTTGATATCTAAAAAAGTTGTAGGTTCATCTAATAGTAATACTTTTGGTTCTTGCGCTAGTGCTAGAGCTAAAAAAGCGCGTTGTCTTTCACCGCCTGAGAGTTGTTCTACTAAGCGATCGCTTAATTTTTCTAGTTGCGTCTTTTTAATTGCAGCTTCAACTTTGAGCCAATCTTGGTCGTTTAATTCCCATTGCCACCAAGTTTGATGCGGTGTGCGTCCTAAGCTTACTAATTGTCGCACTGTTAAGCCAACAGGAACAGTTTGTTGTTGCGGCAATAATGCTAGTTTTTGTGCAACTATATTGGGGGGTTGAGAGTGAATTGCTTTACCATCAAGTAGCACTATTCCCTTTTGTGGCGAGAGAATATGACTCAGCAATTTCAGTAAAGTAGATTTACCTGAGCCATTAGCACCAACTAAACTCAACCATTCTCCTGTTTGCAGAGTGAG
Organism: Nostoc sp. DedQUE02; assembly: GCF_034531035.1. Lineage (NCBI taxonomy): Bacteria > Bacillati > Cyanobacteriota > Cyanophyceae > Nostocales > Nostocaceae > Nostoc > Nostoc sp. DedQUE02. The sequence goes on along the minus strand of NZ_JAVRBY020000055.1, from coordinate 451 downwards.
GTTAATATCTTGGATAATTGGTGTCAAGGCGTAACCGCCTGTGAGATTTTGTAGTTCAAGTGGCATTTGCTGAAATTCAATAATTAGAGGTGTAGTAAACACCATTTTTACAAACGCGACGACTCTTTAAAGAAAAACAGTCTTATTCAGAGAGAGTAGTTTTTGTACAAAACTTTTGGCTACACCAAATCTCTGGGCTACTTTTCTGATTGAGGTGTCACCTTCAGAGTAAGCGTTTACTATTTTTTCTCGCAAGTCTATTGAGTAAGCTTTCATTTTACCCGTTGATGCACTGGTATTAATGTACCTCATTTACCTGCAATCTGCTGTATCCCTCTTCTGTCACTTTCCGGGAGGGCGATCGCTAGAAGCCCCATGAGGCAATCAATACAAGCTATACTATTAGAAAAAAATGGGTCTTGTATTTGTTGTTAGAAAATAATCGCGCAAT